>CAYYCT010000001.1:0-19664 GCA_964470485.1 uncultured Candidatus Saccharibacteria bacterium
GTCCATAAGCATAAACAAGTACCAAGATATCTGCAGCAATAAAAACCTTCCACATCTTCTGCCATTCACCAAGATTACGTATCATTACGGTAAGTACAAAGAAGTATGCAAAGAAATGGATATGCCCAACAAAGCCTTCCATTCTTTCAAAGTTGCTCCACATACTCTTTTCTCTATCAACACCAAAAATATCTGCAAGAAGAAGAACAACCATAAAAAGGCTGTATGCAATCATTATTGGAGACTTTTTGATATTAATGCGATATGAAGAATCATATAACGCAAGAATAGCCCATCCAGCAAGAGCAATTTCTACAACGAATCTGAAAATTAAATTTTTTCCAGATATAAATGGAAAGAAGAGCCCAGAACTCCCAAACCAATGAAGAACATCAAATGTCCCTCCGTCGGCCACATGAAGGGCAATAAATGGAACAATAGCTAAACAAATCCACACCACTTTCTTAATAAAACTTTGCATACGTAATAAATTGGTACTTTAAAAAGTTACTATACGGAATAATGTAATGAAGTGTACCATAGAGAGATTAAATTGCTACAATACCAAAAAACCCAATCCTAGTAAGACAAAATAAGACCTAGTGATATACTCTGGTGATAGACCATTTTGTATGATTCCAAAGATTATTCACTACTGCTGGTTCGGCAAAAAACCAAAAAGTTCCCTGATTGAGAACTGTATAAAAAGTTGGGGAAACTATTGCCCAGACTATGTCATTACTGAATGGAATGAAGACAATTTTGATGTACACGACCACCCTTTTACCCACAAGATGTACAGGGAAGGAAAATTTGCATTCGTTGCAGACTATGTTCGGCTTAAGGTTCTCTTACAGCAGGGCGGAATATACTTAGATACAGACATGCTCCTACTCCAATCTCTTGATTCACTTCTCGACACCTCTCTTCTCCTTGGAAAGGAGTCCGAAAAATACATCAGTTGTGGAATGATTGGCTCAATCCCAAACCACCCATTCATAGAAGCTATGGAAAAGGAATATCATGTAAATACAGTTCTAAGACCAAACCCGGTTATTATGACGGAATTGTTTGAAAAAATTAACCCAGAAAACACAACCATACTGCCTCCTTCGGCATTCTATCCGTTTGATGCACACCATATTCATGAATATAAGGGGCAACCATTAGGAGATAAAGTTTACGGAGTCCATTTATGGAATTATTCATGGGGGCATCCTCTTAACAAGTTTTTTAAAAAAATTGGTATCTACACGATAGGTAAAAGAGTTGTTGAAATTCTTAGAATCAAAACAATAGTCAAAAAAATACTTGGTTTTATTTAGACACCTCTATGAAATTCAGCATCATAACTCCAACCTATAAACGAAAAGAACTTCTTAAGAAAGCTGTTACTTCACTTCAAGCCCAAACGTATAAAGACTGGGAAATGATAATCGTTAACGATTCCCCTCGTGATGAGGCTTACCTCGACTTTGCCTCATCCATTAACGATCATCGAATTCACTACTATGTAAACAATACTAATCGTGGTGTTAACTATAGTAGAAATTTTGCGCTAGAAAAACTTTCCGCAGATTCGCGTTGGGTTATTTTTTTAGATGATGATGATTACTTATCTCCAGACGCTTTACAGACTTTCCGTAATCTTATTTTACTTCATGGAGAACAAAAATGGTTTGTCACTAATCGTGCATATGCAAATGGTAGATCAATAACAAAATTTCCAAAAGATAATAAACACTATTCCTACTCACTATCATATCTTATTTTTAAACGCATAAAGGGCGACGCTACGCATTGTATAGAAACAAAACTACTTACTCAGAAAAAAATAAAATTCTCAAGATACGTAAAACAAGGCGAGGAATGGTTCTTCTTCTACCAACTTGGTCTATATACCGACATCTATTATTCAGACCACAATAGTACTATTTCTGGGGGGTATGATACAACTTCTGGGCTTAATTTTAGAAAGAGAGGAATGCTAGAGCAGATAAAAGTACTAAGCATTCTTTTCTTTGAGGGATTTTCCAAAGAACTTCTCTACCACCCTTCTTTTATTTTCTACGTATGTATTCGCTTAGTGAGGGCATGTATTCCTCGCTAAGATTTTACAAAAAATAGTCCTGATGCTTTAAAAATTCTTTTGGGTTAATTGCCGCTGTTCCTTTTTTTTGAACAACAATTCCTGCTGCGTGACTTGCGAACCGTATAGCTTCACTCATTGGTCTTTGAGTTGCAAGCGCTAGAGCAAGGGTCCCTATAACAGTATCGCCGCACCCAGAAACATCAACAACAATAGTTGACCGAGCATCTAAATGAATCGAATCATTTTTTTCATATAAGGTCATCCCTCTCTCCCCTTTTGTTATAAGAATAGATGTTGCAAAAAAATCTTGAAGATACTTTGAAGCCTCTTCTATATTTTTCTTTCCTGAGATATCATGCGCCTCTTTTGCGTTTGGTGTAAATAATGCAATTTTTTTCCCACGGAAAAGAGGGGCATTCTTGGGTTTTGTGTCTACAATTATAGGAATTTTATTCTTGTTGGCAATTTTACAAAATTCGTTAACAACTCTCTGTGTTATAACCCCCTTTGCATAATCAGAAAAAATAAGCACGTCAATTGAATCTGATTCCTTTTTAAATTTTTCAATAAGTTTTCTTTCTTCTTCTTTTGTTATGGGCTCTTTTGATTCAAAATCAATACGTACAAAGTGTTTTTCTTTTTCAATGATTCTTTCTTTCACTATTGTTGGCCTTGTAGAACTCTTAATAAAGACCGGCTCAACCTTTTCTCTTTTTAACATCTTCGAAAGAAGGGCTCCGTATTCATCATTTCCTATTACCGAAAAAAGCACAGCTCCCCCACCGAGACTTCGTATATTTTTGGCAACATTTGCTGCACCTCCTGGAATAAAGTTTCTTGTAATAAGTTCTATGACTGGAACAGGTGCTTCGGGAGAAAGTCTTTCGGATTTCCCATATGAAAATATATCGATCATGCTATCACCAACGATAGCGATCCTTGTTTTTTTAATTTCTCGTAAAAATTTCAATAGCGTGCTAGCTTCTAAAGTTGACATATCTTGTTGGTGTGTAAATTAATGGCCCGTCTTTGGAACTAGCATAATTAGAATAGTATACATATGTATACTTATTATCACAAAAAACCATTTTCTATATACTTTTTAGGTTGTTGCTTATAGCATCTACTGCTTCGGTTTCTTGAATCAGATACATAGATTCAAAATACGTTCCATCATCATGGTCACGAAGTACTAAATGAAGTGAATTCCCTTCTGCATCAGAATCATATCCCAGTCGAGTAACACGAGGATACGGTGTTGGCGTCCATTCATAATCAGTATATATATCAAACACAACAACCTTCTGTGAAAGTAAAATAGCTAGCCAAAGTAATCCAGTATTAACAGTACAAAATACTTCTGCGTTTTGAATGTGGGTAATGATTTCTTTTGCGGAAAAATATTTACTCATGAAATGAACCTTATTGTTATGGATATCAATAAAACTCTTAAGCTCAGGTGTCATATACCATCTCTCTTCAGAAGGGGTCATTGTCAGGAGTACTGTGTAGTTTTTTTCTTCTAGGTGTTTCAAAACTTCGAGTAACTTTCTTACAGGATAGGACTTTTGTAACGATGACCCTACTGGATGAATATGTATATACTTCTCCCCTTTATACGGATATGAGGTAAAGGTAAGAATGGGAAATTTCGCCTCATTGCGTTCTTTTGTAACATACTCAACAATTCTATTATTTCTTTGCCATATCATTTCTTTATCGTGATACGGGACTTGTGTATACAGCCATGAATGTTTATGTGTATGCTTAGATACAACAACATCTGCGGAGCATAATCTAGCCACACCATACAATACTTTTGTGGGAAATCTGTAAAAAAGGGAGTTAAAGGAATTAACAATTGTAATATTTTTAATACCTGAAAGTCCCCATATATAAGGCATATACGCAAAATATTTCCAACCTGAAGCATCCTTAAAAGAAACCATTTTCAAGTCAGTTTCTTGTGCAATATCACAAAAGAATGCATACTTAGACTTAACAAGAAACAGCACTTCGTACCCAGACTGTTCAAAACGTTTTGCTAAATCAAGTTGAAATAAAAATTCACCAACACCACCATAGGCAATCATGACAATAAGTTTCTTTTCCTTCATTAAGGATTAGTCTATCAAAATTTAGAAACAAATACATTATAAAAAATGACCAATATAGCAAACATTATGATTAAGGACCTTTTCAAAATCACTCTTGGCTTCAACATTATTTCTCTTATTCATTTATGTAAATATGGGCCAACCCTTTTTATTGAAGCATGTAAACGCTCGTTTACTGCTTCACACACAACAGACACACGAATACTTGCCACTATACCAATTGTTACTTTAGAAAAACTTTTACATGGTAGTAAACAAACAATTACACTTAATATCAGCAATAAAGAAGATGGGGCAATGCCTTACTACCAAGCGATACCTTTTGTCTCTCTACTTGTAAAACACAATCCACGTATTGTCCTAGAGATTGGGACATTTTTAGGTCACACAACGAAGTTAATTGCACAAAACTTACCTGAAGCAACAGTACACACCATGGATTTACCTCCTGATTTCTTGAACAAAGAAGATACGGTAAAAAATCTTACTAAAGATGATTTTCATCTTATTGAAAAAAGAAAAACGGATAGAGAATTCTTGGGTACAGACTATGAGAAAAGAATTACACAGCATCTTGGAGATACCGCAACATATGATTTTAGCAAAGCATCAGGAGCGACCTTCTTTTTTATTGATGGTTCGCATACCTACGATTACTGTAAAAATGATTCAGAAAAATGTTATGAACTCTGTGAAGGAAAGGGGGTCTTCGTGTGGCATGATTGTGATTTTGCACATCCTGGTGTTGTCCAATGTATTAAAGAATGGAGAGATCTTGGTCGTGATATCGTCCGAATAGAAGGAACTCCTCTCGCCTATTTGAACACGCTCTAAAGAATTATTTCTTAGAAAGAAGATAGTTACCAATAGCTACATGGGGGAGACCAGAGAGTTCAAAGGTACGGAGAGCTTCGTAAGGATTTTCAACATTTGGCTCACCATGTAAGTTAAAACTTGTATTTAAAATACCTCCAACCCCTGTTAGCTTTTCAAATTCTGAGATGAGGGCGTGATACTCTGGATTAATCTCCTTTTTAACCATTTGGGGGCGTGATGTTAGATCATAAGGGTGAAGCGCTGCGATCAGTTCTCTGTGTGCAAGTGGTTTTGTATCAAACGTAATCGCCATAAAAGGTGCGTATGTGTCTTTTGGATTTACGAGGTAATCATGGCGACGTTCGTACAGCATGCTTGTTGCAAATGGCATCCAGAAATCCCTCCCTTTAATCATCTCGTTGATAAGTTTTACATTATCTCGTGACATACCATTAGCTAAAATAGAGCGATTACCAAGTGCTCGTGCTCCCCATTCAGAACGCCCCTTCATTCTTCCTACAACACTATTATTTGCTAAAAGTTCAGCAACTTTTTTTTCAATAGTAATATCACTCCTTGGGTCAAAGTAGACAACATCACATTGTTTAGTAAATGGATACCCATCTATTGTTTTCTTTATTTCTTCATCAGAAAATTCTGACCCAAGGTAGATAGCGTCAAGTTTTTTAAGTAGAGATAAATTATGGTTATGTGCTTTTGCATACCCATATACAACATTACCAAGAGCGAGTGATTCATCACCGCACGATGGTGTTACAACAACAGAATTAACCTCAGGCATTTCAGAAAGGTATTGGTTTGCTTTCACATTCATGAATACCCCACCACCTAACACGAGATCGGCACAGCCGTATTTCTTAATCGAAGCGCGAGCAATATCTTTAATAATCTCTTCAGTTAACTTTTGAATACCGTAAGCAAGGGAATCGAAGCGGTACTGGTTATAGTCGTATGCAACCAAATATGCTGTCGCACGACGTGTATCAATAGATGATTTCATTGTCATACTTTCTTCGTCGAACCATACAAGTTTCTTTAGTTTTTCGTATACTTTCTCACCTGATGACTTCTTCGCATATGGGGCGAGACCCATCACTTTAAACTCATGCTCATTGCGAGACATGCCTAAAATATCAACAATAGAACTATACAGTAGGCCTAATGAATTTTCTCGAGAAAATGTATGAAGAACTTTAATATCTCCATCTTCAAACAGATTAATTGAACCAGACAAATCATCTCCTTGACCATCCAAGGTCAAAATAATTCTCTTTTTTGTATCTGGTATAAACGGTACAGTAGCCCACGCATGAGCATAATGATGATGAATGAACGAAAAGGTTGAGCCGGGCAACAATTCAGCGAGATACTCCCGCGTTTTTGTTTCCATGTTCACAATATTTTTAAAGAACCGCGATATATCAATAATACGGTACACCTCACCGATAAAAGGAAATCGTGCCCCTATTGCTCGTATAAAATATTCGTTCTTTGGGCCTTTTGCTCTATAGATACGATTACTTTCAAGTGTTTCAAAAATATGCCCACCGAATTCAACACCATCAACAATCACGTTTTTAAATGTGTCTATCTTATATTTATCTTGTATGTATGCAACGGCAAGATGTGGGTATCCAACATGTTTCTTCTGGCGAGATAGTCTCTCCTCTGACATTGCTTCAACAATAGCTCCATCTTTCATCAAAACAGCCGTAGAATCATGTCCGAAATGGATACCTAGAATATATTCACTCATAGATTAACATTATACCACATGGGGTAAAACAGCCAACGAGGCAATAACTAAACACTATGAATAATTTTATAAATACTGATATCTTTTGTATTTCTATTACGAGTGAAATATGAGAAAAGAAAGAAAAGAGTGTATGCAAGTTTTGTGCCAAGATTCGCTGTTTTGAAATTATTAATCCAGACATTCCCATTAGTGAAGTACGTATCAACCTTAAGATTACTCTGTGCCAAGTTAAACATAAAAATATGGCTAAAAACTGGATTAATATGCCCCGTCCCATAGAGTTCTTCTTTACTAAAAAAATGTAACCTCCCAAAAAAATAGAACTTAGCACGAGAAAATGTACTCTCTACGTTTGGAGTAGACAAAAAAAGTATTCCCTTGTCTGATAATAGCTTTTTGATACATCGTATAAAATGAAACTGGTTTTCAATGTGTTCAATAATTTCAAGCGCAATAATTGCATCAAATTTTCCAAGCTTTGAAAAGTCTTCGTTTAAATCAAAAGGTATAAAATTAATCCCTTTCATCTTATAGTTTTCTTGAATTAAATCAGTTGACGTTATAGACGTGTATCCATGATTAAACAATTTTTGATCAAATGACCCAGCGCCAGCACCCAAAATAAGAATATTTGCATCTTTTGAAAGATTAGATTTCAAAAATGAATCAAAAACCGCTTCATGAATACCTGGAGCCGCGAATGCAGGAATAGTTGCGCTATCACTACCCAGATGGCTTTTATGTTGAAGATCTTTTAATTTCATACCTTACTCTTTTATTATTTTACATTTGTTAAATACGATCTTCTATAGAGTCACCTGTATAGAGAACCTCAAACCCTTTTCCTATATCATAGCTTGGATACCCTAATTTTGAAAATTCATATACAAGAAGCTTACTCGCAGGGCCAGTTGAAAATATAATCGAAACCTCATTATCATTACCAGCTTCTTTAATGGCATCATGTGTCTGTGCAACTATTTCATCATACTTACTATATGATTCCCAGGATGGAGTTTCAACAAAAGAAACCTTTTTAAAAGGGATTGCTTTATTACTCTTAAACGCTTCGATGCTTTGCTTGTTTGTTACTACAATAAGGTGTTTATCAAGAAGTATTGGTTCGAGATTTTTTGTAAAAAATCCATCCATGTAGAATGCATGGCCATCTCCATACTTTATATGCTTAGGGAAAAAAAGTTTAAACATTGTCTTTGCTGGCAGCCAAACATAAAGCTTCCCTTCTTTCTTTTGTTCTTCATTAGTTTTGTTCATGCATGTCTTAGGAAGACCAAGTACATACGGTGAGGAATGGCTATATTCTCGAACAATAGACCTAAATCCATCTTCAATGCCTTGTGTGTATGGTTGATATGCAAGTGAGCCACCATTCATAAGGTGGAATTCGCCATCATTTAAACGAATAAATGATTTTCCTTGTTTCATTTGTTCAACAAATTCTTCATCAGAATAAAAGTCTGTCCCAGCAATAAAATTTGGTCTAAAGAAATTAATACCATAAAAAAATAAAAAGACTGGGTGCTTCCTCCATCTAAGTAGAAAATTAATAACTCTTTTCATGTATGTATACTATCACAATGATTTAACTTTATATTTAATACAATGTATTGCTTGTAAATGTATTTCCTTCGTCTTCATCGGTCTGATGCACCACTCGTGGGACATACCACCTCATTTTTAGACCCGCTTTTAAACGTGCCTGATTTGGTGTTCTGTCAGCACTGAAGCGAAGAGGGTAAAGAAATGGTTTTAATTTCTTAATACCCTCTAGGGTGATAATGTATGCCCCTGCATTATAGAGTGGTCTGTAAAATATTTTTGGACCTCTATACCAAGGAAATTGCATTGCGGTAATATCGCGAACATATTCAAAAAGAGACATCCCCATAATTATTGGAGCCTTAATAAGTGCATACAAAAAAAATAATTTATTTTTCTTTATCATCTTTGATGAAGCAGTCATCCACGCCCTAACAAAAGGAACTCCGATTTTAGGATAGTCAAATGATAACCAATCAAATGAGTGGCTGTTATTAATTACCTTGGTTACAATATCAATAAAATTGTCTGGAAGAACTACGTCATCTTCTAAAACAAGAGCATGTTGTATGCTTTCTTTTTCCATTGTTTCATAGATAATGCGATGAGAAAAAGCACATCCTTTTTCTCCAAGAGTTAAAATCTTTCCGTGCTCATTGATAGCAAGTGAGTCATCACATGAAGCAAGAACATCTTCGTCTTTCCCATACCTACCCTCTATAACGCTATAGGCAATTGATAATCGCTTTAATTGATTCTCCATAAATAAAAGTCGATCCCTATCTTTTGGTAGATTAATAACAAACACGGGTGGGATTGTTGTCATATTTTTACTCATAATATTTTACCAGAACAGCATCAATAACTTCTTCATCGTTAATATTAAAAATACACGCCATATATTCCCCTCCTTTGTACTGTATAAAATTACACGATGTTCTGAATGGATCACAAATACAATCCTTTTCTGAATATAGAATTTTAGCTTTCTCATTAAAATCGTAGTAAAACATTGCGGTACCTTTTATATTAACAACAACCGTTGATGCGTGGAGCATGTTAACAATAAGCCCATTTCCTGTCTGTACTGTTACATCCACTTTTGCATTTGCATAGACTGTAAGTAGTTCTTGTGCATCTGTTTTCCCGGCAGCAATAACAATAGTTTCTTTTGGTAATCCCTCTATGCATCTATCAATGAAGGGCATGTCCCCTTTTGCGCCAGTCAAAACAATTTTTACATTGGGTAACTTCATGATAAGTTCACCAATAATATGATTCCATCTGTCTTCGGGTAGACTTCTAAACTTATATGATGGAATTACGTGCATAACAATATATTTACCTTGTTCAATATCTAGACGATCAAAAATATGCTCTTGGTAAATATAATCAAGATGAGGAAGACGGTTAATCGCCTTATACCCTAGAAAGGTAAGCATTTCATTTGCACTCTTATAGAATGGCTCAGCGCGGAGTGGTATACAATGTTCTTTACCTAAAGAAGAAGCGTACCCTGAACCAACTGGAAAAAATTTTGTTCCTTCATGATTAAACCCGACGACTCTACTACGAGTAAAATAGCGAATGAACTTACAAAAAATAAGAAGATATACAGGGAGTGGAATTGGGAAAATAAGCACATAACAATTTTTTTGAAAAATACTCTTCAGTGTTAAAACACCAATTTTTATCATCCATCTCCACCCTTTAAATCCTAAGTACAAAATATGATTATCATACGGTAATGACATATCTCTTAGAAATTGATTTGGGTGTTTCACTAAAATGGTAGACGGGATTCCTGTACTTTCAAAAAAATGATTTGCAAAATCAATAGTAACTAAATGATCCCCTACTGGTCCTGGAGAAAAAAATATAAAGTTGGAATATTTTCTATGAGACATGGATTATTTACCTTTCTTATCTAAGACACTATAAAAACCAAGTGCTGCAACTGTATATGAAATAACTGTCGCATACGCAGTCCCCACCAAGCCAAATACAGGAGTTAGTACATATACGAGAACAATATTGATACCCACCGCTGTACCAAATATACCAATCTGGTTATGTTGTCTTTCTTTTGCACCATACATGCCAAGGAAAAAGTAGTTCATAAACATCCCTGGGATTGAAAGTGCGTAGGCTCGAAGTACTGACACAGAATCAATAAACTTTATACCGTATAAAACATGAACAGCAAGTGGCGCAAACAAAACAATGGTTAAGGCAATACCTGTCCCGATAACAAAATATGATAGCATAATTTTTTTAAGCTTACGTTTTGAATCTTCGTCATTATTTGTTGCAACATATGCCATACGAGAAATAAGAGCGGCGGACAAAATCCCAGCTAAAAAATTAGGCACTTCTGCGACTTTTACTGCCGCCGAATAAATCCCAAGTGTATATGCGTTGGAAAATGTCGCAAGAATAAGCTGGTCAATACGTTGAAGTAATTGCCAAAATATAAGCGCAATGATACTTAAACGAATAGAGTACATAAAAGAAAATACTTTTATAAATGGTGGAAACGTATATTCCTTAAGCGCTTCTCGCCATTCTGAGAATCTCATAAAATAGAAGGTAAAAATAATTCCACTCAAAATAAGATCGACAGAAGAAACAATAACAAAAGCATACAGCGGTGCTTTTAGATATACTAACCCAACTTTAATTCCTAATAATAAAATCGCTGATAGTACCTGTGTTGTCGCCATCAACTTCGCACGATTAGTCGCAAGAACATAAAAAGAAAAAGCATTGAGTGATTGTATAAAAACAGGAACAAGCATGATACTGACCATGAAGGCAACATCACTAGGTAAAACAACCAACGCAGAAACAACACCTATACAAGCCAGAACAATATAGAGGTACAACTTGTAGGCAAAACACTCAACGACATCTCTGTAATAATTCCCGCTCTTTGCTATTTTCCATGTAAAATAAAAATCTGTCCCTCCAATTACTGTAAGAATTGTCCCAACATAATTTTGGACGAAACTATACAAACCCAAATTAATCGGACCAAGATAACGAGATACAATCACGGCACTAAAAAATGCGACACCTTGTACAATAATCTGACCAAGTGTGTACCATGACAAATCCTGAAAGATTTTTACTCCAAAGAAATTTTTTTGTAGGGTTTTATACATGAGATTACCAACAGTAAAAATACCACTCTATATAAAACCCATTCTATCACAAATAATGGTTTATTTTTATCTAAAAAATAAAAGGAAGATACATGATATACTGTGACAATCTTTACTAAAAACCATTCATTGTATCCACTCTATGAAAACAATATTTTCTAAAGCTAATACGTATATTTTTGTTTTACTAAAAAACTTTCTCAAAAAATATATGAATGGTCCGTATTCATATGTGCGTTATTGGATACTCTATTTTGCTCATACAAAACGCAGACAAGATAATCTAAAAGCCTTTCTTAGGAAACACGCATTTTTCCCTCTTACCTATAAACATATATCATTTCTTATTGCTCTTGACCCGAGAAATGGATATATCGATGAAAAAATTTTTGATAAAGGTTATTTTGAGGAAGAAATGCTGGATTCTTTTATGAGCTATCTCAAGCCCGGGATGACCTTTGTTGATATTGGGGCGAACATTGGACAACATACACTTTTTGTTTCTAGAGTTGTTGGTCCAACAGGAAATGTTATTTCTTTCGAACCAATCCCCCATCTCTACGAACAAATAAAACGAAGTACTGAAGCAAACGCGATGACAAACATTAGCCTTTTTAATCTAGGGTGCGGGGACCGAGAAAGCAGTGAGACGCTTTATATTAATAAGGCCAATATCGGTGCTTCGTCTATTGTTGCTTCGTTAAAAGATAGTAAAGAAGAACAAATTACAATTCATATCATAAAAGCAGAAGATAAGCTTCTTCCATATAAAAAAATAGACCTCATCAAAATTGATGTTGAAGGTTATGAATACCAAGCACTACTTGGATTGGAAAAAATAATTGAGCGAGATAAACCAGTTCTTTTCATTGAATACACACCAACATTTTATAAAAGAAGTAGTAACGATAGTACTACAAATGATGGTATTCGTCTTCTGTCTCTTCTTGAAAAATATGGCTACAAAATAAAAGACCTTGAGGGTAAGTTTATCTATGACTCAAAAGATTTAGTCAAATGGGGTAGAGAGTTTGATGAATCAACAAAAGAATTACCACATCAGCAAACCAATATTATTTGTTACATACCTTAAAGCTCTAATAAGGAATTGCTAAAAAATCATCATGTGTGCTTTTTATCATTTCTTGTAATGCTTTTACATTAATATGTTGTCTGAGTGAAACATCTTGTGTAGCCATAAATAGAAATGCTCGCGCATAGAGAAGATCTCCTCCATGAATCAAATCAATAAATTCATCATCGCTACCGCCAAAACCTTCTATCGATGAAAGATTAAAAAATTTTTGGTTATTGTCTAAGAACATTGAAGCAATATTATTTGTTAGCTTAATCTGTGATTGAGAATACGGTGTGTTGCCTTTATTAAGTAATGCTGAAACTTCTCTTGGATCAGGAGGAATAAAACCAATAACTGTAATATTTCTTTCTTTACAGAGTAAAAGAAAATCATTCAACGCTTTAATATTTTTAGGAATCAGTGCCTCTTCCTTCTGTAATAGCGTTAGATCATAGTGTTTAATCTGATCTAAGCGAGATTCTATTTCTCTGTGGAGAAGATTTTTTCTATCTGCTCTTTTGGTTGCATACTCTTCTTGATGTGTGCCGTCGAGACGGTATCCTGTGCCCGAAACGAGAGCCCAGAGCCCAATGCGATTATTGGTATGGATCGACGCATTAACTAAATCATGTAACGAGTATCTGTGTGAAAAATAATCCAAATAAACCAAGCGTAGTGGCTTCCCAATCAACTTCCTAAATTGTGTAATAAAAGTATCCTCTTCTGTAGAAAATTTACCCTTATATTCCTCTGTAAAATATCTCTTATCTAAGAGAAGAAAGAGCGTTCTCTTTTTACCGTCTTCTGGAAGTGCATCGATAAAATTGTGCATAGTATCCAAATCACTAAAAGGCCTTGGAACTGCCACATTTAAAAATCGTTCGGGTGAAACAAAAAATTCTTTACGTATCTGGAATGAACGCGATGTTCCTAATACAAAAACATCTGGTTTTCTATTCTTCAAAAGCAACATTTTATAAGGAACGTGTGGTTCACCATAATATGAAAATCCATACAATGTTCCAGGGTTCTTGTATTGAAGTTCAACAATATTTTCAAGTGGGACATACTCCTTACTAAGGTAATATACAGTAAAAGGAAATGCATATACAAAAACAATCGGCATGCTGTATATAATTACTTTTGTAATAAATGTTTTCATGTGTAGTGGTGCTAAAACTGGAAATAAATAAATGTTTGTGATTCAAAATAACCAAAAAGAAGAATTGTATATACCAAAAAATAATACCACCCGTATCGTACAATTTTTGGTGTAGTATCAAATATATAGAGTGTTCTTTTCTTAGCTTGATAATACTGAATGAATTCCATAAGTATAATTGAGCTTATAGTAACCAAAAAAACTGTATTCCCTACTACCTTTGTTAGGCTACCAAGTAACCCATGAAGAATAAAATCCTTACTCCATCCGGCAAAAAAATGTGACATAAACCACCAAGCTTGATTAATATTCTCTGCTCTAAAGAAAACAAAGGCTATACTGATACAGCAAAAAACAATGGCGGTTTGAACCGCTTGGTAAAGACCTGGGGCGCGTGAAAATCGAGTTGTAACAACAAACCAATTTCTTATTTTCCTTGTTTCTGATTCAATAATTAAGTAAAGGCCGTTAATGGCTCCCCATACAATAAATGTCCAGTTAGCTCCATGCCAGAAACCAGAAAGTAAAAATACAACTAAAATATTTCTCATTGATTTCACTTTTGAAACCTTATTGCCCCCAAGAGAGAAATAGACATAATCCCTAAACCAGGTTGATAATGACATATGCCATCTGTGCCAGAAATCAGAAAAAGAACGTGCGGCAAATGGTCGATTAAAGTTTTCACGTAAATCGTACCCAAGCATAGAGGCAGCGCCGAGAGCTATATCAGTGTAGCCTGAAAAATCGCAATAGATTTGATATGTAAATAAAATTGCTACAGCAATAAGTATCCCCCCCTGCGTTGGAGGATTTTCAAAAATTGGGTTGATTATTTGTGATATTTGATCAGCGATAACCATCTTTTTAAAGAACCCCCACAACATCCTCTCTAACCCTCTTCGTGCTTTAAGAAAATCAAATGTATGATATGTCGCTAATTGCGGTAAAAGGTGGTGCGGGCGCTCAATTGGTCCTGCAACCAATTGTGGAAAAAACATTACATAGAGCGCATAGGTAAGGTAATTCTTTTCTGGTTTATAGTTTTTTCTGTAAACTTCTATCACATAACTCAGGCTCTGAAAAACATGAAAAGAGAGCCCTAGCGGCAAAACAAAAGAAAGGACTGTGGGTGAATAATTAAAATGAAGCGCTTGTGCGAGTGGTGTTATGTTTTCACTAAAAAAATTAAAATACTTAAAGAAAAATAAAATGCCAATATTAGTTACAATACTTACTGTTAAAAGTAGAGATCTTTTTTCCCCTTCGTGTTTGTCGATAAGAAACGCCAAAAAATAATCAACCGTAATAACAACAATTAAGATAGCAATATATTTTGGCAATAATGCCATGTAAAAATAACAACTCGCAAGCAATAGAAAAATTCTCCGCAGGGTATACGGAAGTGACCAATAGATTAAAAAGACTACCGGGAAAAATATAAGGAAAGAGAAGGAGTTAAATAACATGTACTATACACAACTACTACGTAACACTATCAAAAATCTCCCTGAAATTGCCATAATGTAACCAATTATAACATGTGCTAGAATGGATGGATATTATGAAAATATACTATACGGGGCTTGATTTACTTCGTTTTATTGCTGCCCTCGGTGTGGTTAACTTTCATTATTTCTTTGGTTTAACTGACAAACTATCCTGGTATCGCTATGGAAATTTAGGAGTTGAACTTTTTTTTATAATTTCTGGTTTTGTTATTTCCCAAAGCGCCGCAACAGCAAGCACTCGAAATTTCATTCTTGGACGCTTCATTCGTCTTTACCCGCTATTTTGGATAGCATGCACTATCACCTATCTGGTAACGCTTTTGATGCCAAATGGCACCCCTGTTCATTTTGCTGAGTACCTCATCAGTATGACCATGCTTGGCGATAAATTAAGTTCCGCACTTGGCTATGGTGGGCTAGTTGACCCGTCCTATTGGACACTTGCCGTCGAACTTATGTTTTACGTAAGTATTGGCCTCTTCGTGTATCTTTTTTCTTGGAAGAATATCCGCTATTTTTTTTGGGGGTGGCTCGCCATTAGCGCTATATCTTTCTTAATACATATCGACAAGAATTTTATTATGAAACTCCTTCTTGTGAGGCATGCCTCGTATTTTATTCTAGGAGGAGCACTTGCTCTCTACTTTGAGGAAACGCTAAAAACTAAGCTCCAAAAAATATCTGACTCACTGCTTATAGCTTCAGCACTTATATACTCCACATTCATTTCATTTGTTGCTCTTCCTCCATACTTCATGCCTCATCCCCTCGATGGCATTATTATTGCTGCTGCCCATCCGATACTGTATCTTCTTGTCATTCTTGCAATAAGCACATCAAAATATTTACAAAGCACAAAAACTCGTATCATTTTTGCAACCATAGGAGGTCTCACGTACCCACTGTATCTTCTTCATCAGGTAATAGGAAATACTATTATTGGGTACTTCACAAACGTTAGCCAAGAACCAAAAATGTTTATTGCCTTACTCGTTGAAATATTCATGCTTTTTGTTGCCTATATTGCTTATGCACAAGATAAAAAAATACGTGCATGGCTTAGAACAAAATGGAATGTTAAGAATTAATGTACGCAAATCGTTTCGTTTGCGAATTATATATATTACACATATAATTAACTTCTAACGTAAATACACTACCACTTCCAAAAAATGATAGATCTAAAAAACAAAAAAATAGTAGTGACAGGAGGAACAGGGTTCATCGGATCTCGCATAGTTTGCGCTCTACAAGCACAAGGGGCAGATGTTATCATTTCAAAAGAGGACATCCTAAACACAGAAAAAATGAAGGAGCTTTTTACTGGTGCCTGGGCAGTAGTCCACCAAGCGGGCCTTCCCCCTATCCCACTTAGCGTAAAGGACCCTCTCGCCTCCCATAGAGTAAATGTCACGGGAACGCTTTCTGTTTTCGTTGCTGCGCGTGACGCAGGAGTAGATAGAGTAATCTATGCCTCTTCCACTACCGTATATGGAAAGAACCCTGTTCTTCCAAAAGTTGAAACCTTAGCACTTGAACCGTGCTCACCCTATTCTCTTCAAAAGGCAGAAGTAGAAATGACGGCAAAACTTTTCTTTGAACTCTACGGATTACGATCAATCGGTCTTCGCTATTCAAACGTCTATGGAGAAAACCAAGACCTCACCGCAAGTTATGTGCCGGTCGTTGCTAAGTTCATTTCACTCTTACAAGAAGGAAAGTCCCCTCAAATATTTGGTGATGGTAAACAGCTCCGTGATTTTATTTTTGTCGATGATATTGCACATGCAAACGTTCTTGCTCTTCAAAGTGAACAAGGGTTTGGCGGTGTCTATAACATAGGCTATGGCTCTAGTATTTCTCTTATTGAACTTGTTGAAAAATTAAATTCCCTCCTTGGTACTGACATCAAACCTGACTTTTTCCCTATGCGTGCTGGAGATAATCCAGACAGTGTTATTGATATTGAAAAGGCAAAAAAAGATTTTGGATATGTTCCAAGTGTGAAGCTTGAAGATGGACTTAAACGAACTATTGATTCAATGTAGTATGAACACAAAAGTAAGAATTGGAATACTAGGATGTGCCAACTTTTCTAAACGCTATGGAATCCCTGGCTTTAAAGCAATCCCTAATGCTCAGATAGTGAGCATCTCAAGTCGAGATAGTGAAAAAGCAAAAGCATGGGCACAAGAATATAACATCCCAACTGCAGAGAGTTATGATGGGGTTATTACTAATCCAAATGTGGACGCTGTGCATGTTCCTTTACCAAATAGCCTCCATAAAGAATGGATTCTAAAAGCCGTAAGAGCAGGGAAGCATGTCATTTGTGAAAAATCTCTTGCAGTAAGTTTTGCTGACACGCAGGAAATTATTGAGGAATGCAAAAAATATGGCGTTGTTCTCTATGAGAACTTTATGTGTGATTTCCACCCGCAACACAAGAAGGTCTTATCCCTTATCGAGGAAGGAACTATTGGAAAAGTTGCTGTGTTTAGAAGTTTTTTTGGTTTTCCAAAAATGAACGCAGATAATATCCGCTACAGCAAAGAGCTTGATGGTGGAGTACTGAACGAAAATGGTGCCTATGTTGCTTTCATGGCAAGAAAAATGATTGGAAAAGAACCGCTCTCTGTAACAACAACTCTATACTCCGAAGAGGTAGACATGCGAGGCACAATGACACTTGATTTTGGAGATGGCGTAACCGCCTTACTCGCCTTTGATCTTGATGCGGTATACCAAAATAACTATTCTCTTTGGGGAAGCAAGGGTATCATTACGGTGAACCGTGCGTATAGTATCCCACCTGATATGAAGCCAGACATTGAATGTGTTACCAATGAAAACATGCAAGAAAAAAGAGAAAAAATTGAAGCTCCTGCAATCAATCAATTCGAATTAATTTTTGCTGATTTTTGTGACACAATTTTGCACAAAGAAAATGAGACTGGCAAAATACATGCTGTGTACGAAAAAATATTGAATCAAGCAAAGGTACTTGAAGCTGCGAGAATTTCTGCTAAAGAAAATAGAAAAGTATTTCTTTCTGAAATTATATAAAAAGTCCTCAACCGGTTTGGCTAAGGACTTCGTCAGCCCGTAATTTGCTCACGGAGGCGGGCTAGATTCCCCCGACGCTAACAGCGGGGAAGCTTCGAATGACACAGAAATCGGTTGCGCCGATTATTCTTGTTCTCACTTCCCAGTACATGCCGCTGGAATCGGGGCCTCTCGATTCTTCATACCACCCCAGAAACACTTGGATAACACCCCCATCAGAGGTCTTACCAACTGTCACCGGAGTAATGGCAAATTTCCTTTTCCAGGAAGGGTCATTGCACTTCCTGGTGGTCGGCAAAGTGATGAAATACATGAGCTTTCCTCAGGTGTTGTGAACAAGCTCATTATAATATAATATTATATGTTTGTCAACCCCTCCCTCTTCACCAGATAATAGAAGTGCAAAAAATTACAAGTTGCCAAAGATTGCTCGCGCAAAAGAATTTACAACTCTATCCATCTTGAGGAGCTTTTTAATCTGTGGCAAAGTAAGCCAAATAAAATCATCGGTTATCTTCACCTCTTCGTCTTCAGGCACCTCAACCAAGACACATCTATTTGTTTTTAGATAAAATCGTCCAGGATCTTCAACGTGCTCGACAGAGAAAATAACTTTTGACTTCGTTGTCCCCTCTTCGAAGTATTCAGCAAACATAGGCTTCTTACCGCCATGCACACGGTCGAGGTTGCTCAGTGTTGCTTGTATCCCGGGTGAAAGCTGGTGCTTCACGATACTTCCTGGTTCATACTTTGCCCAGAGTAGATAGTGGCGCGCGCCATTTCTAACCTGACAAATAATTCCAAGCATGCCACACTCTTCTTGCTTCATAATTGGCTGAGACCACGACAATACCTCTCTATCTCTCGCCCCTTCTGTCTTAACTCCCACGATTTGGAAAAAGCGTCCAGAGTCATGACTAATATCCCCAGTCTCTTCGTGGATATGCCATCTATCAATTTCCTTTACTGGGATTTGCGTCACCTTTAAATCTGTAGTTCTCCTCTTCTCATCTAGCCATGCCAAAACCTCTGTAACATCATCGTTCTTCTCTGAAACAAGCATCTCGACCAACTGGTCGATAACAGTCTCGGTTTCAGTAGAGACAGAATGCCCTTTGTTTTTTAGAAATTCTAGTATCTCCTTTTTCATTTGTATAACAATACTAACACAAAACTACTGTAATCAGAAACAAAGGATTTTCTGCCTCGTCTATGTAGTAGTTGTATCAGAAAGAGAAAATCGAAGCGTAAAACTAAACGAGAGAGTACGTTTGATAAACTTCATCTTACTTTTCCAGTTAATATTCCAAGATGAAAC
>CAYYCT010000001.1:19764-44211 GCA_964470485.1 uncultured Candidatus Saccharibacteria bacterium
AGCGTATCCTCTGGCGGTGTCTGAAAGTCACCATGTGTCCAACCAATATACTTACCTGTTGCTTCACGTAGCCCTGTGACGATACCGTTACCATATCCTTCATTCTTGATTATCGTTACTACTTTTAAAAAAGAATACTTGCTTTTTGCATCTTCTAAAATTTGCGCTGTCGAGTCAGTTGACCCGTTGTTAACAATAATAATTTCAATGTCATTTCTTTGCACAACGCCGGCATACGACTCAAGCAATGTTGGCAGACTTCCTGATTCATTGTAACAAGGTACTACTACAGATAAGGTTATGGTACTCATATGCGTGAGATTATATCATGATTACTGAACTCGCTTAAAACCATACATAGTGGTCCCGTATATACTATTTGTAAATTCCCTCCAAGGAACCCAGCCATTTTTTTGTAACGTTGTAGCCAGTCGTTCATTGAGTGTCTCTTTATTCTTCCTTGAACCATTGATAAGTACCAGTCTAATATCTTTGTCGGCAATAATACTATCAGAAGTCTTCTCGTTGATGCCAGCTCCTATTCGCGAAATGATAGATTTTTGTTGTTGCATCTCGCTCACTGTATAGCCACTAAGTATCTCTGCAAAATATCCATATCCATTCCCAGGTGAGTAGTAGAGATTCCCTGCAAACCCATCTTGTTTTGCTGACTGAAGGGCCTCTTTAAAATTATAGGGAAGTTCTGACCAAACAAAATATCCCTCGCGTTTTTTCATCACCGTAGAATATACATCTTGACCAAAGGAGGCTTTATTTATCTCTGACATGTGTGTGAATAGATAAAGATTACTTACAATAGACAGACTAAGCACTGCTATGACAATCTCTTGCCACTTGCCGACCAAGAGGGAAAGAAGATACATACCATAGATAATAAACGGCGCCACGTACTCAGCCTGATACCTGCCATTACCCCAAAGACCCGGTTCAATAGAGTAAAACAATGCAAAATACATCACAAAAAGTGAGAGCACTAACACTGCCTTTTTAGTATTTCTCCATACCAGTATCGGCACAAGTGCCAAAACAATAACTAATGGAAATCGAATTGAGTCATAGACATTCGTAAAAAATGTACCCGAGGCAATAGCAACGTGTAGCCTGCGAAATAAACTTGCCTGTGCTTCTATATACGGATTAAAAGATATAGCTCCATGATAACTAGACGGTGTTCCAATATATATACTGGCAAAAATTACTGGTATAAGTACTGTCATAGGTGCCACAGCATAGAGAACTTCTTTTTTGTTTATCTTGCGATGAAAAAAATCATACCCCAGCATTGCAATAATTGGTACAAGTGTTATGAACCCTGAGATTCTCATACAAGAAAAAATAACGATTAGTGAAATCACTTTGAGATACTTTATTTTTTTACCCTCGCTCCAATCGTCGATCACAAAAAGTACGAAGACCAAACAAAATGTTGCCCATAGTGACATCTCTACCAATGTCCCTACATGAAGCACTACAGGAATTGTCCCAGCGAATAACCCGAGTAAATAGGCTGATACTGGTTGTAGTCTTTTTGTTGCGTAGTGCCACACCACGTACATAAGAGCAATAAGTCCAACAAAGGCAGCCATTCTGAACCCAAAACTGCTAGGTGAGAAAACTGTACTTGATACCCACAATGGAAAAAGTCTAAGTGGAGGAAAAGCACTTCCGTTACCTCCTGCATACAGTACAAAAAATCGAGATGCTAAAAATAGAAAACCTAACCCAATATATGTATAGACACTTGATACTTTTTTTGTAAAAAAGCAAAGTGCCAACGTAGCACACATGATACATAGAATAACTCCCCATACTACAAGTGAATAGGAAATAGTATGAACTATTGAAAAAAAATGATTAGATAAAAACTGTACTCCAAAAATTGATGGCATCATCGCCTGTTGTGCATGATATAGCTGATCTCCGTCAATAGATGTAAGAAGCCCTCTCAAAGAAAAAAGTACTACAAAAATAAAATAACTTACAAAAACTACAATATCTTTTCCTCTAAGCGTAATACTATCTTCGAATACTTTTTGCTTTCTAAAAAAAAGAAACCCAAGAAACAACGCTAACAATACGATACTTATAACAACATGAATCCACTTACTAAAATATGGTACCGTTATATAACCATAGATCCCATAGATAAAAAAGATACTAAAACCAAGGATACTTGCCCAGTTGATAGATATTCTCACTGTATTTATTTTTTCCATGATTGTTATATCTGTCCTTTTGTATCGCTAGCAAGCGTTAACAATGAATGACTTTCCACCATACCCATAATCAGCAAACTCTCGAACTTTAATATTCGGATGGCTAGCCAGAAATGCCTGGAAAGCTCCATATGGGCCAAGATCTTCTTTCCCTTTGTATGCATAATAGTCATCAATAATGATAATACTCCCTTCGCGAAGCAGAGGAGCAATATACTCAAGCGCAACGACAGAAGGACTCATGAGATCACAGTCGATAAACACAATTGCGCATGTATCATGTCCATGAATTGATTTTGCTTTCTCACCAACAACTGTTTCTTCAAAGTATCCCTTAATAAGTTTTACATTATGAAACTTGGCAAATCGTTTTTTTGTCTTTTCGTAGGAGCTCACAAAATCTCCCTCTTTGAAAAAAGGGTGCTCATCTCTCTTGTCGAAATATTTAAATCCCTCATCAAACGAATCAAAACCGTAGAAGTTACGCTTCATTACGCTCTTTATTTTTTTATGTGCCTTTACTGCAGCATAGAGTGACGTCCCCTCGTACACACCAAATTCAAAATACCCTCCTTCTACTTGTTCAAGTTCGCAATTCCACATAGCCTTCTTAATAACCTCTATCTTACCGAGATTATGCATAATAGACGGATGAATCCCCGTCACAATATTAACAACAAAATTCTGGATGAAACTACTATTTTTAGCGATCTCTAATAACATGATGTTTCTTTTTTGTATACGCAAAAAATTTCCGTATAGATAAATAATTAATAAAGAGTGAGATACACATTGCTAAGAAAACTGCCACGTGCTCTTCTTGTATAACCAGGTAAAAACCTCGGTTAATAATAACATGGATGACAATCAAAATACTATAAATGCCCATATACAGGAGTAAGTCAACAAGACTCATGGTATTCTTACTGCCAAAATTAAATCTGGAGTTGAATATGTAATTAAAAACCACCGCAATTGCTGAAGACACTGCTTTTGAAGGATTCATTGGGAACCCTTGCTTTAGAAAAAAAAGATAGAGGAAATAATCAAGGAGAAACGTGCATATCCCTATGACAACATAGACGCGGAATTCGCGAGATATGGTCTGTATTTTTTTTCTAATAGATTCTATAGTAATCATGCGGTTCGTAGGGATGCGAAAAATTTCTCCCATAGAGTATTATGCAACTTGCCAACACTATATAAAAACTCATTATATTCATACACATATAAGTCCGATGGCTTCCCCCATCCGACATAGAGGTCGACGTCAAAAATAACACTCTTCTTCCCAAGCTTTTTGAAAAAGATTGGCAATGAGTCTACATAAAACTCATTATTGATTCTGTAATTTTCCTTAACCATGAGCGTGTATGCGTCGATAAAATCCTGTGCCTTTCTAAAATAAAACGTTGCAACAACCGCGTGGTCATTAAATGGCGTATCTGATACAGGGACTTTTACGGACATATCGTCAATGGTAACCCCGTCGCTTTCTAACTTTATCCAGCCCCATGATTTTGGACTTATCTCGAGCAGTTTATCCTGTGTGAATGTCCACACGATAGCATCAATAGTTGTGTCGTTCATCAGACTTGCATACTTCTCTTGGTTATACAAAAAACTATTATCACATGCTGCAATAAAAATACTATCGTCAGGTTTCACATGTGGCATAGCAAGCATACACGTGGACGCTTGTCCTTCAGTTGTCTTGTCCACACTTACAATAATCGCGCCCGGTATTTCTTGTTGTATAAGTGTATCGATAAAGTACTGGTCAATGTGTTCTTTTCGAACAATAAAAATCCACTTGTCGGCTTTTGGCATATTCTCAATTGCCCTTACTATCATTGGCTTTCCTGATACTGGAATAAGCGCCTTTGGTAGCATGTACCCAGCGTCAGCAAATCGTGACCCTAACCCCGCCATTGGAATGATATTTACTGTTGACATTGAATATATTTATTATCTAAGCTAACAAGCAACATTATAACACTTTAATGTTTTACTAGTAATGGTCATATTTGATCCACTCACCGTAACTTTTTATTGACATAATTAAACATAAAGTACGCAACCACGCCTGAGACGACGAGTGAACTCATTGTGCCAAAATAAATTCCAAGAGAAAGAAATGTATACCTTACACATACGACAAAGGCGATAACAATAACGGCACTTGAGATTATAAAATTTTTAAGTAATGAGTGTAAAAAAGCAACAGATTGATTTTTACTAATTATAATAATCATTGCAACGGTTAATGCTGGGAATGATGCAAAAATACCTGCGAGTTCTGGACCAAATATTTTCGATACAAGAATAGAAACAGCTATAATCATTCCTCCAATACCTCCTCTAAAAATAATCTGTGGGATATCATATGCGATTCTTTTCCCTGGAACGGTGACTACGTTCATTTTCTTTTCCAAAATAAGGTATGAAAAGAAAATGATTATGCCCGATATGCCTAAAATAATAACAAAATTAAGTGATGGCATTTTCGAAATAATGGCCATCATACAAAACCAAAAAATAAGAGAAAGGACGAGGGGAAAATTCCCTGATAAACGTTTTGAAAAATATATAAAGGCGACTACAAAAATTGAGTTGATGGCAACAACAAGTGGGATCCTATCTGTAGAAGAAACAGCAAAAATATCCCCTTGTATAAAACCTATAAAAATAATGCTACGACCATGGTCGCAGGCAGCCCAGCAATTACGCCTCCAAGCCTTGGGCCAAGCCTTTCAGCAAATATAGATGCTACTGTTATCCAAACAAAACCAACCACAAAAGATATGATAGTTTTAATTACAAAAAAACTCATATATTTTTAAAGTACTCTGTCCAATACTTTTCTGAGTTGATAAATTCTTGCGACCCCTCCTCGTAAGGAATTTTTACTAAATGTTCTCGTTCTTTTGGAATGGACGTCTCGCCTTTTTCTTTCCCATGTTTCGCCGCAAAATACTGTGCCCAACCTTCAAACTCTTCTAAGTCCTCCGGTGTCCCCCACTGCATAAATTTTTTTACTTCTGGCACATATATCTTCTTCCCATCACGGAGATACAGATAGTAGACCATACTTGTATATTTTTCACCATTAAGTGAAATATCTGCATCGATAAGTTCATCTGAGTAATGCTTAAATTCTTTCCCATTACTAAAATAATATACCCCCGCTGAATGATGGCTATCCATTGGGTCTTCAGTAAAAGAATGTTTCTCTTTATAATCAAGCATTATCCCTTCTTTGTTTGCAAGAATTCCTCCGTATAATTTTTTATGGAGAAGATGAGGATGAAACCCTGTATAGCTCGGCACCGCCCCTGCGAACCCGCCACTTTTAACTTTTTGAATCATTCCACGTACGTCAAACTCCATACCATAGTCACAGTAACTTATCATCACCTCGTCATCATCGTTAATATATGGATATGCTAGCTGTGTAGCATACACAGGACCTTTGTCATGTCTTTCGATTGGAATAATACGAGCGTTAGGAACAAGTGATAGGAGAATACTCTTCATATCAGTCGTAGCCAAATGCTCTTCATTGCAAATAAAAATAAACTCATGATCCCTAGGGAATATTGATACCACGTGTTCAATAATTGGCTTTCCATTCACTTTGATAAGCGGTTTAGGGAGACTATACAAAACATCCTTAAATCTTTTACCTATTCCTGACATTGGAATGATGATTTTCATGTGATTTGTAAAAAGAATTTTAACGTGCGGAAGAAAAAATATGTGTCTTTATACTACCAAGTTACAAGAAGAGTAGGTAGATTGACATACATTTATATTCATTATAGATTATAGTTTTGTAGTCCTTTCCATAAACCAACCAAGGAGTCCCGGTGAACACACCAGAATTTCAAGCATTCCTCGACAAGCAGGCCGGTATCTACGGTAACTTCGCCAAAGGCATGGCCTTAGCCATACAGGAGGGCACCACCCCCGACCCGGTCATTACCGGCAAGAAGGGTGGCTACCTCCTGTTTCTGCGGCCGTCACACACGATTACGCAAGTTGTCGATGAATTTTCCCGTGAGGCTGCAGAGATTGTGTCCGGGCTGGTTCCCTACGACTACGACACAATCCATACCACCATCTCTGACTATTCGGTCGCTGACAACTTCATGGCGGAAGAAAGTGCGGAACACGCCAATAACCTTCTTGCATTGTCATGCTCAGCGAAAAATGTAAAGTTCGCGATCATAGGCCACAATGGAGTATCTTGTTCATATGCTGGTGGTTTCGTCTTCAACAAGACGACACTCATCCTTCAAGGTATTCCGAATGAGACCTTTCTTCAGGTGGCTAAGATATCCCTGCTGGCAGCGGCAGAAAAGAATGTGATTCTTCGTATGCCGTGGGGATCACACATCACGGCAGGTAGGTTCAGTGTCTCCAATTCCCCAGAACAAGCGGCGGCGCTCGCAGAACTTTGCCAGAAGACCAACCGATCAATTCCTCCTGAAGAGCAGCTGTTCAGGTCGGTTGGTGTTGGCTGGTTCACTTCAGATGAGAATGGATTCAATCTTCGTAAGGTGGTCAGCTACAACCCGTAGCAGACCCTTCGACAGCACGCGCTACCCAGAGTATTCGGGGGGGCGCGTGTTTTTTCATATCTAACCTTTACAAAAAAAGAAATATATATATAATGCTTTCTGGGTTTCCCCTTTATGCTACACTAAATCTAAAAGGAACTACCATGCTCATCGTTGCCCACCGCATTAACACACTCGAAAAACTAAAAGCGCTTCCAAATACATATGGGGTGGAAATTGACATCCGTGGTTACGGAGACCAGATGCTTCTTAACCATGACCCTATCAAGAACCCACAGGACCATGTAGACCTTGAGACCTACCTTGCACAATTCGCAAAGCAAGAAATGGCATTTGTCATATTCAATACAAAAGAAGCGGGTTACGAGAAACGCATTATCGCCCTTACAGAAAAGTATGGCATTCCAAAAGAAAAATATTTTCTTTTGGATGTTGAGTTTCCGTACCTCTACAACGCAACCCGCGTACAGGGAGTGAGGGAGATTGCGGTGAGGTATAGCGAAGCAGAACCTATCGAGGCAGTTGAAGCACAGATGCTTGATGGCAAAACGCTTCTTGACTGGGTGTGGATTGATACCAACACCATGCTTCCGCTTGATGAAGATATAGTCAAGAGACTCTCCCCTTTCAAGACCGCGCTTGTCTGCCCTGATCGTTGGGGGCGACCGGAAGATATTGATGCCTATGCAACTCGCATCAAAGAGCTTGGCATGAACCTCAACATGGTGATGACCTCAATGGACACCATTGCAAACTGGGAAAAGCACTTCGCGTAGTCGCTGACACCCCCGAGAATATCAAAAGGCCACCAGTTTGTGCATGGTGGCATTTTCTTTTGTAAGACAAGAACCTACCCCATCAATAACGCCTTTCTGTATTTCTCTTGCTCCATATTTCTGATAGAATCCGCTTCTTCTTCGGAGATATATACAGGCCTTAAGTTATGCTCTTTCATGTAAGTACAAAGAAAAGCGAAAGCTATAAGATTTTCCTCGATGCAATGCGCTTCTTTTTTTGTGGTGTTGTACGTCAATTCACCTGTTGCTTTATTAATAACAATCTTCGCTGAAACTCCCGTGTCCTTTGTGACAACAATATCCTGACAAAAAACGGTAAGGTCTGGAAATAAAATATGGTCATTAATATTTTCAAACGTCTCTAGATTATTTCTAACAAAGTTAGATAGAAGAGCGGTTCTACTCACCGATGACCTATCATCATTGTGAGTAAGACTACCTACAGGATACTCATCACCTGTGAAGCCAAAATATTTCATAATGCGCTCATTAACCTCTTCATGCAATTTAACTGCTTCTTCGAATGTGGGCGCAGTAACAACGACGCCGTGATTTTTCATAAAAATAACTCTAGGGCGAGTTGAAAGTCTTTTAACTTTATCCAAGAAAAGGTGGGTTAGATAATACCCTGGCTTTGCATACGAGATAGAAAGATACACAATTGATGATCCTAGAAAAATAGTATCAATAAGAGACTCGAATGAGGTCGAACACGTAAGCATGTTAACGTATACGGAATGGGAATGAATCGTTGCCTTTGAAAGCAATGCATGAAATCCAGTCTCTATCGAAGGTCTTCCTGGGTAGTTCTTATGAACAGAAGCAGCGATAATCTCTCCACTTTCTTTCTCCCCTTCTTCGCTTGGTAGTGTTGCATGAAAATGTTCTTTGATATCAAGATACGACAGTCCTACAACACCATCTTCTTCTACCATGTGAGTAATTCGCTTCCCTGAAGCTTTAATCAACATTGTCCCATCATCTAGTTTAAGTGAGATGTTGCCGCCCGTGCCTGGGAAATAATCCTGGCGATGCCCAATCTTCTTAACAACTTCCTCGAAATGATTATTTATCATAGTCTTCGAGTGCAAGCATTTTGAAAATATAGAATGTTACAAAAAGTTGCATAATCCCTTGATACCCCCCAGCCCAGTTTCTTTTTTCTGAAGAAATATCGTTGAGTTCAGGAAATAATTTTTCAGCAATTGTTTGCACAGAAAATGCATCTATGGTGCCAGTAAATTTTAGTCTCTGCTTTTCATCGGTAATGAGATAATCAACGGTGCAGTAGGAAGTTACCTCATCTAAAAGTGGCTGAAGATAAATGTCATTTGCACATGTGATAAAAAGCGACAAAGAAAGTTTAACGTCCTTTTCCCCTATTGTTTTACCGAGAGATGTGTTGTTGCGAAGTGAAATAACAATATCTGAATAACGTTCTTGTACCGCAATAAATTTTTCACTATCATCTTTTCTTTTTTCAAGTGCCGTTACTACCTCCTCTTTTGTGTAGCCTCTTTTTTCAGAATCACGGAGAATCTTCCAGTGAAGCCTTAATTGATCCTCTGGTGCAATATATATCTTCAAATCAAATGCCTTTCGCGCCTTATCCAAAAAGAAAGCATGCAACCCCTCAAAAATAACTAATCGTTTTGCCTCGTGTATTTTTGGCTCAGTAAACTTTCCAGTAGTATGGTCATACTGTCTTCGTGTTATGGCGTTCCCCTGCTTAATGGTATAGACGTTTTGTATATCTGAATGAAGCTCATTTGCGACCGGATCAAGATGAGTGTAGTCTTGCCACATTTCATTTTCTCTTTCCCATTTATGCATATCATCTCCTGCCACCACAGTTGTATTACGAATTGAAAAAATATCTACAAGCAAGTCTGTTAATGTTGTTTTACCACTTCCAGAGTCTCCGGCAATACCAAGAAGAAATGGTCGATAGTATAGTTTATGTTTTGTATATAATGAAACACCTTCCTTATAAATACTATACATATTGAGAAACAGCATCGCTTGCAAAAAAGTAAAAGCAAGAGAAACAATAACCTCTACAGGTAACCCGTACAATTGTCCCACTAAATACAATGAGTCTGCTGACATATAGGTAACGTGATGCCCCATAACAACTGAGAAAAAATCAGACTCTTTAATTACGGCAAAATATATAAAATACGCTAACGACAAGAGGTGTAGTGGAATCCACTTTCTCGGCGGTTTTTGTACATAAAAATATACTGCAAAAGGAAGTAACCAAAAATACCAACCTTGCTTAGGGGGGATACACAGGAGGAGGACAAAAAAACTAAACCCGAGAAACGTCATAAAGACATTTCGACTATACCGTTTAAGTGTTGCAAAATAAAAAATAAGAATAAGAAGAATTCCTGGAACAATATATAGTACAAGAGTATTACCGTACGATACAATAAGGTCGAATATTCTAAATCCTTCCTTTGTTTTGAGAACCATTAATGAAAAAGCTTGGTTATGAATGTAAAAAAGATTAAGAAGAAGATATGTTGTAATCGGAATTGTTATTTTAGAAAATGTTGAACTAAGAGATACACGCTCTTTGAGTAGGTACAGGACTGCAAAAGGAAGAACAACTACTATTCCTGTTTTTACAGATATTGCTAGCCCGAGAAAAATAAACGCGATGTAATCGTACTCTCTAAATAAAAAATACAAAAAACAAAAGAGTAAAAAGATGGGGAGAACATCGAGTTGCCCATGAATATAGGTGATATAGAAGAGAACCGGTGAACACCAGTATAACCATAGAATTTCCTTCTTCCTTTCCTTAAACCACGTTAACAGTATTATCACTACCCCAATATCTGCAAGCAATAATGGAACCCTTAATAAAAAAACATCTATGGTGGATAAACTGGTATGAATACCAACAGAAAAGAGTCCGATCAACCAGTAGCAAGCACTAAGAATGAGTAGCATTAAACTTGGGTATGGAAACGCGTCAGTAACCCCATTTGTATAGAAATGCGAATATGGATCCACTCCTCCAGAAAAAACAAAAAATTTTACGAAAGGAACAAGAGATTCGGTTATATGTGGTGACGCCAAGAAAAAACTTGCTACAATTTTTAAAAAGAGAGGTATATAAAAAACTGGCGTAGAAAACAGATCCCTGCTTTTTTTCACACATAAAAAAAATAAGGATTTTCCTTTACACCATGTACCCCTTAATGCCGAGTTTACTTGCTCCATCTATGTCTTTTATTTTATCGTCACCTATAATTACCGTATCTTCTGGAGATAATCCTAATTTATTGAGCGCCAATGTAAATATTGCCTGATCTGGTTTTTCAACCCCAGCCTCCTCCGAAGTGACAACATAATCAACCAACGTATCCACACCTATTGCCACCATCTTACGAAATTGCACCGATGCTGTCAAATCAGTGATTAAGCAAGTTTTTACCCCATCTTTCCTGCAAAAAATAAGAAAATCAATAATTTCCTTTCGTAATTCTATAGTCTTTATAAACGCACTCCAGTACACATCCTCCATGTTTACTGTTTCAGATACATTGGTTGCTCCGTCCCTCATTTCAATCATTTTTTGAAAATACAATAATCTTGAGTGACTTGCTGCTTGATGTTGAGTTTTTGCCTTCACTTCCTTCTGTGCAGCACTATAGAACGTAACAAAATCATCATAGGATACTGGGTGCTTCTGTGTATAGAATATATGCGCGGCAGTAAGACCTGCCTTGTGACAAGGTGCATACTCATACATAGTATTATCAAAATCTATCAAGATACCCTTGATCTTTTTTATATCGATGTTCTTTGATAAATTTTCCATTAACATGATTAGTAATGAAGTATATCAATACTACTACACTAAAAGGATTTTTAATAGGACATGCGGTATTTTATTTCTAGGGTCTACCATATAACCACCTATGTAATTACCTAGAAAAAAAAGTTTTAGCGTGCTACAATTTAGCCTATGTCGTCTTCGAATCACGTACTTATAACCGGCTGCGGAGGTATGCTTGGTAAGTCTTTTTATGAAAAAGCTGTAGAAAAATATGGCAAAGAAAATGTCATGGCAACTGACATTGACCTTAATGAAAGTTGGCTTACGAAGCTCGACGTGAGAGACATTAAGGAATACGAATCAATAATGAAATCATGGAAGCCTTCTGTTGTCTTCCATCTCGCAGCACTTACTGATCTCGAGTACTGCGAAAAAAATACCAACGAAACATGGGCAACAAATGCGCTCGGTCCAGAAAATGCAGCGATTTTATGTCGTAAATATGACACGCTACTAATCTATATTAGTACCGCTGGAATCTTCGGTGGTGAAAAGGATGAGTACGCTGACTTTGATACCCCTAACCCACTGAGTTACTATGCAAAATCAAAATACCACGGTGAACAATTCGTAGAAAAATATCTTTCACGATATTTTATTTTTAGAGCTGGCTGGATGATGGGTGGAGGAATACAAAAAGATAAAAAGTTTATCAACAAAATATACAAACAAATAAAGGCCGGGAAAAAAGAACTCTTTGTTGTTGACGATAAACTAGGTACCCCTACGTACACGGTTGATTTTGCAAGCTCGATCCTTAAAGTAGTTGATACTGACTATTTTGGACTTTACAATCAAGTATGTGAAGGGAGTTGTAGTAGATTTGATGTTGCAGAAGAATTTGTGCGACTTCTTGGTTTACAAGATACGGTAAAAGTTACACGAGTAGATTCAGATCATTTCAAGAATGAATACTTTGCACCACGACCAGCTTCTGAGAAACTAGTCAACGTAAAATTGACCATGCGTGGAATAAATTACATGCGTGATTGGCAAGTATGTTTAGCGGAATATAGTGAAGAATATAAAAAAGATTATTATGGAAAGTAAAAAGTACGATTTTGTTGTATTAGGTGGTGGAGTCTCAGGATTAGGATTTGCTAAGCGCGTAAGTGAACATGGCAAAACTGTTCTAGTTCTCGAAAAGGAGGCGATAGTTGGAGGGTTGTCTCGATCCATTAATTATAATGGTTTTTATCTTGATTTTTGTGCTCACCGTTTCCATACGAACAACAAGGAGCTCCTTCATGAAGTACTGACATTGCCAGGGTTAACAATGGAAAAGCATATCAAGAAAAGTCGTATCTATATGTTTAACAGGTGGCTCAAATATCCTTTTGAAATACAGCAGTTACTAGCCGCAATGCCAATACACCAAAGTATTACGAGTGGGCTATCATTTGGGTGGAATATTCTCACGAAGCGTTTTAGAACGACAAGCAAACTTCAATCCTACAAAGAATGGTTCATCCATCTATATGGCAAACAACTCTATAATGTTATGTGTTACCCATACACTTCCAAGATTTGGCATCATGATCCTGGAGAAATTTCTGCCGATTGGGCAGACCAGAGATTCCAAGGAGAAAATCTCAAGAAACTTTTAAAGAGAATCATCAAAAAAATTATAACCCTTGATTTTACAAGCTATGACTTAAAGGATGATAGTTTGGCGCCAGACGGTGGACCTTTTTACTACCCTCTTCGGGGTATCCAAGAGATGTGTGATGCACTCGCGCGCGCTGCAACTTCTCGAGGTGCAGAAATACTTACCAGCGCCACCATTACTAACGTCAACACACAAGAAAAAACTGTCACCTTTGCTGTTAACGGAATTACGCACACGGTGCTCTACGAGGGATTAATTTCGACTATTCCAATACATACCTATTACAATCTCCAAGAAAGAAAAAATAAAGACGTGGAAAGAGCGATACATGAAATTAAGTATATGGATATTGTCTTTGTCTTCTTGTTCCTCAAGATTCCTCAAGTATCAAATGACCACTGGCTATACTTCCCTGACAAGGATATTATCTTCAACCGTGCGGTAGAATTTAGTAACTGGTCGCCTGTTATGTGTCCAGAAGGTAAAACTTCTATCTGTTTTGATATAACAACATTCAAAGATAACAAAGAGTGGAATATGACTGACGAGGAGCTCAAGAAAAGGACGATTGATGATGCAGTTCGTGTTGGCTATATCAATAGAGACGACGTTGAAGATGCTCTCGTTACAAAAATAGAATATGCGTATCCATTTTATGATCTGGATTATAAGAGAAAGCTCGACCTTATCGTTGGCCACCTAGAACACAATGGTGTTGCCTTACTCGGTCGCACAGGAATGTTTAAATATAACAATTCAGATAACTCAATCGAAATGGGCTTTGCGCTAGCAGAGGAATTCTTAAAGAACAACGGAAAGAATTCAGTGTACGACTACAAAATAAAAGCAGTTAGTTTGTAAAAGAAAAAACCGGCCTACTCAGGCCGGTTTTTTCTACAGCAACTTCTTCAACAAATCAAACAAAGACCCTCCCCCTGCAACGATAAAGAGAGTGAACGAGGCAAGTACAGGGAGTACTGCTAGAACATAGAAAGTCTTAACTTTTGTATGATTAAAAAATGACCAGATAGCAAGCCCGGCTAGCGCACAAGGAACGATAGAGAGGTATCCAATATAGAGTACTCGTGACAGGAACATCGGCCACACAAGCACAGGAATAGTTGCGAGAAGGAGACTACCCCCGAGAATATAGTTGTGACGTGTCGCCTTTATCTTTTTTGTAAACACTACCATATATCCTGTATAGAGACTGTACAACCATAATAGACTGAACGTTGATAGCTCGGTGAAGAAGAAATAATAGAATGAATGATATTCTGTTGGAACCACTTTTTTGTTAAACATAAACCAGTCCAGGAAGGAGACGCCACCATTTTGCTTAAAAAGAAAATAAAGAAAAACTATTTCCAAAAGAAGAAAAGGTAAAATTACTTTTACCAAGTTTTTTAGGTGAACGACTTTTTTTGTAAAGGCAAATAGTGCAATAAGATATACTCCAGCAAAAGCCAGCCCTAAGATTCCTGTTTCTTTGCAAAGAGACCCAATAAATCCTATTACTGATGCACTAACCAAGATATATGGATTTTGCTTGCGTAAACCAATAAGAAAAACAGTAATCGTTGCCAGTGCAAAAAACCAACCAGAAATATCAGTGAGAAGAGAGAGTCCATACTTAAGAACTGGATACCCTGTCCCAACCCAAGCGCTACCTATCAGAGAAAATTTATTCTTAAAGCCAAGCTCTCGTAAAAAGAAGAAAGAAAAAATAAGTAATCCAAAATAGAATACTATATTGATAGTCGCCATTGCCTGCTCCTCAGTCATCACATTACCTAAAACGGATCCGACTGCTCCATACAATGGTTTAAATGACCGAAGACGGGCTTGGTCATCTAGAGGTATTTCCCCTTCAAAAAATTTAATCTGATTAATATAAATTTGTGTATCTACTCTCGTATCAATAACCCCATTACGTGAAAAGATTATCCCAAGAGTACAAGCTCCGATAAGGACCAATAGAAGTAGATAATGTATTGTTTTCATGGTTACCAGTATATCATTTTAGAATATCGACCTCAAAATAACGTCTTGGTACAGAAAAACATGTGTATCATGCCTAGCTAAAAATAAATACCTTTCTAATGATAAAATTATAAAATAATAAAATAATGGTTGTAATAATTTTTGAATTCAAATAGTATATTCCAAGCTTATCGGTGAATATAAATAGAAGCACTTGATTTAAAAGCAACGCCGACAAACTAATGCACACAACATAAAAGTATTCTTTTTTTATATTTGTTATTTTTGAATCTTTGAATACTAAAAATTTTGCTAAGAAATAATTAACATTAAGACCAACAATGAAAGCAACCATCGCAGATACTAAGTAATGAACCCCCCCATATTCAGTTAATATGTAGAGTGTTCCAAAATCAAACAAAAAAGCAATACCCCCCACAAAAATATACTTTACAAACTGAATAATAACGGAAAAAACCTGCTTATTTAAAGTTCTCATTCAGAGTATTGTACCATGTACTTAATTCCCTCTACCACTTAAATAGTGATTTCATCCATGAAGCTAAGCGAGTGTCTTTTTTGATGGTATTACTTAAAAGAACAGATGAAGTGGTCGAAAGTGTTGCTGTGCTTTTACTAAGTGAAATCTGTTTTGCTGTAGATTTTGGTTGAGATGGTGCTGTTTTCTTCTCTACAGGAGATGATGTGGCAAGTGCAAACGTTGAAGTTGTTGCTTCTTTGTTTGTATATCCATCAACCCCCTGATACATACGTACTACCTCTTCCATGTTTGGGAAAAGAAGTTTAAGAATAGTACTCGAGGATATTGTTGTGCTTGCGAATCCCATAGTGGCGCCTGGAAAATGAGTTATCCCCTCAGCAATGAGGGTATTTTTTGGGAAAGAGTACATAGCCCCGTCAATTGAAATTCTCCACCCAGAAATATCTAAATCGTATTTGTTTGGATTAGTGATATCAATATAAGAACCATACTTTCCATTCAGAATGGTTGACATGCTTATATCTGGCTGAACAACCTTTACGGTCATTCTTGCTGTTCCAGCTATCATTCCATTTGTTCCTTCTACTTGCGCAAGATATCTGCCTGGATAAAAATACCTATATGTCGTAGTTGCTCCAGTTCTTTCTCCGCCGTCACCGAATGACCAGGTGTATGACATTCCTCCGATACTACTTCCACTATGTGTTAACGAAGAGACGGAAAATAGTGCTGGCGCCCCAGCGACAATAAGTCTTTCATTTGGTAAGTATAAAACAATATCAGCAGACGGAGGAGACTGTCCGACGGTTGTTTGTGATGATGGTGGAGTCGTTGTTGCATCCCCAGGAGGAGAAGAGTTTATTTTATTCTCTTCTCCTGGAGTTGGTGTTCCTTCGGCAAAGGCTCCGCCGATAAATGAATAGGTACTACCTTCTTTGGCAGCAGTATACGATGGAAGAGAATCTACTGAAACACCTCCGAGCTTTATATCAATAGATGTTACCCCGGTATTCACAAGACTAATTGAACTCTTGAAAAGCACTCCACTATACGCAGGATAATCTTGTGTAAAACGTGTCGCCCCAGAGACGGTTGACCCGATAATTGCATATCCGTGCGGACTTATCATTACACCTCCAGAAACTGGCGTTACGCCAACATACGAACCACCTTTAATAGAAATAGTGAGGGCGGTAAGATCAATACTCTCATCTGTATTATTGTAAAGCTCAAACCATTCTCGTCCACTATCATCACCAACCGGGTTAGACATTACCTCATTAATGGTAAGTGCGCTTGTATATACTCCCCCACTTATAAGTAGCAACACAAGAATAACAAACTTTTTCATACACGAATGAAATGTGATAGTTATTAATCTTCTAATAGTTTCCGAAGAGTTTCCTCGGAAACTTCTTTGGGTGTATTTTGTTTTACAATAATTTCTTCACTATTTTGTTTCTCTTCTTTGTGTTCATGTAAGGCTTTAGCTAGAGCGTCTTTAAGGGAAACCGCTGGTTTGTCATCAAACGTAGGAACCTCTATGCTTTTAAGAATTTGATCTTGGCTATGTTCCTTTCTATCTCCCCTTTTTTCCTTAAACATTTGTTTATCGACTCCATGTGGTGGCTTGTGAAATTCTTCCTCTATAGTTCGGTTATCAAAATAAACAGTATCTTTAGTGGTCTCTTTTACCTCTTCCGACTTTTCCCTTTTTGAATCGAACCTCTTTGGCGGAAGTGGTGTCTCGTCGGTAATTTTACGAATACGAAGTTGTCGCTCTTCTTTTTCCCTAATTCTGTCTTTTTGAGTAGGATAATTCTGTACTTCTTTTTTATGGTACGATGGTGACGATTCTCGTGTAGATCCTCGATCAATTACTTTTGGTTGCTGTAATCCTTGAGCATCTCTTTTCTTTTCGTTTCTTATGTCTTGGTTCTCGTGAGAAGGATTATAAAACTCTGCAATTTCTTCTTCAGCAACAAAACGAGGTTTCCCATATGTCACCCTTGAATGAGCGATGACTACTTTATCAAAAGAAACCGCTGGTTTTTGTATCGGTGGAAGCGTGTGTGCAGAGAAAGGCTTCGAGCCAACATTATCAATCATGAGCCTAAGATAGATTTGGTGTGCTGAAAGATTAACAAAGTCATCAAGTATAAAATATGGCGCAAATTCCTTTTCAAAAACCTCAGCATCTGTTGCGCCGATACGAAATGTAATCATTGTTCCAACGTTTCCAAAAACAGCAGCTCGCACGTCATCGGTCATTTGCTCAATATATTGATGTGCAACAGTAAGCGCAAGCTTATACTTTCTAGCCTCAGAAAGAATGCTTGCAAAAGACTCGTTGGCAAAATTCTGAAATTCATCAACATAGAAATAAAATGGTGGGAGCTGTTCTGCGGCATACGGATCAATGTCTGCACGAGACATAGCTGCCAGGTATATCTTGGTAATAAGAAGTGAGCCAAGAAGATTAGCATTCCCCTCCCCAAGTTTTCCTTTTGAAAGATTAACAATGAGAATCTTTTTCTCATCCATGAGCTTGCGAATATCAAAAGAAGTTTTTTGTTGCCCAATAATATTTCTAATAAGTGGGTTAGAAACAAACTGACCAATTTTATTTTGGATAGCTGGAGCCAATTCTTGTGTTGTCTTTTCTGTGTAATTAGTATATTCTTTCGTCCAAAAATCTTTTACCGTTGGATCGGTCACATTAGAAACAATAAATTTTCTATATTCTTTATCGAAGAGCATTCTATTAACACCGAGTAATGTCTGCCCGTCATTCTCCAAAAGAGCAAGGATGATGTAGTTAAGAACGTATTCCATGCGCGCAGAGAATGTCCCTTTCCCTTCAGAATCAATAAAAATCTTCTTGAATGCCGACATGAGGCTATTAGCAACCAAAAAACGCTTGTCTGCACTAACCTTTTCAAGCATATTAAGACCTATTGGATATTCGCCATCAAAAGGAGCAAAATAAACAACATCTTTAACACGTGATTCTGGGATATGGTCGAGCAACTTCTCGGCGAGTGAGCCATGGGGGTCAACAACACAAACGCCTTCGCCATTATTGATATCTTGTATTGCTAAATTTTCGAGAAGCGTTGATTTCCCCATACCACTCTTCCCAATGATATACGTATGCTTTGTGCGATCTTGCTCCTTAATACCAAACGTAAGCTCTTTATTACGAAAATCAACTTTTCCAAGATAGGTTACTTTTTGAGAGTTTGACATTACACATTAGTATATCAAAACCAGTACACAGATGTTAGTAGATAAAAGGATACTCCCTGCTAGTAACATACTAGAAACGATAAAAATTCCTTAGGCTAAAGAGTCTCCCTGAAAAAACTTTACGCATTCACCACATGCGGCACTACTGGAATGCTTTCTGTCTCTTGATGACGATCATCATGTTTTGTATTTCGTTTTCTCAAATCAAGCGTACTTATAAAAAGAAAGACTCCGGCAATAATAAAAATAACATCTTTAAAAAGCCCAGGAATAAATACCCAAGGGGAAAGGATCATAAGAACCGCAACTGTACGTTTAATTCCAAGTGGTGACATAATAAACGCCAGTATAAAGAAATAACAAAGAAGAAGCAAGAAAGGACCGACTCGGGGTCCAAACAATACACCCCGCTCCTAAAACTGGACGGGGTGGTAATACGAAATAGGCTACTATTCACCTAAACTGAAGATAGACATCGGTCGTGTCGGAGTATCCCCTCTTTTCCAATCCTTTACCCATCTTTGAATGGGGGTGCTTCCTCGACGGGGTCCTTCTGTCACTACTCCTTTATTTACAAAGCCTTTTTTTGTTGGTGTATTAGTTTTTAGCATGTTACGAGAATCAACAAGTTCAGCGTCAGGGACAAGAAGTTGTGAAATATATACCCTTCTCTTTGGCCCTGGCCTTCCTGTCCTTTCACGCAATTCAACACGAACAACCCTATGTTCTACTAGAACATTAAAATATAAGTATACTATTCCTGATGAGATCCCTAAGTGTAGGTCAATGTCTTCCATTGTTTTTGGAGATGCAAGAGCTACTCCAAGAAATTCAGCAATAGCAACTTTATGGGCATCTATCCGTATTGGTGCTTCTTTTCTTTTATTTCGATCTTCTTGAGTAGCGTTGAGTTCCCAAAGAATACGATATCTTCCATTGTTCATTGAAAGATTTGATTTAATGATTTCAGCCCAACGAAATGCCTCTAACCACATGACAACTTTTTTTTCATTTAACCCTACCACTTTTGCAATTTCAGGTACTTCTTGTGGACCCTTCCTAAGGGCGACAAGAATTAAAACGGCAACAGTGAACCCAACAGGAGACCCCTTAGACATGATCCATTTCTCCAGTTATTGAACAAGCTACTAAAAATTCTACACCCAAAAACACAAAATACAAAACCTTGATCCTTCACATTAATTTTTGATTATTCATTCTTACCCCAGGAGGTAGAGGTTTATAATATGAGCGTATAGTATATAGACAATGAACACATAGCAAAACTATGGAACAATAACTGTTTTTCTGTCAAAAATAATTGGAGCTGCTCCACTAATAGACACCGATGCCTCATTCCCTTTCCAGGTTATAGAAATAGGAATACTTCTACAATCTTCACGAATGACAGTTACTGATGCAAGAGATGTTGATGCTGTTGTAGCAGAATAACGAGCTTGATATTGATCAGGCCATAGTGCATGTTCATCTTCTGGGGGAATTGGAAATCCTTTAGTAATAGCAAATGATCCTGAAAGATTATAAACATCAACACATCCAGAAGATGTCCCTGTGGCTATGCGTAATGTCGAATCTAGTAGTGTTGGAGCATTCAACATGTTAAAGTTGAGTTCCCATTTACGAGGTTTTGTACTTGTTGCGTAATCGTAAATAATAGCAACTTTTTCAGTGCGATTGTATGCAACAGTGCGAATAGCGGTAGAGAGTAACGGATTCCAGATATTATATGTTTTGTCTTTTAATCCACTATAAGCAAGTGTTGCGTCTCCTGTTGCCACTCCCCAAACTCCGGTATCGATAAAGGTAAGAATCTTACCACGAGCAGAGGCACCCTGAGCAGATAGGATAGGTGCTCCAGGAGAAGTTGGTTCTGCAACCGGTTCAGCTTGACCTATTCCTCCATCAAAAGTGAGAGCATTTTTAAATCGTGTTGCACGACCAACATTTGCATGATGAGGTGAATTATAGTAAGGATAATATCCTCCAGGAATGAAGAGCATATTTCCTTTTGAGACAAAAACAAAGGCGTTATTATCAGCATTAGCATGATTCATGGCACCTAAGCGACTAGAACGAAAATACAGACTACTGCGATTTGGATCAGATGTATTTGAATGTATTGCCACCTGTCCAATATCTTCCAAAAGATATGAATTGGCTGTTGGTGGAGTCGATGCTACCGGTGAAGGTTTGAAACCTAGAAGCATGTAGTGAAGAGGGTTAAGAAGTGTAGCTTTATTGATATTAAGAGGGTCAGCACGCCAATACCATTCGTCGATTGGATTACGAGTTAATGCCGCATACAATCTATAGGTATCTACTGTATATCCAGAATAGAATGTGCTTATCTCATGATCATCACCAAACGGAGCCATTTGCTTAATAGCTGGAGCTGTAAAAGCTATTCTATTTATGCCATCGCTTTTTATAGCAGACCATTTTGATAAGTTAATTCCGGTAATTGTTCGAACAACTGCAATAAGTTCTGTTGATGTTATTTGGGCATACCAACCATATCCTGTTGAATTACCCCATTCTCCATCAGCCCCCCATGCATTTTGGGTAGTTATCCATGCATTCCATGCTTCTTCCAACAAAGTGGGTGCTTCAGAAAATCCAGGAGTGCCGATTGAATACAATAATGTCACAACCATATATTTGGTAGTATTTACAAGGTGAGAATCATAAGAGGAAGATTTAAATTTAGGTAAATCTGCCATAGCCTGCTGTAATCTATCTTTTAGGGCAGTAACAATTATTGCTGTTTGTTCTGGGGTTAATCTGTCTGCATACAGATCAAGTCCTTCAGCCAAAGATACAAAGATTTCACGATTTGCCTGATCGTCGGTGGCATGACTGGTAGCTCCCTTTGTTGGCCAACTGGCAAGATTTACAAGTCTCAAGATTCCAGCATTTGCATACGTACTTGATCCTGTAAAATATGATGCATACCCGAGTGTTCTTATAACACTATGTTCTTTTCTAGAAAGAGTACTTAGAGTAGAAGTCCAATTCCAGTAATCATTCATTGTTGGAAAATCAGATTCTTTTTTCTCAACTGGTGGCGGTGGTGGAACTTCTTTCACAAATTTATCCGCTTGGTATAAGAAACCATTATAAGAGGTTTTATACTCACCTTCTTTTGCTTTTGCTGCAATTTCAGAGAAAGTTGCGTCAGTAGGGAGGGCTCGTGGATGAGACTTATTAGAAGCAAGAGAAATAATAGTTGTAGCAGATGGAATGGTATTCCCTACTGCTTCTGGAGAAACATAAAAACGACGCTTATCACTTGTAATAGTTACCCCTTTACTTTTATAAGAGACATACCATTTGTAATCGCCCGGAGAAAGTACTTTATTTGTTAAAAGAAGACGGGGATCTAATGTTTCGGTTGTATACACAACAGAACCATTTGATGATAAAAGAGTGAAAGTCCAAGGGGTATCCTTATCGCGAGGATTAGGATAAGGCCAAGGTGCTGATGGCCATACAAATACAGGAGTGGATTCCTTAACAATAGCACAATCTCGTGGTTCTACACGACGAACACTCCAACCAAAATCAGTATCCATATAATCTGGGAACATTGTTGGAATACATCCGCTAGCATAAGCAGATGAAACATAACTTCCATCTAGAAGTTTTCCTGCTGATTTTGGTGGAGAAATTGGAGGGTTTCCATTACCTGCAGTTGTTCCTCTACACCCTCCCCCATCCCATCCTGTTCCTGCTACACAGGATGCAGTAGCCACCTTGGTATCTAAGGTAGTAGATCCGTCTACTAGAGTAAAGGTGGTGGTTCCATAGGTAAGAGAACGAGGAATGGAGGATCCTACAGAGAGGGAGGAGAATTGGGTAGATCCTTGGCGTACAGAGGGAGAGAGAGGATTAGAGATAGACCAGGATACAGGGATGGTACAGACTGATCCTCCTGTAGGGATAATACAGGAAGGAGTAGCGAGAGTGAGTGTTCCTGTAGGAGAAGGTAAAGGAGGGAGGGTAACTACTGGTTGAGTGGCAGAACAGGTAGCGGTACTTCCTCCTCCTGTACCTATACAGCTCCATACATAGGAAGAGGAGTTGATGAGTACAGAAGAAGGAGTTCCAGAGGAACAGAGATTAGTAGTAGGTGCTGTAGTGAAGACTTGACCATTTGAAGAGCCACAGGAGCCTTGTATGGGTGTAGGAGTAGGTGCTGGGGTGGGAGGAGCGGTTGGAGGTAGAGGAGTAGGGGTAGGTGCTGGGGTTGGTTCTGTAGTAGGAGGAACTGGAGTAGGAGGAAGCTCTTCTCTACAGTAGAGAGTATAGAGTTTGTTCTTAGTACTAGGACCGAAGAGTCCTGTGCCTTTAGAGAGATTATTAGGGATTAAGATGTCAGATCTGTATTTCTCTTGAAAGCGCTTAACAGCGGCAAGTGTTCCTGCTCCATACTTCATGGTCTCTTTACCAGGAGATCCTGCTCCTACGAGAGATACCTGTGTAGCAGGATCCTGATTAAGGAGTCTCTGTAGTTCCTGTACCTTAGGTGAGATTACTCCTGGGCGGAGTATGGTAGTGGGAGTGAGAATAGAACAGGGAGGAAGAGGTGTTGCGGAAGCGAAAGAGAGGGAGGAGAGGAGGAGAAACAAAGAGAATGGAAGAGATAGTCTTTTGAGTGCCATAACGCAGAGAGCCTGTCACCAGGGTATCTTATGTACTAGTATATACGATGTCGGGGGGGGTGGGTGGGGATAAGGACACAAAAAACTACTTCTCGCCTTCAATTATAACCACAAATTCTCCACGAAGATGATCTGTATGTGTTTTGAAATAGTTTTGTACTTCTTGGGCTGTTCCTCGTACCGCCTCTTCATGTATTTTTGTTAATTCTCTTGCGAATGCGACTTGTCGCCTGTCATCTAGAATTGTTGCAAGTGATTCGAGTGTTTTTTCTATACGATGTACTGATTCATAAAATACTGATGTCCTATCAGAATTTTGTATCTCTTTAAAAATTGTTTCCCTTCCTTTCTTGTGTGGAATAAAACCATAAAAAGTAAATTGCGCCGAGGAAATTCCAGCTGGAACAAAAAGCTGAGAAATGTAAGCTCTCCTCCCCAAGCTATGTTTTCCTGTACTTGGTACCTGATAAACCCGAACAATTTTCTGTTCTACCAGCACCCTAAAATAGCTTCGAATTGTCGATAGCGATATTCCAAGACTTACATCAATATCCTCTGCTATTATTTTTGAAGACGTAAGAACAACTCTAAGAAATTCTGCAATAGTCACCTTGTGAGGATTGATTCGTGGGGGAGATTCTTTCCTTTGACTTACTGCTTCTTGGTTGGTGTTGAGTTCCCAAAGAAATGAGCTTCCTTCTCCCTTTGTTGAAAGCTTTACATTGACAATCCCTGCCCAATGAAAGGCTTCCAGCCAGACCCCGACTTTCTGCACCTTGTCCCCTGTCGCGTTTGCGATTTCATGTACTTCCTGAAGTCCTTTTCTAAGGGCAACAAGAACTAAAACGGCTTGGGTAAAACCAGTAACTGCTACGTGAGACATGATTGCTTTCCTTTTTCATTTGAACAACCTGCTCGAAATTCTACACCCAAAAACATAAAAAACAAAATA
>CAYYCT010000002.1:0-42783 GCA_964470485.1 uncultured Candidatus Saccharibacteria bacterium
TTTCAAAAGTAAGGTTAATAAAAAGTTTTCTTTTTTAATGATTTTTTATTAACTTATTTTACGGTCTTTTATATGGGGATACAATCTTTTAAAAATAAAAATGAAGTAGAAAAAGGGGAAATATCAAAAGGAAGACTTCTTGTTCTTGGTGTATTTTTGGGGACTATCCCATTTTTTGGATATCATACGTATTCAAAAAACAATCCTGATAATCGAATCTATGTTGCAAACGCAACAACAACACAGCAAGAAATTGCTAGTACTACATCAATGCAAATCCAAGTCCAGGTACTTGACAAAGATCTCTATAATAAAAAAATGCTTGAACTTGCAAATTACCCGGCGCCAAAAGTTGCAAGTAGTACAGGGACATCCACCCCAGTTGTGCGGCAAATAAGTACAAGTACTCGTTTGTGGCCTGCCAAAGCCCCATATCCAAATGCCGGCGCCATCCTTCCTTTTAACCGTATCGTTGCCTATTATGGGAATTTTTATTCAAGACAAATGGGGGCTCTTGGTGAGTACGATCCACCTGTAATGCTTGCTAAATTACAAGAAGAGGTAAAAAAATGGGAAGTAGTTGATCCAAATACTCCGGTAGTTCCTGCAATACATTACATTGCCTCAGTTGCTCAAGCTTCACCAGGTAAAGATGGCATGTATCGTTTTCGTATGCCTGATGAGCATATACAAAAAGCAAGAACGCTTGCCAAGGAAGTTAATGGTATTGTTTTTCTAGACCTTCAAATAGGTCATAGTAGCGTTGTAAGTGAAGTGAATGCCATAAAAGAATATCTTAAACATCCTGAAGTTCATCTTGGTCTTGACCCTGAATTTGCAATGAGAGAAGGGAAGAAGCCAGGTGTTTATATTGGGGTAATGGATGCAAGTGAAATCAACCAAGCAATTGAAATTCTTTCGAGTATTGTTCGAGAGAACAGTCTCCCACCAAAGATTCTTATTGTTCACAGATTTACCGAGAAGATGGTTACTAACGCAACAACCATTAGACCGACACCAGAAGTCCAAGTGGTAATGAATATGGATGGATGGGGGCAGCCAAGTTTAAAACTGGGGACCCACAAGGCTGTGATAGTTCCAGAGCCAGTACAATTTACTGGGTTTAAACTTTTTTATAAAAATGATCTCCGTGCTCCTAGTACAAGACTTCTAACCCCAAAAGAATTGTTGGAACTTTCTCCTCGCCCAAGCTATATTCAGTATCAATAATAGGTAAGTGACAGTTTCTTGAAGACTGTTATTTAAAATATGTAATGTGCTTGAATATTTTGATAACAAAAAAAGTTGTGGATATGCCAACCAACCCTCCAGCGATAATATCAATTGGGTAATGAGCACCAAGATATAGCCTTGAATAACTTACGAGTACATACCAAGCAAATGCAGAAAGGTAAAGAAAGTACCTAGTATGTTTATCGTGAATATAGCGATGAGTGTAATAGATTCCAAGACTCATAACAACAGCCGCCATAGTTGCATGCCCAGAAGGGAAACGATAACCATCCTCAAGAACAAGCATGTGCTCTGGTCGAGGAACTTTTAGAACTAGTTTAAGTGTATAAGTAATAAACATGGCCATGGCGCCAGAAAAAAGAATGATAAAGAAATCCCTGGGGTCTTTTTTTTCATAAAGAAAAAAAGCAAGCATTAGTAGTATTGTAAGCATTATTCCCGTATCGGCGACATGAGATATGAAGATTTGAAAAGCGAGGATCATTGTAATTTTACTAGTATATAGTAAGTTTCTTATATTTTCCTAATACACCGTAAAAAATTTTTTGAAATAAAGATGCCAGTCACTTTGTATTAATATAGTAATACCACTTTAGTGATACTTATTTTAAAGGCAAACTACACAATACGTTAAAAAACTTAGCAATGGTATACTTAATGAAGCTTTTAAACAAAATATTGTTTATACAATCTATGAAAAAAAATCTGAATATCTTTATAAAATGGATATACCATAAAGTTCTTAATCATAAAATTATTACGGGCATCTTGATTATTGGTATAGTTTCTTTTTCATATTATTATTTTTTTAAACGCACATCGACATTAGTAACCTATCAATATGCAACAGTTAAAAGAGGGACTATTTCTTCTGTTGTTTCTGCAACAGGGCAGGTTACTCCAGATAGCCAGGTTGATCTCAAACCAAAGGTAAATGCTAATGTTACAGCAGTATATGTAAAGGCGGGAGACCGGGTGAAGACTGGTCAGGTACTTTTCCGACTTGATGCAACAGATGCTTATAAGCAGGTTCGCGACGCTAAGACGTCACTTGCCTCAGCTGAAATTGCCCTCAAAAAACTCAAGAATCCAACATCAGCCGAGCTAATGTCGGCTAATGATTTGATTAAGCAGGAAGAGGAGGAAAAATCTACAAATGATCAAAAAGTGCAAATTGCACGGAACACATTACTAAACACTAGTCTTCAGGCTATTCCAGATGTATCGTTTACCACAGAAACTGCCCCGACATTATCGGGAAATTATCTAAAGGGGGATGAAGGGCAAATTAAGATAGTTGTATATCAAGGTGGCCCTACAGGGTATAGTTTTTCTGCAACAGGATTGGTAACTTCTTCTGGTCAGGTTAATACGAGTGTTGCTCAACCAATCGGTGATTCTGGGCTTTATATAAAATGGGAAGAAGGAGATCCAAAAACAAATTGGATTATTAATATTCCAAACAAACAATCAAGTAGCTATCTTTCTAATTACAATGCTTTGCAAAACGCAATAACCAATAGAGATATAGCTAATGCCGCTTCCGATAGAACTATAGCTTCTCTTAAACAAAAGCTGGCAGATCTTACGCCAGGAGATGATAATTTAGATGTGCAAAGTTCTATGATTCAAGTAGAGCAACGAAAGAATGCACTTCTTGATGCTCAGCAAGGATTATCTAACTATACAATTACAGCTCCCTTCGATGGAGTTATGGCAAGTGTCTCGGGAGCAATTGGAGTATCGGCGGTAGTTGCATCATCTAATAGCAGTACAGCCCTTGGTACAATTGTTACAGATAAAAAGATGGCACAAGTTACATTAAACGAAGCCGATGTTGTAAAGGTAAGATTAAACCAGAAAGCAAATGTAACATTCGATGCGATCGAGGGTCTTTCTGTTGAAGGGACTGTCGTTGAGATCAATACACTTGGTTCGGTGACCTCAGGTGTTGTTACGTATAAAGTAAAGGTTGCATTTAATGCAGATGACTCCAGAATACTTCCAAACATGAGTGCTGTGGTTGATATTTTAACAGACAGTAAGGATAATATTCTCTATGTACCATCTCAGGCAGTAAAACATGATACTAGTGGCTACTATGTTGAGGAGGATACTTCAGAGGAGGGTAATCTTGGTGCTTCCTCAACACGAAGATGGGAAAATGCTTCGTCCACATTTAATGATCAGTTTGCATCAGGGACAGCTTCATCAACGCGCACGAGGGCGGGGGCACAAATAAGAACAACAACCGCAAGTACTCCTGGGGGGACACTTAGGCGTATACCTGTAATAATTGGAATACAAAGTGATACACAGACGGAGATAGTAAGTGGTCTTAGAGAAGGAGAAAGGGTTATAACCAAGAAAATAACAACAACAGGAAAAGCTTCAACTGCAGCGCCATCAATTACCTCACTCTTTAGGCCTCAAGGGGCAGGACAATCAAGGGGGGGTACTACGAGTCCTGGTGTGGTCCCACGTAATCAATAGCTCTATGATTGACTGTAAAAATATTACGAAAGATTATAGTACTGGTGGAAATAGTACACATGTTTTGAAAGGAGTTACATTTAAGATAAAAAAAGGAGAGTTTGTGGCGATTATGGGGCCATCAGGATCCGGAAAATCAACCATGATGAATATCGTTGGTCTTCTCGATACCCCCACCAAAGGAACATATATTCTTGATGGCGAAGATGTTTCTAAATTAACCGATGATCAACAAGCTGAGATTCGTGCTAAGAAGATTGGTTTTGTTTTTCAATCATTTAACCTTCTTCCTCGTGCGTCAGTACTTAGAAATGTAATGTTGCCACTACTCTATTCTGATCTACCAGTAAGCGAGAGAGATGCGCGTTCAAAGCGTGCTCTTATTTCTGCAGGCTTCCCAGAAGAGCGTTGGCATAATCTCTCCAATCAACTCTCTGGAGGGCAAATACAACGTGTAGCCATTGCTCGGGCATTGGTTAATGATCCAAGTATTATTCTTGCTGACGAACCAACAGGAAATCTTGATACCAAGACAGGGGAAATAGTACTCGCAACCTTTAAAAAGTTAAACCAAGATGAAGGGAGAACTATTATACTTATCACTCACGAACCAGATGTTGCAGCACACGCTGACAGAATCATTCATGTTCGTGATGGAGATATTGTTGAGAGTCATCACACAAAAAAATAGTACATCATTTATGATAATCAAAGATCTCTTCGAAGAAACGTTTATATCCATCAAGTCTAACCAAGTACGTACTGGTCTTACTGTGCTTGGTATTGTTATTGGTATTGCATCCGTGATTGTCATGCTTGCTATTGGTAATGGTGCACAAAGTTCTATTTCGTCCAGTATCAGCTCACTCGGTTCAAATATTTTAACAATAAGTGGTGGAGGGGGGAACAGAACAGGAGGAATTAGTGCTGGGAGGTCTAATCAACAGACACTTACCTATGATGATGTAAAAGCAATTCAGGAAAAAGTATCTCTCGCAAAAGAAGTTTCTCCGGAGCTTAATTCGCGCTCACAGATAATAGCTGGATCGAACAACACCAACACTTCAATTGTCGGTACGGTTCCTGAGTATGAGGCAGCCCACTCAATCATTGTGGAGGACGGTATTTTTTTTACCGATGCACACTACAGAAGTGCGGCCAGAGTTGCTGTCCTTGGCCCAACAACGCGAGATGATTTATTCGGAGTAGGATCTGATCCTCTTGGGCAAGAGATACGTATTGGTGGTGCGCGCTTTACAGTTATTGGAGTCACGAAATCAAAAGGAGGAAGTGGTTTTGGTAATCAAGATGATAGAATTTTTATTCCTATTACCACTGCGCAGCGATATATTTCTGGTGGAGATTATGTGAGCAGTATTGCTGTGACAACCGAAAATCAAGTCGACCTTGCTGAGCTACAGACACAAATAACCGACCTGCTACTTGATCGACATCATAAGGCATCACTTGCCGAGGCTGACTTTAGTATTTTTAATCAAGCAGATCTTGCAAATACCGCACAATCTGTTACCCAGATTTTTACTATTTTGCTTTCATCGGTTGCTTCTATTTCTCTTCTAGTTGGCGGAATTGGTATTATGAATATGATGCTTACTAATGTACGAGAAAGAACCCGTGAGATTGGTCTTCGTAAAGCAATCGGCGCAAAGAAACGTGATATAAGTAATCAGTTTCTTATAGAATCTATTGTTATAACAATCCTCGGAGGTATCATTGGTGTAATACTTGGATTTGTTGTGGCATACGGCATTTCTTTACTTGGCATCCTTCAGGCGCAAGTAACACTTAATCCAGTCGTACTAGCGTTTAGTGTTTCTGCTTTCATTGGTATTATCTTCGGATATTATCCTGCAAAAAAAGCTTCAGAATTAAATCCAATAGAAGCACTTAGGTATGAGTAAAATTTACACTTTATTTTTATAAAAGAGAGGTATACTATAATAGGTAGGTTTTGATAAATGTTTGTTCACCACAAGTACCAGGAGGTAACAGTCATGTTCTTTCTTTTTGATCCAAAGGTGATGGCAGGAGAGCGTGACCCTGCTGTCTACAGCGTTCTCTTCATCATGCCAATGGCATTGTTTGGAGCATTTCTCGCGCCACTCTTTTTCATACCAGAATTTCCTCCAGTAACCAAAACGGATAAGAAATGATGGTGATTTATAGTAGAAAAGAGATACCGGCACATTCGTTAGAATAACGACGTGCCGGTTTCTTGTCCAAAAATTCTTTTGAAGTGTGGTAATCTAGAATGATATGATGAAAAAAATACTTCTTGCAGGCGGATGTTTTTGGTGTGTTGAACATGATGTACGTAAGGCTCGCGGAGTACTTTCGGTTACTTCTGGTTATAGTGGAGGAGATAGCACAAATCCAACATACGAGCAGCATTCTGGACATAGAGAAGTTGTTGAGGTCTTATATGATGATACAAAAACATCATATAAGAAACTTTTACAATTTTTTATCGATCATATTGATCCAACTGACAATGGTGGGCAATTTGGTGATAGAGGAGAAAGTTACAAGACAGCCATTTTTTATGAAAATGATGTAGAAAAAGAAATTGCCAAACAAGTCCTAGAAGAACTTAATGAAAGTCATATCTATTCTGTGCCAGCACAAGTAGAGATGCTTCCGCAAAAACCTTTTTATAAAGCAGAAGAGTATCATCAGGCATATTCTGAGAAGAACCCAACACACTACAATCTTTATCGTGTAGGTTCTGGTCGAGAGGGATTTGTAAACAGGACATGTCAGATACGAGAAGAAAAGAAGATTGAGTGGAAGGAATGAGGAGATTTTATACTTTGTACTAGGGCATGTTCATGCGCGACGCCGTAGGCGTCGCGCAATGCTATACTAGTGGAAATATATTAATCACAAAGAAGATTTTATGCGTATTGCTGTTATTGGCCCACAAAACACTGGGAAATCTACCTTCATTCAAGATTTTCTTCAAGAATTTCCCCATTATAAAACTCCAGTAGAAACATATCGAGATATTATAGAAACGAAAGGTCTTGTCGTTAATCAGAAAACATCACTTGAAAGTCAAAAAGAAATACGTGATTTTATGTTTGGGCAGATGCGACACAATAAGGAGTATAATATTATTTTTGATCGCTCTATGATCGATAACTATGTGTATACATATGCACAATATGAGAAAGGAGATATTCCAAAATGGTTTGTTGATGAGACCGAAGCAATGATGAGAGACACGCTTTCAGCGGTAGATATGTATTTTTTTATTCCAACGGCAGTTTCAGTACCGCTTGTTGATGATAAGACTCGGGATATTACAGCCCCATATATTGATACAATTAACCATATTTTTTTAAGAACGCTTTTTGATCTTTCTCGAACATTTCATTGTACTGTTAAAATAATATCAGGTTCACGGAGTGAAAGAATTAATCAAGTAAAAAAATTACTATAAAATAATTTAGGTATGAAGTACGTTATTGGTATTGACGAAGTTGGTCGCGGTCCAATAGCTGGGCCTCTTGTTGTGTGCGCTTGTGCAGTACAGGCTGGGGTTGATATCATAGCTTTTTTCCCAAAAAGGGAACTGAAAGACAGTAAAAAATTATCTGAAAAAGCAAGAATAACCATGGTCGAGAAGCTTCTTCCATTCGTCGAGAATTCTCAAATTTTTTTTGGTATAGGTGAAGTTCCTGCCGAGAAAATAGATACAATTGGATTAGTATCTTCAATTAAAGAAGCTACACAACAAGCCCTCAAGAAAGTCCACGAGCAAGGAGTAGAAAAGGAGAGTTTTATTTTTCTCGATGGGGCACTTAGGGTCGATGAACTATATAATCAAGAAACAATTATCAAGGGAGATGAAACAGTTCCTGAAATTGCGCTTGCCTCTATACTTGCTAAAACCCACCGTGATACTTTTATGAAAAAGATCGCGGGGGCATATCCAGGCTATGGTTTTGAAAATCATGTTGGGTATGGAACAAAGGCTCACTATGAGGCAATTAAGCAACGCGGACTTACACCACTTCACCGTAGATCCTTTCTCAAGGGATTGGGCATACAGTAGATAGCTCTTTTTTACAGACGGAGTATACTTACCTATATGTCTAGTATTTTTTCAAAAATTATTACAGGGGAGGTTCCTGGATATAAAATTTATGAAGATGATTGCGTCTGTGCAATTCTTGATATTCATCCAATGCAAAAAGGGCATGTCCTCGTTATTCCCAAACAAGAAGTTGACCAACTGTTTGATCTTGATGAAAAGACATATGATCGCGTTATGCACCGGGTACGCTATCTTGCGCAGGTGATGAAAGCAAAACTTAATTGTAAGCGAGTTTGTGTTTTGGTCGAAGGGTATATTGTACCTCATGCACATGTACATCTTATTCCAACTAATACAATAGAGGATTTTAATCAAAAGCATGTGTACGACGCTTCTAAGGAAGAATTAGAAGAAATGCAAAAACTTCTTCAGTCGTAACTATACATGAAATATCTTTTAATTCGTACGATAGCTGTTCTTGTTGCAAGTTATATTACTAGAGTGGGGGTCCCTCTTCTTTTTAGTACGTTCCCTTATATTGTAAATACTACCTGGACAGCATTTCTTGTTGCCATTGTGCTTGCCATAATTAATCACACCATTAAGCCAGTTTTCGTTCTTGTGTCTATTCCCATTAATTTACTAACACTTGGATTATTTTCATTTGTTATTAATGGGCTAATGATAATCTTAGCAGATACACTAGTTCCTGGGTTTAGTATTCCATCACTTCTTATGGCAATTTATTTTGCCCTTGTTTTGTCTATCGTAAACTGGGTACTCCATAAATTTGAGTAAAAGAAAAATTATCCCTGCTCTTTTAAATCCTCATCGGTTTCCCCACTAATTTCTTCAACGTCCTTTTGAATTTCCTCAATATCTTCCTGAATTTCTTCATGCGCCTCTTGGATGTCTTCCACATCCTCCTGAATTTCATCAACGTCCTTTTGAATTTCCTCAATATCTTCCTGAATTTCTTCATGCGCCTCTTGGATGTCTTCCACATCTTCAGCGATTTCATCAATGTCTTTTTCAACACCAGCAATAACTTGCGCCTGGTGATTTACACTCATTTGAATAAAAATTGATAGATAAATTGCCTCAAGAGATACAATTGTTGTCAACACCAAAAGGACACGATCAAGATCCTGCCCAAGAAGCACAAGAGCAAAAGCTCCTCCAAAAAGGATGGTATGGATAATAACTGACCAAATAGACCCAATTCCTCGAGTTACGTGAAGAGCTATAGATTCCAGGCGATTTATAGGGGAATTACTCATATTTCCACTATACCATGAAAATGGTAGAATAGAAGATATGACAGTAACAATAATATCGTTAATTGCTCTTTTGGTTCTTGTCGTTATCGTAGGTGGTGCACAATTTATTTATTCACAGGTTTCTTCTCATTCAAACACTATACAATCAGCTATGAAAACAAAAGCACTCGATATTTTTATATATCTAGGTATTGGTATTGCTCTCGTCACATCAGTGACTAATTTACTTCAGGTAGTCTTCTCAGCAATTGATCGTAGATTCGTGGATCTTCTTAGTTCCTATTCATATGTCGACGCATCACAGTCAGATGTACGTTTTGCTATTGCTTCACTTGTTGTTATGTTTCCTATTTATGTAGGGTTATCATGGTATACAGCAAGTGATATTAAAAAGTTTCTATACAAACAAGACATTCCTGTTCGCAAGATAATGATTTACTGTACATTGTTTGTTACAGTCCTTACTCTTATTGGGACACTCGTCTCCGTTATTTATACATATTTAGGAGGAGAAATTTCAGTTAGATTTGGATTGAAAGCAGTAAGTGTCTTTGTGGTTGCGCTTGCACTCTTTGGGTATTACTACTATTCACTACGACGTGACTATTCTAAAGAGACGTACATACCAACACTCATCACTCTACTTGCCACAGTATTTGTTCTTTCTGTCGCTATATGGAGTGTTTCTGTTATTGGTACGCCATCTGAAATGCGTGCAAAGAAAATTGATAGCACACGTCTGTCTGATATTTCTAGAATTCAACAAGAAGTCTTTAATCGTGTTCAGATGACAGACAAACTCCCAGTATCACTTAGTGAGCTTGATAATGCTTTTCAAGGGTATCAGGTCCCCGTTGATCCGATAACAAAAGAAGTCTACGGGTATAGAATTGTTCAGCAGCCAGTTGTAAAGATGGATTATGTAACTAACAAAAAAACTCTATCAACATCTGCTATTTTTGAACTTTGCGCAACATTTGATACTGTGCGTAAACTAGATGCAAGAGGACAATCAATTGTAAGTACTCCTGTAATTAAGGATGGTATAGGTATTGGCGGACAGGATATCTTCTATTCAGCAGCTAACTATTACTATGAGGGGGATCAGTCGCCATTTTGGAATCATGATATTGGAGAGACGTGCTTTAAGCGTATAATCTCCCCAGATATGTATTACGGAAGGTAATCTAAAAAGTAGTTCATATAACCCTTACATAAAGTAGGAAAAAAGGCGGTACTATAGGCACTGTCTTTTTTCTTTTGTATTTTGAGAGCATACGATAATCTGTTAGTATTGATAGTATCTATGGCAAGCTATAATCATAATGATATTGAAAAGAAGTGGCAGAAAAAATGGGAGGATGAAAAGCTCTATGCTACGAATACAAAGAGTGATAAAAAGAAATGGTTTGGCCTTGTGGAGTTTCCATACCCCTCCGGGGCGGGACTTCATGTTGGGCATGTACGTAGCTATACTGGAATGGATATCATTGCTCGCAAGCGACGAATGGGAGGTAATGAGGTTCTTTTCCCAATAGGATGGGATGCGTTTGGTCTTCCAGCTGAGAACTACGCGATCAAGACAGGTATACATCCAAGCATTACCACAAGAGAAAATATTGATACATTTCGTCGCCAACTAAAAGCCTGTGGTTTTTCCTTTGATTGGGATCGTGAAGTTGATACTACCGACCCCCAGTACTACAAATGGACCCAGTGGATTTTCCTGCAGTTATATAGTAAGGGGTTGGCATATAAAAAAGAGATGCCTGTTAATTGGTGTCCAAAAGATAAGTGTGTGCTTGCTAATGAAGAAGTACTTGATGGGGCGTGTGAACGATGTGGTACGGCAGTACAGAAGAAGAATAAAGAGCAATGGATGCTCGGTATTACAAAATATGCAGAGCGACTCGACAACGATCTTGATGATACTATTTTTTTGGATAAAATAAAAATTCAGCAAAGAAACTGGATTGGTATGTCAGAGGGGAGTGAAATAGATTTTAGACTGAAGACTACAGATAAAAAATTCGAGTCAACTTTTACGATTTTTACTACTCGCGCAGATACTCTTTTTGGTTGCACCTACTGTGTATTTGCACCAGAACATGCACTTGTGGAGGATCTTTTAAAAAATGGGAATATTAAAAATAATGATGAGGTCAGGGTGTATAAGGAAAATGCAAGATTAAAAACTGATATCGACCGCTCTGCAGAAGGGAAGGAAAAGACTGGAGTTAAGTTAGAGGGGGTTGTTGCAGTTAATCCTGCAAACAATGAAGAAGTGCCCGTGTTTATCGCTGACTATGTATTGCCTGGATATGGAACTGGTGCGATTATGGCAGTGCCTGCTCACGATGAACGCGATTTTGAGTTCGCGAAGGCGTATAACATATCAGTTAAGGAAGTAATTTCACCTGAGACTGGTATACCTCAAGAAAATCCCGAGTTTAGAAAAAGTATTGTTGCGGTAGTTTGGAATAAAAAAAATAATACGTTCCTTAGTATTAATTGGGGGAAGACTATGGGGGGAAATCTTTTTGTTGGTGGCGGAGTAGAAGGGGACGAGGACATTATTGAATGTGCAAAACGAGAAGTTGAAGAAGAGACTGGCTATAAAAATGTCTCTTTCCTTGCAAAAACTATTCCAATTCATCATAGCTATTTTGCTCATTCTAAAAACATTGCTCGAAGAATCGAAGCAACAGGAGTTCTCTTTGAATTACTCGATGATGAAAAAGGAGAAGTTTCATTAGAGGAAAATGAGAAGAATAAATTTACAACGATGTGGCTTTCAGAAAAAGATGTGCTCACTCTAGTCGTGGATCAGCTTCATAGTTTTGTATTTAAAAATGTAGTAAAACATGAGTTATATGCAGATGACGGCACTCTCATTAACTCAGATTTTTTCAATGGGCTTACAAGCGCTGCCGCCCGTATCAAGATAACCGAAGCCGTTGGGGGAAGAATAGTAAAAAAGTCCAAGATGCGGGACTGGGTATTTGCACGTCAAAGGTATTGGGGTGAACCAATCCCACTTGTGTATGATAAGGACGGCACAATGTATCCCGTACACGAGAGTAATCTTCCAATTACACTTCCACAAGTTGATAAATATGAACCAACAGACAATGGGGAGTCGCCACTGTATCAGGTGCCAGAGTGGGTGCATGTAAAGGGGTACGTTGATGAAGACGGGTTTTTTCATGCCGACACAACAAAAGAAGAAGTTTTTCGTCGTGAGACTGATACTATGCCACAATGGGCGGGGAGTTCATGGTATTTCATGCGTTATATTGATCCAAAAAACAATGATGCGTTAGGTGAAAAAGAAATGATTTCAAAGTGGCTTCCGGTGGATTGGTATAACGGGGGAATGGAACATACCACTCTTCACCTGCTTTACTCTCGTTTTTGGTACAAATTTCTTTTTGATATAGGTCTTGTAAAAACGAGTGAGCCATATTATAAGCGCACATCACAGGGTATGATTCTTGGAGATGGTGGGGTAAAAATGAGTAAGTCACTCGGGAATGTAGTTAATCCAGATGACATTATTAAAGAGTATGGGGCAGATACACTTCGTTTATATGAAATGTTTATTGGCCCCTTTGATCAAGCTGTTGTATGGAATTCCAAAGCCGTTTCCGGAGTGCGTCGCTTTCTGGATAAAGTCTACAGCTTTAAGGAAAGAGTGGTAGATTCTACTACAACAATCCACGCGACTCATCAACTGATCAAGAAAGTAACCGAGGATATTGAGACTATGTCATTTAATACATGTATTTCTCAAATGATGATATGGTCAAATACTATAGAAAAAGAAGAGTCTCTTTCTAAAAAAGATCTCTCTCTTTTCCTTCAGATGCTTGCGCCATTTGCCCCGCATATTGCAGAGGAACTATGGCAAGAAATTGGCATGAAAGAATCCGTACATAGTACTCCATGGCCAGAATTTGATCCTTCAATGCTCACGACTTCGGAGGTTACCATGGCATTTCAGGTTTCTGGTAAACTTCGAGGGACCATAGAAGTATCTCGTGATATGACTGATGAAGAGGTTATGGATATAGTAAAAAAACATGAAATGTACCAAAAATACATTGGAAATCAAGGGTTTAAGAAGGTTATTATTGTCAAAAATAAGATAGTCAATATCGTAATTTGACGTTTATGGCAAATTCTGGTAGAATAAGATTACTAATGTGTAATTATTAAATATCATCATGTCAGGCATAACTTTCAAACCAAAAGCCGTATCCAAGAAGATTCTAACAACACTCAACCCACGAACAAGAGAAATCGTGGTTAATCGTTATGGTCTCGAAAAAGAAGACAGAATGACACTTGAAGCGATCGGTAAGACATATGATATTACTCGCGAACGTGTGCGGCAGATTGAAAACTTTGCACTTACTTCGATTAAGAAATCAAAAGAATACAAGGAACACCTTTTTGTATTTGATGAACTTAAAAAAATCATAACTGAGCTTGGAGGGGTTGTCTCCGAAGATCATCTCATGCGTTATATTTCTAAGGACCCTATTATTCAAAATCATATTAACCTGTACCTCGCCCTCGGAGAAGATTTTAAGAAGCACAAGGAAGACGATCATTTCCATGCACATTTTACAACGAGCGACAAGACAGCCACACATGTTCGTGAGGCATTGCATAAGCTTTACACCTCTATTAGTGAAGAAGATCTTTTGAATGAAGAAGAAATCTTTAATCGCTTCATGGGACACCTTAATGAACTTATTGCAGAATATAAAGACAATAAAGAAATCATCTATCGTTACCTCGCACTTTCAAAAGTCATTGGTAAAAACCAATTAAGCGAATGGGGGAGAACATCATCTCCACACGTGAAAGCTCGCGGTATTAAGGACTATGCATACCTCATTATGCGTCGTGCTAATCGCCCAATGCACTTCAAAGAGGTTGCTCTTGAAATCAATAAAACATTTGGTAAAAAAGCACATGTCGCAACATGCCATAATGAGCTCATCAAGGATTCTCGTTTTGTTCTTGTTGGTCGCGGAATGTACGGTCTTAAAGATTGGGGGCATACTGGCGGAGTTGTTCGTGATGTCATTGCTGAAGTTTTACGAGAAGCAGGACGCCCACTTTCAAGAGACGAAATTATTAAGCGCGTACTTGCAAAGAGAATTGTGAAGCCAAATACCGTGCTAGTCAACCTTCAAAATACAAAACATTTCCGTAAAGTTGCCGGAGAATATACATTGGCATAGATATGTAATACTCACCAGTAATTGACTGGTACATCAAAAACCGCCCCTATCAAGGGCGGTGTTTGATTTTATTACATTTGCCAACAGCTTTCTCTATGTTGCCTATGGTATACTTTTCTCATGCAATTTCTTATTGATATAGGGCTTTCAACACTATATTTCTGTATCTTTCTTCTTTTATGTGCGTGGTCATGGCGCTTTTGGGTGATGTATGTGCAACAGAAAGCGTTTGCTAAAATTAATTGGGTAATGCTTGAAATTAAACTTCCGCGCGAAATTAATAAATCTCCACTCGCGAGTGAAATGGCAATAGCAAGCTTGTTAATTAATAGCGGAGTTAGTACTAAGTATGATAGATTTTTTAAAGGAAATCTTCCAATATATTCATCTTTAGAAATAGCTTCTATAGAAGGGGTGATACATTTTTATGTTCGTATCCAAAGAAGATTTAGACCACTCGTTGAATCTAATTTTTATGCACAATATCCAGGAATTGAAATTGTTGAAGCAGATGATTATACACGAGCTATTCGATTCCACCATCTTTCTAAAGAAGTAAATACGTGGGGGGTAACGTATAAGACAAGCAAAACCTGGAAGCCAATAAATCCAGAAACAGGCAAGGCTTATTCTAAATCTGGGAATGGTATTCCAAAAGACGATGAAGACAACTATAGCATGAGCGCAGATTTTTTCCCCATTAAAACGTATGTTGATTATGGACTAGATAAAGACCCTAAAGAGGAGTTTAAAGTAGACCCACTTTCACCACTTCTTGAAATAATGGGGAGTATTGGGAAGGGTGAGCATATGTGGTATCAAATACTTATTCAAGATGAAGGGCATTATAATGGAAGAAAAATGCCAAAGTTTTATATTAATGAGAAAACTCATAAGCATATGAGTCTCGCTGAAATGGTTGCACAATATAAGAAACAATTACGAACAAGTCATCATGTTATCAAAGGTGATAAATCGGTTAATGAATTCGGGGTTACCCTTAAGATAGATGGCCCACCTGATGCTGACGGTAAACCAACAAAAGTTGATGCAAGATATCTTGAAACAAAACCTGTTAGTAAAAAAGAAATGGATCTTACCATGGAGGAAAAAGATGAAATAGAAAGTGTTAATGCCAAACTCTCTAAGCAGTTGGCGCTTTGTGTTATGAGATTAATGTATGTTACGAAAAAAGAAAACTTTGACGCACAACAAATTCCAAACACTATTTCTGTCTGTAGATTATTCAAAGGACAAAATTCATTTATTCCAAAATTCACTACTGATCCATATGAATATCCGTGGCAAGATGTTGGTAAAAAACATTCATACTGGCGTGCAGAAGAAATGTTTGAGGCATATGTAGAGCGTGAAGGCTTTTTCACTCATTCAGAAAGCAGGGAATCACTTGAGAGGTGGGAAGATTTATTTTTCTGGGCATCTAGTATGAAGCAACGAAAACTTTTTAGAATGATGTATGAAAATATTTTTTATCCGTTTAGTCACCCACAGTCAAAAGAAGCCTTTACCTTGAATCTGGAGGAAGTCGCGACATTATGGCACCTCCCAGGGGCAACAGCAACAACTCCGTCACTGCCTCGTATTGATAGCAATAAGGGAGTTGCCCCATCTAATCTTCCAATATAAAAACGGTTATGCAAGATAAGAAAAAATATACCACGTTTATTGTGACAGCACTCACACTATGTATCCTTGGATGGTATGTGTATCAACAAGTTTTTTCAATACCAGGAGGGTTTCCTGTTGGTAAACAGTTTACTGTTAACGAAAATGAATCACTTAAAAGTATTAGTGAGAGACTTGCCATAGAGGGATATATTAATACACCGACCCTTTTTCGAACAGGGATTTCTTTTTTTGGTAAAGATAAGAACATTCAACTTGGAGGATATATCTTTAATTCCCCTCAGACACTTTTTAATATTATAGAGATTTTTGTAAGAGGGCAGCCAAAAACACCGCTTCTTTCTGTTACTATTCCTGAAGGAAGTACATTGCTTGAAGTTTCTGAAATAGTAACAAAAGCTATTCCATCAATCTCGGTTAATGATTTTAACAAACTTGTCCTAGATACAAATGCAAACGGAAAATTGTTTCCATCAACGTATTTTCTCCTTCCATCATATACTGGAAGTGATATTTTGAAAGTAATGCTTTCTGCATTCACAAAAAAAGCAGAGAATCTAATTCTTAATTCAGATATTCCACAACCACTTGCAGGAGTAGAAGATGTTATCATTTTGGCATCGCTTGTTGAAGGGGAGGCAAAAGGAGAAAATGATATGAAGTTAGTTTCTGGGGTTTTACTTTCTCGCCTTTCTAAAGGTATGCCACTTCAAGTTGATGTTGCCAGAGAAACATATAGACGAAAAGGGCTTCCCGCTTCACCAATTAATAATCCAGGCCTTGTAGCAATTAATGCAGTGCTTCATCCAACAGTTACGGATTACGTATATTATATAACGGGAAATGATGGACAGATGTACTATGCAAAAACGTTTGAAGAACATAAAAAAAATATAAAAAAATACTTAAAATAAGACTACACCTTAATCAGGGTTGAATGGTGCCGGGTACTTTTATTGGTAATTAGAAAAAATATATAAGAGATGATACACTTTAGTTCTCTTAGGATTTACTAGTAGTTGTTATTAACAATTTTCCATCTATTTTATGAAATTACATAACCTAGCATTTATTGACACAGAAACGACGGGGACAGATCCAGAAAAACATGAGATTATCGAACTTGCAGTTATTATTGCTCGCCAGGTTCCACGTGAAGGAAGGGGTCCGAAACTAGAAATTATCGAAGAATGTGAGTGGAAAATAAAACCCGAGCATATTGAGCGCGCTGAAGAGCAAGCACTTCGTGTGAATGGGTACAATGAGGTTGATTGGATGTTTGCCGTTGATAGAAAAAAAGCCATGGAAGAATTTGCCAAAAAAACTCAAAGCTGTTCTTTCGTTTCTCACAACCTTGTATTTGATTATGCCTTTGTAACGAAAGCATTTGAAGAGACAAATATTGATAATCAAATGCACTATGCAAAAATTGATACTATATCGCTCGCATTTGCCCGTCTCTACGACGCTCCACAGGCTGACAAGTTTTCTCTAAGATCATTATGTGAACTATTAAAAGTAGAAAATTCGAAAGCCCATACCGCACTTGCTGATACTCGCGCACTTGTTGAGGTGTACAAAAAACTAATGGGGGCGTAGTCTTGCTAGAGGGTTTCCAGGTAACAGTAGTACTATTTCACTATTTTTGAAATAGTTTGTCAATTATGCTATAATGCATCAATTACCATGTTGGCTATTGTTGGGGTATTGCGTCAACCTAGGCACTAACATTATTTTTTACAATCTATGCCCAAGCCTGAACATATCGAAAAAATTATTGTACGAGGTGCACGAACTCATAATCTTAAGAATATTACCGTTGAAATGCCTCGTCATAAGATGATTGTATTTACCGGTCTTTCTGGAAGTGGTAAGAGCTCTCTTGCATTTGATACTATCTTCGCTGAGGGCCAGCGTCGCTATGTTGAGTCACTCTCTGCATATGCCAGACAATTTTTGACACAATTACAAAAACCAGACGTTGATGAAATCATCGGACTCTCTCCAGCTATCTCGATTGACCAGAAGTCGGCGGGACGTAATCCACGCTCAACGGTTGCAACAATCACAGAAATCTATGATTATCTCCGTGTCCTCTATGCTCGTGTTGGGAAGCCTTATTGTGTTGAGTGTGGTTCTAAAATTCAAAAACTCACCAACGAAGAAATTCTGCACTTCATTTTAGATAAGGTAAAAAGTGTAGATTATAAAAAAATAAAAACTGAAATGATGGGAGTATCATTTTCTCATGCTGAAATTCATATCATGTCACCACTTATTCGTGGTAGAAAAGGAGAGCACTATCAAATGCTTTATGATATGTTGGGTAAGGGGTATACCGAGGCTGTTATTGATGGTGAACGCAAGAGTCTTCGTGAGCAAATTATTCTTTCAAAGAATAAAAAGCATGAAATCTCTGTAGTGGTTGACTCAATTGCGCTCGATGAATTACGCCTCAAAGCATCACAAAAGGACGCCATGACTCGTCTTTCAGAGGCTATTGAGCGAGCCCTTCATGAGTCGGATGGACTTCTGGAAGTGGAAATACTTGGAGAAAAAACAATTATGAGTAATAAGTTCTCATGCGCAAGTTGTGGTTTTTCGTTCCCAGAAATTGAACCAAGACTGTTTTCTTTTAATTCCCCATATGGAGCATGTTCAGCATGTAATGGTCTTGGAACAAAGTATTTTGGAGGGCTTGACGTATGTGATACATGTGAAGGAAAACGACTTCGATCTGAAGCACTTCACGTATATCTTGATGATGTAGAAAAAATAAATATTGTCGATGTCACAGCACTATCTATCAAAGATGCGTGTGAGTATTTCTCTCGTATTCCACTTACCAAGAAAGAACAAGAAATTGCTTCAGTTGTTATACGAGAAATTGAATCACGACTAACTTTTATGTTAAATGTTGGTCTTGATTATTTGGCGCTTAATCGCAAGGCAGATACTCTCTCTGGGGGAGAGGCTCAACGTATACGTCTTGCCTCTCAATTAGGCTCACAGTTGGTTGGGGCACTCTATGTGCTTGATGAGCCAACAATAGGGCTTCACCAGCGTGACAATGATCGTTTAATAAAAACCCTTACCCACCTTCGTGACATTGGCAATACGATTATCATTGTTGAACATGATGAGGATACTATTTTTGCATCTGATTACATTGTTGATATTGGTCCAAAAGCTGGGGTTCATGGTGGAGAGGTGGTTGTTTCTGGATATCTTGAAGAACTTCTTACTGCGGCAAAGAATAAATCTAATAGCCTCACATTAGCATATCTTCGTGGAGAAAAAATGATTCCAATACACGAACGTCGTCAGGTTGAAAAAGGAGCTCTTCGAGTGGTGGGGGGAAATATTTTTAATATCAAAAATTTGAACGCCACCATTCCACTTGGGAGAATGAATGTGATTACTGGAGTATCTGGATCTGGTAAAAGTTCTTTTATGTATGAAATTTTATATAAAAACCTTCTCGCACGGCTTGAACGTCGTCACAGAACCGCCAAAATTTATAACTGTGAAAGTTTTTCCGGAACAGAATACATCTCGCGTGTTGTGATGATTGACCAGACAGCAATTGGTCGCACACCAAGATCTAATCCAGCAACATATACCGGCTGTTGGACCCATATTAGAGACTTGTTTGCAGAATCAGAAGAGGCTCGTGTTAGAGGTTGGAAGGCGTCAAGATTTTCTTTCAATGTAAAAGGGGGACGCTGTGAAGCGTGTCAAGGTAACGGTGAAATTGCGGTAGAGATGCATTTTCTTCCAACGGTATATGTACAATGTGATGTATGTCTCGGCAAACGATTCATGAAGGAAACGCTTGAAGTTACATGGAAAGGCAAAAATATTTATGATATTTTGTGCATGACCGTAGAAGATGCCCTAACTTTCTTCTATGATATTCCAGCCGTGTATGATCGTATTAAAACACTACACGATGTCGGTCTTTCCTATCTTGAACTAGGGCAATCAGCCACAACCCTTTCGGGAGGAGAAGCTCAACGAGTAAAAATTTCTTCTGAGCTGTATCGTCCCCACGTCGAAAAGACGATTTATCTTCTTGATGAACCGTCAATAGGGCTTCATTATGAGGATATTGCAAAATTGCTTGAGATATTAAATAAACTTGTCGATAAAGGGAACACAATTGTTCTCATTGAGCATAATTTAGATATTATAAAAAATGCAGACTATATCATTGATATTGGGCCAGAAGGAGGTATTGGAGGTGGTAAAATTATTGCATCAGGAACACCAGAACAAGTGGCAAGTAATCCGAAGAGTTATACCGGACAGTATCTTAAAAAAGTTTTAAAGAAATCAAAAGTAACAGAGTAGATTTTCTCCAGAGAAGGGTCCTTTAAAATTAAAACCGCCAGGCGATAAACGCCTAGCGGTCTTGTAGTAGTGCAAAACTAACTATCTCTTTTTCGGAGATTCTCCACTACAATGAGCGCCGTCTCCGTAGGCGATCCTCGCCAACCTTCCGGTATAAGGAGGTCTCGGCGCAACGAAGCAGGAGTGTGTTCTACTTGGGTTACTGGTTTCAGAAAGAGTTATCCTGCACGAAGATGCGTGCGCGCAAGTACCCGCATCACTTCTGCAACCAGGGTTTGCAATTTTGTTTTGCGGCATTCTCGGGCCTCCTATTCTTGAGTGACGGGAGGCTCTTGCATCATCGAAGGGTGCCCCCGATCCGCTGCCCCGACACCGTAGTTCTCCACCATTGCATGGGGGTCCACATTCGGAGAGGTGTACGCGGGGAATCCCCGCCACGCCAGGAGGCTGACAACCGCTTCTGCGAAGGGTGTCAAACCGCCACCACCATTCCCTTTGTCATTGTTTCTGCTCATTTCTCTTGTCCTCTGTGTGTGTCTTGATAAAGAGCGATTGTGATATATGAAGGATCGACGTAGATATCGGCCCAAGCATACCCACAGAATTACCTTCCCAATTAAGCCTTTTTACTGGCTGGATTTGAAATAGGTAAGTTTTTATTGTACAATATAATAGATGAAAAAGCAAGATCTCGTAAATTGTGAACTACCTGACGCCCCTGGGGTGTATTTTTTTCATGATAATGAAGGTACTATTCTTTACATTGGGAAAGCTACTTCATTAAAAGATAGGGTGAGGAGTTACTTTAATCCTGACCTTATGAAGACACGAGGTTTACGATTAGTCTCCATGGTAACTCTTGCCAATAAGGTAACATACGAAAAAACTGAGAGTGTGCTTGAGGCACTACTTATTGAAAGCAAACTCATTAAAAAGCATCGCCCGCCGTATAACATTAAGGAAAAAGATGATAAAAGTTTTACTTGTGTTGTTATTACAAAAGAAGTATTTCCTCGAGTACTTGTGATGCGTATTAGAGAATACGAAAAACGATTTACAAAAAAGGAAACACTTGCCGTGTATGGGCCGTTTACTTCTCTTTCTCAGTTACGGTCCGCAATGAAAATTATCAGAAAGATGTTTCCATACAGAGATACTTGTGAACCAGGTAGTTCAAAACCATGCTTTAATGCACAAATAAAACTCTGTCCCGGTATTTGTGTTGGGGAAATTAGTGCTGTTGAATATAAAAAAACAATAACGAATATATGTAAGCTTTTTGATGGTAAAAGATTAGAAATTAAAAAGTCCCTAGAAAAGGACATGAAAGAATATGCTAAGAGACATAAGTTTGAAAAGGCTGCACGTGTAAGGAATACCATTTTTGCATTTGATCATATAAAAGACATTAGCCTAATACAAGAGGATGAAATTTTGTCCTTTAAAACAAATACATTTCGCCTCGAGGCTTACGACGTTGCCCATATTTCTGGGACTTCTCGTGTTGGGGTAATGGTAGTTATTGAAGGACATGCAATTGTAAAAAATGAGTATAGAAAATTTAAATTAGAGGATGGAGTCAACAACGATTACGAAGGTCTTCGGCAAGTTCTCCTTCGACGTTTTTCACATAAAGAATGGAGATATCCAGATCTTATTGTTATAGATGGAGGTTTGCCTCATAAACAAGTGGCTGAAAAAATTATGGCAATACTGAACCTCTCTATCCCATGTGTTTCTGTAGTTAAAGATGAGCGCCATAAACCAAAAGACATTTTAGGAGATAAAGTACATGTGGATTACCATAAAAAGGATATACTTTTAGCCAACCATGAGGCACATAGATTTGCTATCGGTTACCATAAGACGTTACGAAATAAGCTCCTCTAGAAACATGAGATAATTGATGTCAAGAGTAACTATTGACACCCAGGTGAGAGACAAAAATAATGGCTTTTACATGAGAAATGTGTACACTACTATGTATATTAATAATGATGTAAAAATTAAGCGCGCTGTATGTCTATTCTGCAAATAATTAAGAAACGAAATGGTGAGATGGTTCCTTTTGATGTAGATAAGATTGAAAGGGTAATTAAGAAAGCTTTTATAAGTGTAACTCGTGATGAAAAGGCTGAGGTTGCTAAACATATTGCCGAACTTGTTGCTAAGGAACTCGAGCTTGAAGCACTTACAAGAGATGGATATGTTCCAACCGTTGAGCATACACAAGATTTGGTGGAAAAACATATTATGGGGGCAGGATTTTTTGACGTTGCTAAGGCTTACATCATTTATCGTTACGAAAGATCAAAGGAAAGAGAGGAAGAGAAACAAGAAACTCTTGAAAAAGTAGAAGAAGGAGGTCTTTATATTACAAAGAAGAATGGAAAGAGAGAAAAGTTTAACATTGATAAAGTCAGGAAATCAGTTACTCATGTAATTCATGGATATGAAAAGGAGGTTAATGTTGATCAAATAGTTAACCAAATTAAGCTTGAGGTCTATGAAGGGATGCCGTCTGTAGAAATAACAAAGGCTCTCATTATGACGCTACGATCAATGATTGAGCAAGACCCAATATATTCGTATATCGCTTCTAGGATGCTTCTTGCTCAAATAAATGAAGACCTTCTCGGTAAAGAACTTAATTATAATGCTATTGAAAATCAATACCGTGAATCTTTTATAGAGGGGATCAAAAAGGGTGTTGAAAGAGATTTACTTGATGCCCGTATGATAAATTTTGATCTTAATCGACTTTCAAAAGCCCTCGTACGTTCCCGAGATGAACTTTTTATGTATTTGGGGACCCAAACATTATACGAACGATACCTTGTTCGTGATGTCGAAGGAGATGGGAAGATTATTGAAAACATTCAAGGTTTTTGGATGCGTATCGCTATGGGAATTGCTCTTGCAGAAAAAGAGCTTGACCGCACAACTCGTGCTATTGAATTTTATGAAGTAATGTCCACACTTCGTTTTGTACCTTCATCCCCAACACTTTTTCATTCAGGAACCAAACACCCTCAACTCTCCTCGTGCTACCTCAATACCGTCGGGGATTCTCTTGAGTCTATTTTCAAGGTGTACTCTGATAACGCGCAACTTTCTAAGTGGGCTGGAGGAATAGGGACTAATTGGACTTCAGTACGTGCTTCAGGGGCTCTCGTTAAAAAGTCAGGTATCAAGTCAAACGGCCTCGTTCCTTTCCTCAAGATTGCAAATGACGTTACTGTTGCCATCAACCGATCTGGTCGTCGTCGGGGTGCCACATGTGTGTATATAGAGAATTGGCACTATGACGTTGAAGAATTTTTGGAATTACGTAAAAATACCGGAGATGATCGTCGTCGTACCCACGATATGGATACAGCGCTCTGGATTTCCGATCTTTTTATGAAGCGTGCACAAACAGATGGTGATTGGACACTTTTTTCACCGGACGAGGTACCAGAACTTTCTGAAACATATGGGGATATTTTTGAAAAGCATTATGAGCGCTATGAGAAGATGGCACAAGAAGGGAAAATAAAAGTTTTCAAGAAAATGAAAGCAACAGAGCTTTGGCGTAAAATGATTACAATGCTCTATGAGACTGGTCACCCGTGGATTACCTTCAAGGATCCTTCTAATGTTCGTTCGCCACAAGATCATGTTGGTGTTGTTCATAACTCAAACCTCTGTACTGAAATTACTCTTAACAACTCTCTTGAAGAAACGGCGGTGTGCAATTTAGGCTCTCTAAACTATCAGCGTCTTATGCGTGGAGGAAAGTTTGATGTTGATCTTGTTGCTTCGACAACGCGAACAGCAGTTAGAATGCTCGATAATGTTATTGATGTAAATTTTTACCCAACAGTAGAAGCTGAGCGTAGTAATATGAGACATAGGCCAATCGGTCTTGGAATTATGGGTTTTCATGATGCGTTGTACATGATGAATATTAATTTTGATTCTGATGAAGCGGTTGCCTTTGCTGATGAGTCGATGGAGCTTATTTCATACCATACTATTCTTGCGTCATCTGAGCTTGCTCGTGAACGAGGTGCGTATTCAAGTTATAAAGGAAGTAAATGGGAAAGAAATATATTCCCAATAGATACAATTGCACTTCTTGAAAAATCTCGAGGTGAGGAGATTCCTATATCTAAAGTTGGCAAACTTAATTGGGGTCCAGTTCGCACATCAGTAAAGCAGTTCGGGATGCGTAATTCAAATTGTATGGCCATGGCACCGACAGCAACAATTTCTAATATTGCTGGATCTATTCCATGTATAGAGCCTATTTATAAAAATATTTACGTTAAGTCAAATATGAATGGGGAATTCATTATTGTAAACCCATATCTAATTGCCGATCTGAAAGCTCTTAATCTTTGGGACTTTGAAATGATTGGGCTTCTTAAATACAATGATGGGTCTGTAAAGGATATTCCATCAATTCCTGGTAATCTCAAAGATAAGTATAAGGAAGTATTCCAGATCGACCCTTCATGGCTTATCAAATCAGCTGCTGTTCGTGGTAAATGGGTTGACCAGTCTCAGTCACTCAATATCTATTTTGCTGGGTCTTCTGGAAGGGAACTTGCTTCTATTTATGAATATGCGTGGTCTCTCGGCCTTAAAACAACGTATTATCTACGCTCTCTTGGAGCTTCGCAAGTCGAAAAGAGTACTATTAATGCTTCTGAATTTGGTTCTACTCATAAACGTGGTGGGACACCAGGAATTGATGGGGGGATTATTTCTGGAGTTGCAACAGGAGGGGTTATGTCGTCTACTGTTACAAACGTGACTATGGGGGCAGCTACCGTAGAGTCAGTGGCTTCAATTGTCTCCCAGGTTACTCCTATTCCATCGATTGTTCCTAAAACAGCTGAGCTGAGTGAGCAATCTACGCGAGTGGAGGCTATTTCTCCTGTGAAATATAAAATAACAGTAATGCCTGAAGCAACATGTGATGGGTGTCAGTAGTCAGGACTGGACTTTGGGCAGCAGATAGTAGATAATTGATGTATAGAGTTTCTAATATCTTTTTAAACAGCAAAATATAGTATTAACGCAACGCAAAAAACCGTAAACATTAACAATTAACCTTAGTATATGACACCACTCGAAACAACACCAAATACGCCACGCCCAATCATAGATCGTAACGCTGGGCGTGTTGATGTTAATAAGCGCAAAATAATTAATGGGGGGGATGCTGACGTTGTTCAATTGTGGCCAATCAAACATAAGTTTGCTTGGGAAGCGTATAATGTTGGAAACGCGAACCACTGGCTTCCTACAGAAATTAGCATGCAGTCAGATATTGAGCAGTGGCGATCGCAAAGCGTACTTACCGACGATGAACGTCACGCCTTTAAAACAGTACTTGGTTTTTTTACTACCGCTGATTCTATTGCTGCAAATAACATAGTGCTTGCATTTTATAAGCATATAACTTCTCCTGAGGCGCGTTTATATCTTCTTCGCCAGGCATATGAAGAGGCTGTTCACACACACGCATATCAGTATATGGTTGAGTCACTTGGTCTTGATGGTACGGAAATATATAATATGTATCGTGAAGTTGATGCTATCTACGACAAGGAAGAATTTATTCTTACCTTTAATACCGGTATTTTTGATGATAATTTTAAAACGGGCACATTTGAAAATGATCAAAAGTTTCTCGAAAATATGTGCGTATTTTCACTTATCCTTGAGGGGGTTTTCTTCTATTCATCATTTGCGGTTATTTTTGGTTTTCAGCGTCAAAACAAACTTGTTGGTTCTGCAGAACAGATTCAATACATTATGCGTGATGAGAGTAATCATATGAATTTTGGTATTGATATGATTAATACTATTAAACAAGAACAACCAGAACTATGGACCGAGGAATTCGTCGAGCGTATTGTAAATCTTATGAAAAAAGCAGTACATCTTGAGTACAGCTTCGCAGTTAATGTTTTTCCCAAAGGGATATTTGGCTTAAATGCTGATGGATTTAAGCAATATATTGAGCACATTGCAGACAGAAGACTTGCTCGGGTTGGAATTAACCCAATCTACGGGAGTTCTAATCCATTCCCTTGGATGAGTGAGGCGGTAGATTTAAACAAGGAAAAAAACTTTTTTGAAACAAGAGTAACTGAGTATAAAGTTGGAGGGACATTATCGTGGTAAGGTCTATAGAAAACAAAGGCAAACCATATACATCGGTATAAAAAGTAAAAAAACTATCCATATAAAAAAAAGAGAAGAAGGTTGGCTAGACATTCATCTCAAGAGTTTTTTTGCAGGTACCCTTGCCTAACGGTAGCCACGACTACACTCCGGACTTACTGGGTTACCTTGATTCTAGCATAACGATTCGACCCGTCTTAGATATCTTCTTCATGCGAATGCGGAGGCGACGTTTGTGCTTTGCGTGGATTTTGTTAGCCGTCAGTAACTTATTGGCTAGTAAAAGTATATCATTTTTGGGTTTTCTGGAAAAGACGGGATACAGTTATTTACCATGGGTGTGTATTACGTAAGCAAGAACTCTAACGCCTATTGTTCTCCTCTGATATACTATAAGGTATGCTCAAAGTTTCTAATAGTCTTCCAGATATTGCAGTACTTCGTGGAGGAAATAAAGACTTCAAACAATCCCTTTTGGAGGGATCTGAAGTACTTGCTTCTCTTACTAAAATTGGCTATGAACCACTTGATGTTCTTATTGAAAAAGACGGTAGTTGGACATTAAGAGGTTTTCCAACTGATGCACATTCTGTCTATACAAAAGCCCATACCATTGTTGATACAACAAGAATGAAAGGACAGGACTATCAGGTGCTTGCAAAGAAGATGAAGATACCCATTATTTTTTCACTAGAAGAAGAACTTAATCTTAGCCGCGAAGATTTGTATAGAATCCTTCGCCAACAAGGGATTAAGGTTCCAGAAACAATAGTAGTACGATCATCTGCCCCACTTGATGATAAAATTTTTCGAGATGTTTGGCTTCGTTTTCATACACCACTTTTAATACGGCCAATTCATCAGCATGACAATGCTTCCTCTAAAGTAATAAAAATGTTTCATGATTTTGAAAAAACTATTCGTGAATACCACGAGAAGGGGGTTGACACCCATGTGCTTACATATAGAAAATACCCTACAACGTCAATCGCTGTACTTCCTAATTTTCGTCAAGAAGAAGCATATACCCCACTATGGGTTGATTCATTTACCGAAGATCACGGGCTCCCTAATAAAAACTCAAGAATAAGCCCACACTTACAAGCTCCAGATTTTAGACGAGAAAACATGAAATCTCTCGCAACGAAAGTATATAGAGCTCTAGGACTTACTACACCAGCATGTATTGACTTCATTTATCATAATAATGAATATATCGTTGTTAATGTAGATTTTAACCCATCATTACGAAAAGATGGACGCTTTATGCAATCCCTTGCTACAACTGGTATAGATGCTGGGCACTATATTCATGAGTGTATTAAAAATGACGCGAAAAGATAAAACACTTCTCTCTCTTATTTTAGGACTCCCAGGCGTTCTGATTATAGTGTATTTTCTTTTTAGGTAACAGCCAGCAAATCTCTATAAAAGAGAAAACCGCCCCTCTGGTAAGTATGGCGGTTTTCTCTTTGTTCTTTATTACAAGTTCTTGCAATTAAGAGACGTCTTTGTTTGATGCGTATGGTTGCTTCTTAAGCTTTAGGCAGAACAACTTTTTTGGGAGCTGTCTTTACTGTTGCTTGAGACGCTACCGTTTTGTTGGCAACTTTTTTATTGGGTTGCTTACCAGTTGTTTTTGAAGCCGCATCTGCTTTTTTATCGGCATCGACAAGAAGTGCCTTTGATACCCATTCTGACAATTTCTTTGCTTGTGCTAATGCTTGCGCCTTTTTATCAAATTTCTCTGATGAGGCGATGAGCTTGCCGTCGCGAGAAAGAAGTCTATATGCATACCGGCCTTTCTTATCCTGATAGACTTCAAGGATTGTCGTCTTTGACATTCTTTTTCTATACTTAAATTGCTGATAATGAAACAACTGCCTATAAGTAAGTCTAGCAATACTTGGTGGTATACTCAAGTAATAAAGTGAAAGTTATTCACATGTTGAAACACAGGACCGCTAGAAAAAACTCTTCATCAGAGGAAGATATCAAAGATCGGTGTGTTAATGATGTACTTTTTTATTATAACCAGCATGGTAGACACAGTCTGCCATGGAGGAAAAAAATTAATCCGTACCGTATTATTGTTAGTGAGATAATGCTTCAACAAACACAAGTATCTCGTGTTATTTCAAAATTTGAAATATGGATAAAAAAATATCCAACACTAGCATCATTAAGAAATAGCTCTTTGAGAGAAGTGCTTATCCTTTGGCAGGGTCTTGGTTATCAGAGGCGAGCAAAAGCACTTCTCTCTATCGCAAAAGAAAACGAAAAACTTCCTAAACATTTTGAAGATCTTATAAAACTTCCTGGTGTAGGCATCTATACTGCATCTGCTGTGTGTGCTTTTGCATACAATCAATTTTCTCACCCTGTACTTGAGACCAATATTAGAACGGTACTTATAGAGTATTTTCATAACAAAGAAACAAAAGTAGAAGACCATGTTTTATATAATGATCTTTTGTGGTTAGAGGATGATAGTAATGTTAAAAAACTTGGCGCGCGAAAATGGTACTACGCACTCATGGATTATGGTGCTTTTTTAAAGGGGAAAAATATTTCACATAATAAAAAAAGTGCTAGGTATATTGTTCAGTCCCCATATAAAGGATCTTTGCGAGAATTACGCGCGAAGGTTCTTTTTGCTATTATTCACAAGAAATCATTACCAAAAAACTCCAAATTACAAGACGTACTTAAGCAACTTGAAAAAGAAAAATATCTTATAAAAAAGAAGTCGGAATATGTATTGCGAGAGATATAAAAAATTAATTAATTCCACACTCAGCAAGAAGTAGGGACACTTGCTTTTGGGAAAGAATATGAGTTGTCCCTTGTTTAAGTCCGTGGATAACAAATGACATTATACGAACACGTTTAAGTGATACAACAGTAAGATTGAGAGCGTTTAACATACGACGAATCTCGTGCTTTTTTCCTTCAGTAAGAATAATTTTCAATGAGTAACCCTCATTGTAAATAGTTACGGCTTTTACAGGAGCATAGGTTGCCTCCTGAGTAGAGATGCCTTTTTTAAGGAGGGTAACAACTCGAGGTGTTGCTTTTTCACGAATAGTAACATCATATTCTTTTTCTCGAGCATGTCGAGGGCTAAGAAGTGCATCAACAACACGATAATCATTGCTATATAATAATAACCCCTCACTTTCCTTATCAAGACGTCCAATAGGTTCACATCCAGGGAGAGATGAGAGTCGCCCAGTCACTTCGCCTCTGGGTTTGTGATAGAGGGCATAAACGAGATCTTTAGTAATTGTTTTAATGGTGACGGTATCATGAAGAGATACTTTACTTCCAAGAGTTGCTTGTTTACCATTAATCATAATATTACCTTGCTCAATATAGCTATCAATATTTCGTCGTGAACCAAGACCCTCATCACGAAGGAATACGTTAATACGTTTTGGTTCACGAGTGACTACTTTAATTTCTTTCATGGGTTTTTGTATATGCTGAAGAGATTTTATTTAGCGGGTGTCACGCATTGGAAGCACATAGGAGATACTCCAGAGTATACAACATCCAAGAATAATAAACATAAGCTGGGGGCGATTACTTAAAAATGGAGCGACGGCAACCCCAACAGTCCCCACGATAAGGGTGCTTAGCCCATGCATATTAATGAAGAGTGCAGTTAGTGATGGGTCGTGAGGATCTACTTTTTTAAAGTAGTAACTAAAGGCCATGGTTTCTACAAATGATGCCCCAACACGAGAAACGAGAAGAAGAATAGCCCAGACTCGAATATCGGGGGTTGTAATAATAACACAGCAGAAAGTTGTTACAGTTAAGATAAGGAGCCCAATAATGAGCATTTCTTTTTCTCCAAATTTTCTGTCAGCCAAAAGCCCTAGCTCGTACGGAAGAATAACGAGTGGAAGTAGGGCTATCGGAAGGATAATTGTTAGGTACAAAGTAAGAGGGACACCGATAGCAGAAAGGTATAAAGGTGAATAAATAATCATTACAGCATAAAAGGATTGCACGGTAAGTTCAGCAATAATCGCCGCTCTTAAATTTTTATTTCGAAATACTTTTCCTGCAGCCTCAAAAACATTAACAGAGTGATATGCTGGTTCCTTAATATGGCTGAGGTATTTATGTAGAAAAAAAAGATAGGGGATGAGGATAAGGGCAGTAATGGTATATAATATTGAGAATGAAAAATGAGCTAAAAGCATCCCCCCGAAAAGAGGAGAGATAAGTATTCCTAAACTAAGAATTGCAAGAAAAAGCCCTCGTATACTACCCGTATTTGTGTGTTTACTGAAACTTTCTATGAATACGTTGAGTGAAATATAGAGAAGTATTTGTAAAACAAAGTGGATAATGAAATAAATAGGGAGTAGATAACGGTTTTCAGTATTACCAAAAAGAAGAACAATGACTATTTCAAGAATGGTAATGAAAAAAGCGAATTGGTAGGTATGGAATTTCTTAATTGATTTTGAGACACTTAACGATATAATGAGGGCAAACATACTCCCAAGAACATAAATTGCGCTCACGATTGATGCACTAAAATACTTATGAAGATATGACGATGTAGCATATAGCGGAATTGCATAATGGAGGGCGTATAAAAACGTCATCGCATATGTCACTAAGAGCAATTTATTACGGAGAATAGAATCCATGATATCATCTAGTATATCAGTAATAGTCACCAAGATAGAACATTTTCTGTTAATAGCAGAAAGCTAAAATGTATCAAAATAGCTTCTTTACACACTAATAATTACCGGTATAATTACAGGTCTTTTAGCGGTCTTTTGTAGTAAAAATTTGGTAGTTGCCTCTGTTATATCTTGTTTCATTTGATCAAGATTTGTATAGCCTCCACGAGCAAGAGAGTCATCAATCACTTTTTTTGTAAGGAGTCTTGTTTGATAGAGAAGTTCTTGAGATTCTTTAAGGTATACAAAACCACGAGATATAAGATCTGGAGATTTTTTAAGTGTATGAGTATGACTATCAATAACTCCTATAACAACAAACATTCCATCTTCTGCGAGTGTTTGACGGTCACGCATGACAACATCCTGAACTTTTCCAACCGAGGTTCCATCAACGACGATCATTTCGCTTGGGGCCTTTTCTTTTAGCGAAGTAATTGTTCTTCCTTCGTTACTAATTTCGATTATCATTCCGTTGTCCGGAACAACAATTGACTCATCTCCTAATCCTAATTTTCTTTTTAGGTCAGCATGGACTCGGAGCATATAATGATACCCATGTATTGGGATGAAAAATTTAGGACCTATCTTTCTATGAATCCAAAGAAGTTCGTCTGCATGAGCATGACCAGATGAATGAACATCTGATGTTTTATATTCAGCAAGATGCGCATCTTCTCGAGAAATTTTATCTTTAACCCCCTGAAGAGGACGTCTAATTCCTGGTATTGTGGCGGAAGACATCAAGAATGTATCTCGAGGCGATATTTTTATATACCTATGTGTATTATTTGCAATACGACCAAGTGCGGCAAATTCTTCTCCTTGTTGGCCCGTAGCCAAGATGATTATTTTATTCTCAGGGTAATAGGAAAGATCATTATATGTAATGAGAGTATTTGGTTGTATGGTGAGAAGATTAGCGAGCTTTGCAATTTCCGCATTAAATTGCATACTCTTTCCCTCAAGAAGAACTTTTTTACCGTGACGTTCTGCGGCTTCTAGAATATGTAGCATCCTCTCTACTTGTGTAGCAAAAGTTACAATAATTAATCTCCCTTCCACTTCCTTAATTATTTTTTCAATATTACTAGCAACCTCCGTATCATGTAAAGAAAGACCGCTATTTTCTGATCCCGTAGAATCCCCCATAAGAAGAAGAACTTTCCTATTCTCAAATAATTTATAGCGCTCTTCTTCTTCTTGGGTTGGAATACCATCAACGTGCTCTAAACGAAGATCTCCAGTATGAACAATATCTCCGTGAGGGGTTTCGATGATGATGCCCATCTCACTCGGAGAAGAATCTTTTATACCAAAAAACCTCACCTTTAAATCTCCGAGTGTAAGAGAATCTCCTTTTTCAATTACATTGATAGTAAGAGGGGCTAGATGAGGAAATTCTTCTTGACGCTTTTTAATCATGAGTGATGTAAAAAGACGGGAGTAGATCTGAGGGTTGCCAATACGTGGCATGATGTAGGGGATAGAGCCAATGTGATCAAGATGTCCATGAGTAACAAGAACCCCCTTTATCTTGTGCTTATGTTCTTCAAGATAACGAGTGTTAGGAAGAATGAAATCAATCCCAGGAGTATTAGTTTCTGTAAACTGAACACCACAATCAATGATAAGAATAGTATCTTTATATTCAACCATACTCATATTACGTCCAATCTCTTCTACTCCACCAAAGTGAATAATACGAATATCCCCGTCTTTAAGTGGTGGGATGTGGTCTGTCTCACGTTTACCGGTAACAGTTGTATCGAATTTTGGGCCGACAGATCCTTGAGGTCTTCGATTAGTATAGGAACTATTTCTCGCTCTAAAGTTTTGTGGTTTTCCATGTCCAAGAGAGCTATTGTGTGGAGTGTTCGATTGAATGTTTGACATATTCTGAGATGTTATTATTTGATTCATAGCTTCTTTACACACTAATAATTACCGGTATAATTACAGGTCTTTTAGCGGTCTTTTGTAGTAAAAATTTGGTAGTTGCCTCTGTTATATCTTGTTTCATTTGATCAAGATTTGTATAGCCTCCACGAGCAAGAGAGTCATCAATCACTTTTTTTGTAAGGAGTCTTGTTTGATAGAGAAGTTCTTGAGATTCTTTAAGGTATACAAAACCACGAGATATAAGATCTGGAGATTTTTTAAGTGTATGAGTATGACTATCAATAACTCCTATAACAACAAACATTCCATCTTCTGCGAGTGTTTGACGGTCACGCATGACAACATCCTGAACTTTTCCAACCGAGGTTCCATCAACGACGATCATTTCGCTTGGGGCACGCTCCTTTAAGTTTGTAATTCGGTTTCCGCTATCTGTGATTTCAATTATCATTCCATTGTCTGGGATCATAATGTGATCTTTTGGAGTCCCAAGTTTACGTTCAAGTTCGCCGTGAATTCTAAGCATGTAATGGTAACCATGAACGGGGATAAAAAATTTCGGGTGAATTTTTTTATGAATCCAAAGAAGTTCGTCTGCATTAGCATGACCAGAAGAGTGAACATCAGAAGTTCGGTAGTGTATAAGATGTGCCCCTTGCCTAGAAAGTTTATCTTTTAGGTTTTGTACAGCATTATCATTTCCAGGAACAACCGATGATGACATAAGAATGGTGTCTCGTGGAGTAAGACGGATAAATTTATGTGTTTTATTTGCAATACGACCAAGTGCGGCAAATTCTTCTCCTTGTTGGCCCGTAGCCAAGATGATTATTTTATTCTCAGGGTAATGATTCATTTCTTCTAAGCTTATAAGGGTTTCTGGGCGAATTTTAAGCATATTAGCAAGCTTAGTTATCTCAACATTTGTTTTCATGCTTCTTCCTTCTATCACAACTTTTTTACCGTAACGCTCAGCTGTTTCAAGCATAAAAAGCATTCTTTCTACCTGAGAGGCAAACGTGCTTATAATAAGTCTTCCTGATGTTTCGCGTATAATGGTTTCAATGTTTTTGTATACAATACTATCAGAAATTGAAAAACCAGGATTGTCGCAATTAGTAGAATCCCCCATAAGAAGAAGAACTTTCCTATTCTCAAATAATTTATAGCGCTCTTCTTCTTCTTGGGTTGGAATACCATCAACGTGCTCTAAACGAAGATCTCCAGTATGAACAATATCTCCGTGAGGGGTTTCGATGATGATGCCCATCTCACTCGGAGAAGAATCTTTTATACCAAAAAACCTCACCTTTAAATCTCCGAGTGTAAGAGAATCTCCTTTTTCAATTACATTGATAGTAAGAGGGGCTAGATGAGGAAATTCTTCTTGACGCTTTTTAATCATGAGTGATGTAAAAAGACGGGAGTAGATCTGAGGGTTGCCAATACGTGGCATGATGTAGGGGATAGAGCCAATGTGATCAAGATGTCCATGAGTAACAAGAACCCCCTTTATCTTGTGCTTATGTTCTTCAAGATAACGAGTGTTAGGAAGAATGAAATCAATCCCAGGAGTATTAGTTTCTGTAAACTGAACACCACAATCAATGATAAGAATAGTATCTTTATATTCAACCATACTCATATTACGTCCAATCTCTTCTACTCCACCAAAGTGAATAATACGAATATCCCCGTCTTTAAGTGGTGGGATGTGGTCTGTCTCACGTTTACCGGTAACAGTTGTATCGAATTTTGGGCCGACCATCGACCGAGGTGGACGAGTATTTCTTGCTCTTGAGGGGGTGTTTTTAGATCCGTAAGATTTGCTATGTGATGGTGGGGTAGATGGAGCAGGTTGAGAACTACTGGTATCGGGAAGCTTTTGAATTATATTTGGCGAAGTATTCATAGGTGGTAATTATTTTTTTAATGGATAACATTTTGAATCATTTCTAGGATTGATTTATTGTACAATTTTGGCCAAACACTATTAGTGTATCTATACCAAGTTTCTACTAATAAAAACCGAGAAGCGTTGTCGTAACTATAGAAAGGCAGTATCGAATTATTTTTATCATTTGTGATGTAAATGAGGGCTGGCGCAAATAAGAAAATTCCCGGGACTTCGTCAATAAATTCTTTTTGAACAGATTCATAAGCAGCATCACGCTCATCTTTAGAATCAGAAGATCGTAAGATCTCAAGGTTTTCATCAAGATTTTTACTAACATAGTTAGAAACATTAAGACCAGGATAAGTTCGTTGCGATGAATGCCAGAAAGCATAAAGATCAGAAGGAGATTCAGTAATAGCCCCGAAGAGAAGCGCTTGAAAATCTCTATCTTTGATAATATTTTGGTTAAGATCAGAAACGTCATAAATAGATATGTTTGTTTTAACCCCAATTTTTTCCCAGTCAGCTTTAATCATCTCGGATACTTTTTTCATTTCGTCTGTATTTGCTGTGGCGAGAGTTACTTCAAGAGTGCTTGAAGCCTTTTTCATTACTTTAGTGCTTGCTAGAATTTCACGAGCTTTTTCGGGGCTGTATTCAGATGATTCTGCAGTTGTGTCAAACGGATAAGGGGTATTAATTATTTTTCCATATTTAAAAAGCACCTGATCAACAATTGCTTGTTTATTGATAGCTATTTGGAGTGCAATACGAATATTTTTATCTGCAAGAGGGGATAGTTTATTTGGATTAAAAAATACAGCAAAAGTTCTAGGTAAGAGAGAGGTTTTTATACTACTTGTTGCGATGCTAAGAGATACAACTTTTTCAGGAGAAATTCCATGGATTCGATCAATATCTCCATCCTCGAAAGCTTTCAGTAGATACTTTTCATTCTGATATGTCGAGAGAACAATAGTATCAATATAGGGCCTTCCTCGTGTGTAGTTTTTATGTGCCTTAAGTGTGAAAACAGTTGGGATTCCAGATGCAGTAGCTATGTTCTCAATCAAATACGGACCACTTCCAACAGCGTGAAGATTAAAGTCACTAAGACTTAGCTGGTCTTCTGAAAGGTTTTTCCAAATATGTTTTGGAAGAATACCAAGAGAAAGGATTTCCATAAAAAAAGGAAATTCTTTTTTAAGAGTAAAAGTGATCTGACTATCACTATTTTTTTCGACAGTAATTCCTTCCCATTTAACCCTGTAAGGACTCTTAATAAGAGGGTTTTGGATAAGATTAATTGTATAAATAATATCGTCAGCCGTCACCTTCTCCCCATCATGGAATACCGCCTCTTCTTTAATGGTTGCTACATAGTGAAGACCGTCTTCGCTTACGGTAATCGATTTTGCCATATCGAGATTAATTTCACCATTTTGATCTCTTTTTGTTAACCCTGCAAAAATAAGCATTGTTAAATCTTTATCTTGTTCGCTTGAAGCAAAAACCGGGTTAATAAAACGAGGGGTTCCTATGATTCCCTCATGGATATTTCCACCATAGACAGGAATTTTGATAAGAAATTGATGATTAAAAAGTACGAGTGCCCCAAAAAATAAACTTACGGACAGGATAATAAGAACCCAAAGAACAATAACTCTTTCAGGGGAAAGTGTCTTATAAACAAAACCGAAGTGTTTTCTAAAAGTATTAATTTTTGCTTTATATTTTGATGTGTCCATGGTGAAAATCACAAAGGACTATCTATAATTGTTTATCGAAACACGACTGGTAGAAAAAGAGAAATAGCAAATATTACCGCAACAAGTATTGTTAAGCGGTGAAGAGATTTCTCTGCTCCTCGTTTTTCGAGTGTCGCACCAGATCCTCCGTCAGCACCAAAAGCCCCTGATGCATCAGTATTAGCTCTTTGTATAAGGACAAGAGCTACAAGAAGAATCGCTAATAGTACGTGCACAATAGATAGCAATTGAAACATGAAGAAAGTATACCATAAGTGGTCTATTTCTGCAAAATTCTTTTTATAAAATTCAGGCAAGAAATATCAACTAATCTAGCGGTAATACTTCATAGAATGATAATGATAAAGGAAAATGGAAGATAGAGTTTTATGCCCAGGTTGTTTACTAGTTCAGTAAATTTACTATGAAGGGGTGTTACTTTTTGGGGTTTTTATTTCATCAATACCAATAGTTTTTTCATTATTTCGTGTCGATACCTTTCCTCGTATAATAAGAGGGGTGTCAAGTGTGCACAGTTCTTTATAACGTTTATATGTTTCCGGGAAGACAGCAACTTCAATAGATCCGTCATAGTCTCGTAGAGTAAGTAACGCCATCTTGTCACCTTTTTTTGTTATTGTTATTTTTATTGTCTCAATTATTGCCATTAACGTTACTTCTTTACCATCTTGAATTTGTGAATGAACTTTTTCGGTAGTTACTCCATGTTTTTCTATTTCACTCTTCCATGGATCAAGTGGAAAACCAGAAACAAAAAGACCCAAGAGTTCTTTTTCCCAAAAAAGTTTTTGTTTTTGTGATGCTTCATCCACTTTTTTCATCACAAAGGAATCATCTGGAGATATATTAAAAAGACTAGTTTGAAGGGCATTATCCTTTACAACGTGTTTATGAAATTCAAGAATGTTCTCCATGTTCGCTAGAACTTCATTTCGCTCAGCGAGAGTATCAAGTGCACCGCACATAGTAAGAGCTTCGAGAGATTTTTTATTTAAATTTTTGTGAGTGATGCGACGTATAAAATTTTCGAACGAAGTGAAGGCCCCACCTTTTTTTCTTTCAGTAATTATTGCATCAGAAATATCAACCCCAAGATTTTTAATGGTATAGAGGCCAAATCGAATCTCTTCTTTCCCTTCCATATTGATAATACTAAAATTACCCTCACTCTTATTAATATCTGGGGGAAGTACAGTAATATTCATACGCTTACATTCGGAGACAATTTCTGATATTTTTTCTACATCACCACTTTCATTTGAAAGAATTGCTGTCATGTAAGCAATAGGAAAATTTGCTTTCATATATGCAGTCTGATAAGCAACTCTCCCATAACTTGCAGCGTGAGCCTTGTTGAATCCATATGCAGCAAAAGGTTCAATTAAAGACCAGATTTCTTGGCTTTTTTTTGCAGAGAGACCATGACTAAGGAATCCCTCAATAAGTTTTTCTTTCTGAGCTTGCATTTCCGCTGGAATTTTTTTCCCCATTGCTTTTCTAAGCTTATCCGCCTCGAGCCAAGAATAACCAGCTAAGTGAATCGCAATCAACATAACATCATCTTGATATACAATAACACCAAAGGATTGATCGAGAATTGGCTCTAGTCTTGGGTCGAGATAAGAAACCAGAGATGGATTATGTTTTCTTCGAATATACTCTGGTATCATTTCAAGCGGTCCAGGACGGTAAAGGGCCACCATGGCATTAATATCAAAAATAGTGGTAGGCTTTAGTTCTTTTAGAAATCTCGTCATCCCAGAACCATTTAATTGGAACAACCCAACGGTCTCCCCACGAGATAACATTTCAAATGTTTTTTTGTCTTCAAGAGAAATAGTCTCAATATCAACCAAAAGATTGTAGTGTTCTTTTACAAGGGCAATGGAATCTCCTAAAATAGTTAAATTTCTAATTCCCAAGAAGTCAAATTTTAAAAGACCAGCATCCTCGATTGTGTGCATGTCGTATTGTGTGATAATTTTCCCACCCTTAGGGTCTTTTTGTATAGGTGTAAATTCCCATAAAGGGCTAGGAGAAATAACTGTTCCTGCTGCGTGAACAGAAATATGACGGGCACACCCTTCTACTTTTTGTGCCATGTCAAGAATTTCTTGAGTTTCTCTATCTCTATCGTAGAGCTCTTTAAGTTCTGGAATATCTTTTAAGGCACCAGATATTGTGACAGGGAAGCCTTGTTTTGGTAGTGGAATCATTTTACTGATTCTGTCACCAACAATATAGGGGTATTTCATTGCGCGGGCAACATCTCTAACCGCCCCTCTGGCCATCATTGTTCCAAACGTTCCAATCTGAGCAACATTATCAAGACCATATTTTTTCCGAGCGTAGTCGATAACCTCATCTCTTCTTGTGTCAGCATAATCCATATCAATATCTGGAGCGGATGGGCGTTCTGGATTTAGAAATCGCTCAAAGGGAAGTTTGTAATGAAAGGGGTCACATTTAGTAATTTGTAGGAGGTAAGTAACTAATGATCCAGCAACAGATCCTCGAATGTTGGTAAGTATATTATTTTCACGGGCGTATCGAATAAGATCATACACAACAAGGAAATAGGGAGAGTAACCTTTATCTGCAATAATTTTTAGTTCATACTCTAGACGATCTTTAACTGTAGTGGTAAGTTCCATGTTTCGAACAGTTAAACCCCGGTAAGCAAGTTCTCTGAGGTCCTCATTGTAACCAACAGTATATTCAATTGCTGGAAAAACCCAAGAACCAAGGGGTATCTCTAAATTACAAAGATCCGCTATTTTCAAGGTATTCTCTATTGCTTCAGGTATATCTTTAAAAGGAGAGTTTTCTAAATCTGTAATAAAATCAAAGGTATCTTTTTGGAATAGGTTATTATATTCTTCATTTGAATATTCATCACCGTGTACGAGATAGAGGATTTTTTGCGCTGCCTTATCTTTAGGGTGAAGATAATGAGTGTTCCATGTTGCGACTAAAGGGGTACTCGTTTTTTTTGCAAATAGGATTGTTTTTGAGCGTATTTCAGCGCTAGAATCAAGATTAGACTGCGGGTTTATTTCTAAGTAGTATGAGTCTGGAAAATTATTTTTGTAAAAGGCGAGGCGAGATAGAGCCAGGTTTTCATCAAGAACAAGAAGATTATTTACATCACCCCAAAAACCACCAGAAATAAGCAGAAGCCCATCTTTATACTTTTTTAGAATATCATCATTTAAAATAGGGTTAATAGGGTTTTCTACGTTTACGATAGATGTAAGATGCATTAGATTTTTATAACCCTGAAAATTTTTTGCCAAGAGAACAATTTGAAATTTTCTTTCATTGTAAGTAGTGGTAAATTCGACTCCAATGATCGGTTTGAGTCCTTGTTTTTTACAGGTGCTATAAAATTCAATAGCACCATACATATTATTGTAATCAGTTATTGCAAGAGAAGTCATTCTAGCTTCCTTTGCTTTTTTTACCAAGTCATGGACTTTTGGTAAAGCCTTTAAAAGAGAATAGTGGGTATGATTACGCAAGTGAACAAACATGATAATTTATAGATAAAGTGTACCAGAATAATCAAAATATATGTATATAATAATCAAAAAAATGATAAAGAGATAAAAAATAAGCTATGTTTTATACATGATAAGAATTAGATTTTTTAATAATTATATTTTATATTATATTTTATAATATATTATATAAAATATATCATATTTAATGATTAGTAAAAACAGATTGTTAAAAATAAGATTATCAAATAATAAAATAGGGGAATATTTTTATGTATATAAAATCGTTTTTTAAAGTAGTTATTTTTTATTGTGTTTCTTGTTTGTTTTTGAATAAAAAGATATTTTTACTTTTATTTTATAAGCTTTTTAAGACTGTAAAAATAAATTTTTACAGTTATTATTCTTATTTTAATTTTAAAAAAGGCTTATAATATATATGTAATAAACTATTAGGTTTTTATGTATAAATTAATTTTTTTATAAAAAATTATTACATTCTATACATGTTTTATACTTATTCTTAATATAATCTTGTATGTATTATTTCTTGCTTTTTCTCTTTCTTTAAATGATTGTAAAAGTTATCATAATTTTTTAGAATTACCACTACCTTTTTACTGTAAATAATCTTATTTTAACTTTTTAAAATAAGGTTTTTTTAATTGTACTTTATCCACAAGTTTTATTCATTTTGATATGTACTTAAGTTGCTTTTTTACTATACTTATTAGTATAAAACTTCATGCAAGATCTTCGTAATCGGTTTGGTCGCATACTGTCTATTTTTATTACTGTATATCTTATACAGTCACTTTCCTTGTCAACAGTTTATGCCAGCCTTATTAACAATGACTTTAGTACAAAAAATGAAATAAATTCGTCTCAATATTTTCAAAAAGAAAATATTATAACCCCAACCTATTTTTCTAAAATTTTCTTGTCAAAGTTTGTTTTTGGTAAAAACAAAGAAAATAAAAATCTAAAATTATCTATTTTAAATTCTGAAGGAAGGAGTATTGATGTTGCTGGAGCGGGAATTATTTCGCCAATTTTATTACAAATTTTTTATAAAAAATTAGGAATTTTTTCACTAAATCTTTTTTCAAAAAATAAATATCTCACAGAAACTAATTTTAAAACATATAGTTTTATATTACCTGTAGTTTCAACGATAAAAACAGAATATACAAAACCATATGCTTTTTTTGGCGCTAATACAATCTCTGCTGAGGCGGCTTCGGTAAAAAATAAAAATAAAATCCAAGTTACTCTCTTCGATAAATTTTCTCTTGATTTTTATTGTAAAACAACATCTATTTTTTCTTCACTAGAAAATAGGAGGTGTGATTATAGTAATATTCTTGCAGGCTTAACTAACACAGACATTTTATCTGGAATATCAACGTCTACACCAATAAACACAGCCACAACAACTGTTGTTTTACAGCCGACAAATATTTATGTTTCAACCACAACCGTGACATATATTACTAAGTATGTTTCAGTCCCAGGCCGATCTGGCAAAGATGGTCGTGATGGTAAAGACGGGAAAGATGGACAAGATGGGCAACAATCAGGTTCTTTCTTCTCTTTTTCTTCATCAAATCCACCAGTTGTTAGTGGAGATTATCCAGATACAATTGATAATGTAACAATTTCAAGTTCAACATTTACAGGGTCAAATGTTTTTAATGGTGATGTGCTTTTTAATAATAATATTACAGTTTCCGGAATCACCACACTTTCTACTTCAACGATAACAAATCTTACTATTTCTGGCGCTATTTATGATTCTAATAATGTTATGGGGAATGCGTGGCAGACACTTGTCAGTAATGGAACTTCTACATATTGGGCAAATGCCACAGGCACAATTATTGGGGGGTCTGCTACGGGCTCTACTTTTTATTGGAACGGTTCAACTTGGGCTGAGAATGTTAATGTTATTTTTGATCCTTCAGGAAATATTATTACACCAGGTAATTTAACAGTCGGGGGGAATCTTACTTTTTCGACCGCAACAGTCGCAGAATTGATTGCCGCAAGTTCTAGTATAAATAATGCCAATATAACCAATTTGCTTGTTGAAAATTCAACAACAACAAATGCCTTCACCACCAACCTTACCGCAGTTAATGCTACTACCACCAACATTGTTTCCACTAATGCATCCACAACAAATCTCACGGCAGCTTCGGGGACAATTTCTACACTTTCTAGTAATGATGCTTCAATCACAAACCTTATCAATACTAACGCTACTTCTTCCAATCTTTTCTCTACACTTCTTAATGCAATTACGGCAGTATTTACTAATGTAACCGCAACAGATGCTTTATTCACCAATGCTTCATCAACTAATCTGTTTTCTACCACAGGGACGATTTCATCTTTCTTCTCTACTCTTGCCAATATCACTAATCTTGTTGTAGGAAACTCTACAACTACCAACGCTACTATTACCAACCTTACTGCTACTAA
>CAYYCT010000003.1:0-42702 GCA_964470485.1 uncultured Candidatus Saccharibacteria bacterium
CTTCTCAGATTCGAACTGAGGACCTACGGTTTACAAAACCGTTGCTCTACCGACTGAGCTAAAGTGGCTTATGTCCTATATAGTAAAAGGATTTTAACACTACCCTACTTAAATAGCGTAGCAACTATAATATCAAATTATGTCCCTTTTGTCGAACTTTTGTGCCCAATTAGAGCATGTATACACATAAAGATATCTTCTTATTGTATTTGCCCAACCAATACCTACGATCGCCCCCCTTTTATGGTTTCTCTTGTCCAGCTCCTGATATATCACTCGCCGCGATAACAATATCAGCCCCTGGACGGTAAATATAAATCATTGTTGGATAAACAATTATAAAATCACCATTCTGCGAATCCTTAAAAAAGGCTTGCGTTTCTTTAATTTTATTTGCATCTTGTACTTCTGCTATCTGAGGATCGCCATCGGGAAGAAGGATGTGCTTTCGCAGTGCTTTAACTATCTCTTCCCCAGTCATGGGGATACCCTCCCCACCTGAGGTCAATTGCGCTCCAACATTAAGTTCTTCCCTGGTAAGTTTATACAACTTATATTGTGAATATGCAGTGATACCCGTGAGAACAAAAATAGAGCCAATGAGCCCACCAAGAATTACTTTTAATCTTTTCCTCTTGGCTTTTCTATTTTCAATCTTCTGTTTTATGTGGTCAACCTCTTCATGCACAAAAGAAGGCTCAGAAAGAGGCATCATTCCTTCTTTATTTTTTTGGTCTTCTCCAAAACTAACAGTGTCCATATATTGTTTTTATGGTATATGAAAATCCTATTATTTAAGTATATCACAACCAATAACTTCGTTTGCTTTAGTGCGCGTAGAAACATTCCAGTTTCCAGAAGTAAAACTAAGGGTAACAATGCTTACAATATCTTTTCTATAAAAACGCTGAAATCGTTTTACTGCGTCGCGAGTACGTGGTCCATAGACACCACTTACTGGGACTTTTTCTCCTCGTACAATATTAAGAAACTGTTGTACTTTTTTTACCTCATTCCCTTTGTCTCCATATTTTGTGTATATTTTAAAATATGGACACGATATCATAATAGGCTCTCCGCACACCTTTGTCGTCTGTCGTTCAATCTGACGTTGACTGAGTGTGTACACTGTTCCTGTTGGATTCTTAAGACGCATTGGGTCAAGAATATAACTTCTATACTTCTGTTGCCATCTTTTTACAGCTGCAACATCTTGTTTTTCATAAACACCATTAACTGGAAGCTTTTCATTTTCGTAGGTATTGAGAAAAGTCTCTAACTTTTTTACATCCTCTTTTGAATTTGTTGAAAGCCCATAATCAATTGGTCCTGAAAAAGTGATTCGTGAGCTGCAAGTGCTTCCTATAACTGGAGCTGTCTCTGTGCTCGTTGCGGTTATGACCACCACTGTTCCTGTCGATGTAGGGGTTGGAAAAACAAAATACCCACCACCAGATGAACCTCCTCCCCCGCCTCCGGATGAAGGTGGTGTACTTATACTACTCGTACCAAAGACCCCCGAAACAACATACCCACCACCAGACTCTAGACCCCCATGTTGTTGGGCTGACTGTTGTACTATATACCCATTCCCTGTGAGGTTCCCATTAATTGGTGAAATAATTTGCTGTACAGTATACCCACCTCCAGTAACTGTCTCCGCAAAAGACCTTTGGGCAAAACCAATCGAAAAAAACATATATCCTATAAAGAATACTGCATTCATTTTTTTAGAAAAAACAAGATATCTCTTATCTCCTCTATTCCCATTTTTTTTAAAAATCGTTAACATCGCGCTTCATTATGGTGTTACAGGGGTATCGGTTGTCGATGTGTCATTCTCTGATGATGTTGCTTGAGGGTCAATTGCTGGGGGATTTTCACCAGCAACACCATCATCTGATGATGTTGCTGTTGGTAATTCTTGTGGCGTAGTTGTAGCATCATCACTTGGTGGTGTCGATGAAGATGTTCCAGTCCCTCCACTTCCATCAGTTGGACTGCCGTCTCCGATATTTCCAATCGGTGGCTGCATAAGAGGGATTGAAGATGTGTTTAATATGCTCTCAACCTGATCCCCATCAAGACAAACGTTCTCACCATTTGCTTTCTTAATACATACTTTATCAGTATAAATTTCTTTTGCAAAAAGCTTATCAAAATACCCCGCAACAGCTCGCGTGGTAAGCGAAAGATATTCTACAACAACAGTATTTCCATGAATAAGCTTGTCGAATAGTGTTTGGTATACACTACGAGTCGGCGCTACAAAAGTGTCTGATGATGATGCAATTACTACAAGCCCTTCAGTGGATGAGAGGGTTAGTACTCGATGCTTATTTTCTACAACCATAAGTACTTTTGATGATGTTGCATCGAGTGGTGCATCTGAAATAGCGCGACCGATAGAATAGTTCGTCTCAAGTGCCTTCATAGCATATCCAGGGGTCGATGTTGAGATAGTAAGGTAGTCGCCTTGCTTAACAACACCATTTTCATTTGTCACAAATACTGGAACACGACCAGAAAATGCTATAGGTACTCCATTTTTTGTATTGCCTCCAAGAAGAATACCTGGGCGAGTTGAAATAACTCCGAGAGCCTCATCTCCAGCGTGCGCCTTTCTTACTGTCGACATCTGATAGGTATTAGTAGGTGTCTGCCCGTTGTCGAGCATCCACTCTTCTGTTGTTGAAGAAAATGCTACAACAGTTCCTGCTATAAGAGGTTCGCTGGCTGGGTAATTTTCTGCAACGTCAGCAGGGGTACCTATAGTAGTCACACCATCAGTAAATATATCCCCATTTGCTTTAACTTTAAATACAGTATCTCCGGTACTTCCTACGTCAGAAATAATTCTTAACATGTCGGTACTCGTTGCAGCTGTAGCCTTATAAATATCAAGAGTAGAGCCTGGTGTACTCGTTCCTATTCCAACATTACCATTTGCGAGAATTTGGAAAAGTGTCGCACCGGTTGAAGACGAGACTGCAAAAGGATTAGTCGTTGACGTTCCTCTTACATAAAGTGTCTCTGCTGGAATAATGTCAGTCCCTACACTAACCCTCCCACGATTACTAGCTAAGAAAATATCCCCTGCTGAAGTCCCGTGTCCTCCATTTATAACCACATTACCTCCAGTATAAAGATCAGATGCTCCCGCTGTGAGAGTAATTGATCCTCCAGATGTAAGAGCTCCTGTTGACCCTCCCGCAGTAAGAGAAACATTTCCCCCAGCATTACCATTCCCAGAAATTAGATTAATATGCCCACCAGGACCGGCACTACCATTACCTCCAGTAACAGTAAATGTTCCACCGGTATTACCAGTCCCCCCAGTAAAAGAATATGCTCCTCCAGTACCTGCCGTGCCGTGCCCGTTACCACCTATGAATGAAAATCCGCCACCATTACTTGCTGCGCCTGATCCATAATTCCCCCCCACAAATGAATACCCTCCACCATTACCAGATGTCCCAGCTATTGGTCGAGCATCAATGATGTTAGGCGCTTGACCCGTTACTGAAGTGCCCCCAAGAGAAAGAAGCGCGGAGAATGATGATGTAGCAATCCCTACGTTACCGTTCTGAAGAATACGGAAGAGTGATGTCCCGCTAGAGGAAGCAATTTCTAGCGGGTTAATACCTCCTGTACCTCGTAATGTAAGTGTATAGTTAGGAGACGTAGTTCCTATACCAACATTTACCGCGTCAGTTGAAGTGCCACCAAGTACAATTGAGTTAGATAATGCTACTTTTGCGTTCTTTCCGATAGCAGTAATATTAGTAAGAGCAGTAGACGATGATATTGTTGCATCACGAGAAGCTTGATAACCAATAAATGTTGAATAATTATCTATATAGCTTCTTTCATTAAGAAGCACACCAAACCCAGCTGAGCGTCCTATTGCTGTATTTCCATCTCCATATAGTAATGAATATAGCGCACCTCCACCAATACCAATATTGTAACTACTTGTAGCAACTGAAAAAAGACTGTCTGCGCCAATTGCTAGATTATGATTACCTGATGTATTAGTACTTAGTGTTCCATCTCCAATTGCGGTATTATTGTCTCCTGTAAGATTGTTTAAAAGTGCCTGCCTACCAACTGCGATGTTATAGTCCCCTTGTGTGTTATATCGAAGAGCCTCCGAACCAAATGCGGCGTTAGAATTACCAGAATTAGTGTTACTAAGGGCTCTATATCCAAATGCAGTATTTCTTGTATTTGTCGCTGATGATCCGGCTAAATAGCCAAGAAAAGTATTATCTTGTGTAGTTGATGCAAACATAAACTTAGCACTGTTCCAGTACATCCAGCTATCTCCATTACTTTTAGCTGCACCAAAATTTACTTCCCCAAAACTTGATGTTGCAGTTGTTGACGCAGCAATGAAAATGTCTGCACTTGTAATCCCAGATACAGTTAGACTGTACGGAGGAGTCTTAGTTCCAATTCCAAGACGTGTATTAGTATTATCCCAGAAGAACTTAGAGTTATTTTCTGAAAGAAGCCCCCCTGTACTGATAAAAGGAATAGAACCAGAAGTAAAGTTAGAGAGATAAAAATTTCCAGATGTGGTAAACGCAGTAGCTGATGCTGTAGCAAGCGTACTCTGTCCTGTGACAGAAAGAGAACCAACTGAAGCAGTTACAGACGAGAGGTTAGTTGAAGTAGCGTTTGTCGTCGAAGCATTTGTCGTAACAAGATTGGTTGTTGTTGCATTCGTAGCAGTAAGGTTAGTGAAGATTGCAGTAACAGCATTTAAGAGTGTGGAGTAGAGATTGGTTGCAGTTAATCCAGTAGAGGAAGCGGTGGTAAGAGAGGTTTGGCCGGTAAATGTTTTATCTCCAGAAAACGACTGAGATGTAGTTGAAATAACTCCACGAGCACTTACCCCCGCGTTTGGGATGTTAAGCGTATGGGTTATTCCAGATGAAGAAATAGTAGCATCACTCCCAGAAGCCCCGATAGCAAAAAGTTGTGATGCTCCAGAAAGCCCATTTAAAGAAGTTATCCCAGCCCCAGCAATTCCAAGCGCACTCCATGCAGACCCATCGTATACATAAAGTTGATTTGTTGTTGTATTAAAATACATTTTCCCTTTTGCTGTAGCAAGCCCTGTACTTGTGGTGCTGGTAAGTGCTCCATAAGAAACCATCGAGAATGGTGCCATGCCTATTTGTGACCTGATCCCCCCAGCAAGAGTCATTTCGCCAGTAGAAAATGGTGCTCCAATTTCAACGGTAACATAATACGCTTTATCAAAATCAAGATCAGAAAGAGAAACGGCAGCAGTACTCCCATTAACATCCCCAACCTGACCGATTGGAATAGTGAAATAACCGTTTGTAATAGTAACCGTTCCTTCATTTTCTTCAAATAAAAGCACTCCAGAAGTTGGATCATCATAAACCCTAACAATAACAGATGCTGACCCAGACTGTGCAACTCCGCTAGAATTTGTAATGAACCCTTGATAGTTAATAAACGTTGGAGTTGATGCAGAGTAGGCGACGATTACCCCTCCTAAAATCAAAGAGGAAAGAAGGGCTACAAAAAATCTTTTTTTCAAAAAGAATGCTGACTGCATGAGAGTGAGGTACAGGATAAACCCATTGTATAAGTATATCGTGAAAAGTATTGAAAAATATGGACATAAAAGAGTTCTGGGGATAACATGTGGCTGATTAAAAAAAACTTTTTTCGCAATCATAGATAAGCTAGACCTACCCGAAAAAACCTATAAAAATATACCTTTAGAGGATGTCTCTCAATCATATCTGAAATCATTTTTTACCATAAAAATATCCCCTGTAAAGATTCACCTTACGGGGGATATTTTTATTGGCGCTACGTACAAGAAAATGACTAAAGAGAAGAACTACTTTGCAATGTCTTCACTTTCTTTTTCTTGATCCATTTCTTGTTTATAGACTTTTAGGTGTTCCCAAAAATGAGGAACAGTTCCTTTATTTTTTACAGCATTTTTCACAAACCAGTTGCGAGATTTTGCATACATCTTTGTTGTTAAGATATCAAAGTGATACATAAATCTCACTATAAAATGAAATAAATACTGTATACAAAATTTTCGTATAAGAATACTTTTTCTTAATACAAAGCGAATAATTGTATGAAGTGTTACCGACACCTGCTCTGGCCCATTATAGAGCTCATCGACAACGATAGCCCCTTTATCCAATTTATATTTTTGTATCATAAGCAACGATATAGCGCTTAACGCAAATATCGTTCCAAACGCCACTAAAATAAGAATAAGCATGAGAGTATTATGCCACAAGTCTTACACAAGACTGTAGCGTGTAAATCTGGTGACTTTTGTATTTTCTCCAAATTTTTGTATTGCCCCTTGCAGTCGTTGCTCAACGGTGAGTGATGGATCTTTGAGAAATGCTTGGTGAAGGAGCGCTGTCTCTTCCCCTGCTCCATCCTCATTATCTATCGATGTTGGCGACATAGCACAAACATGCATAGCTAAATCTTTGGCAAGTCCCATAAATTCTTCATTCTTTGCCACAAAATCAGTCTCACAACAAAGTTCAAGAAGTACACCGATGGTACCTGTGCCATGTACATACGAAGCAATTACCCCTGAAGCAAGTTCACGGTCTGCTTTTTTCTCTGCCTGAGCAGCTGAAAATTCTGCGAGAATAGCAAGTGCTTTTTCTTTATCTCCCCCTGCTTGATCAAGAGCTTTTTTTATTTGTGAAAGTGAAAGACCAGTCTTTTCACGAAGTTCCTTAATAGTGTCCATGGATTTTTGTGATTAGATGTTTAGAGATTAGAAAGTAAGTGATTTTAAGATTGTTTTCTGTAAAATCTAACTTCTACTATCTAAGAGTTAATAATTACGCCTCTACAGCTAGAGCACTCTTGATTGCCTCAAGTACAAAGCGGACAGATGATACTGATCCGTCATTACCGACAACGGGATACTCTATACCTTCTATTGTACAGTCAGTATTGCAAAGTGCAACCACAGGAATGTGAAGAAGCTTTGCTTCCTTGATACACATTGCTTCGTGGCGTGGATCAACTACAACAACAACAGAAGGAATATTGGTAAGTGTAGAAATCCCCCCAAAATCACGATCCAATCTATCAATATCTCGCTGAATGAGAAGCTGTTCTTTTTTTGTATACACAGAAAGTTCACCTGTTTCTTTTTTCTTCAAAAGTTCGTGAAGTTTCTCGATACGCTTTTTTATCTGAGGAAAATTAGTAAGTGTGCCTCCGATAAATCGCTCAGCAACATATGGAGCATTAAGCGAAAGAGCTACCTCTTTAATAATTTGACGAATTTCCGGCTTTACCCCAACAAAAAGAATTACCTTACCAGTGCTAGAGAGGTTTTTTAAAAATGTAACAGCTTCTTCAAGTTGTTCCTTTGTTTTTTCGAGATTGATAAAGTCGTTACCATTTACATTCCCTTCAATGAAAGGTTTTACTGATGGGTGACGACGTGTACGAGAGTATCCGTATTGAAGACCTGCCGCCTTAAGTGCATCGATTGTGATTGACATAAATATAATAGCTTGTAGCTTGTAGCAGTGGAACGCATTTTGCATTCCTACAAGCTACTCGCTAACAGATGGGTTAATAAAACATTTACTCGTGCCACATCCGGAACAGTTGTTAGCCAGTAGCATATAGCTAGTAGCAACCCCAGTCCCACTTTCTCATAAGTACCTGTTTGGTACGCGTCAATATTGCTCGAAAGTGATGCTCAGGTGTCCAAATCCTGATTTGCCCGATTGGATGATTAGGTAGTATTCTATCATAAAATAACTCCTTTGGGAAGAGTTACTGAATTCTGTTTGTTTATTCATAACATATCTCTATGTCTCCTCTTTACAAAAAACAAACCGGCGCGATTACGCGCCGGGAATGTGTTGTCACGAGGAAAATTCTATCTTCCCCGCCAATAGGACATTGATCTTTTTGGTTGTTTTTTTCTTGTTTGTTGAATGTCATCATGAAAGTGAAACATCCCAACCGCAAACATCATTGGCAGGAGGGGCATCCATTGTTTCTCAGTTGGCATCAGGAATATCGTGATGTATTGTGTTATCGCCAAGAACAGTGCAAGGTCATCCCAACGAGGGTTTTTCAAGATTGTCCAGATGGCGAAGTAGACAGCCAAAGACATCCAGAATACCTCCGTGCCGTCAAGAAGAGTATTGCTGGAGGAATACGCCGCATAGCTAACAAGAAGCGCAGAAAGCGCAACCGTAAGTGTTATCGACCAGCGATTTTCGTTAGAGTAACAAACCCCGAAAAAGATTGGTAGGCGAAATTGACGATTAATGGAAATAATTGATTCAATATATTTGCTCAACTGTATCAACGCAAAAACAAAAAAGACCATTGAAAAGAGAAGGCACACTACTGTCGTAATCAACATACCTTTTGTCTCCCTTAAAGACTATGGAAGGTGAAGAGAACAAAGTTCCCGACCATCCTACCTCTTACTGTTGTATACGTCAACACTATGTGAATTATTCCTCCTCTCCATCTCCAAATTCTCCTGTGAAATTTTTTAAGGCCTCGACAATTGGTGAAATCTCTCCTTGCATAATTTTTGGAAGACCGTGCCATGATTGCCGAATACGGTGATCAGTAACTCTATCTTGCGGAAAATTATACGTCCTAATCTTTTCACTTCTGTCCCCTGTTCCAACTTGAGATTTTTTTTCGGAAGCGTGCTTCTTATCATCTTCTTCTTGAGCAAGCTGATCTAACTTTGCCTGAAGCATTTCAAGGGCGCGCTCACGATTTTTTAACTGACTACGCTCAATGGTACAACGAATAGCAATCCCTGTTGGTTTATGAATGATACGTACAGCTGTTTCTACTTTGTTCACATTTTGCCCCCCAGCCCCACCTGAACGAGATGTCTCAAACTCTAAGTCTGACATAGGAATAGTGACCTTCTTAAGAGAACGGATTGGCATAACCGACACTGTCACCGTACTTGTGTGCACACGACCATTCTTCTCAGTCTCAGGAATTCTTTGTACTCGATGCACACCAGTCTCGTAGCGAAGCGCCTCATACGCACCACGACCTTTTACTTCAAAAGAAACATCTTTGTACCCCCCAACATCTGATACTGATTCGTCGAGCTTACTCCATCCCCAACCACGTTCCTCTGCATAATTCTGGTACATAAGCGCAAGCTCTGCTGCAAAAAGAGATGACTCATCCCCTCCTGCCCCACCTTGTATTTCTAGAATCATTGCTTTTGGGGCTTCTTCTTCTTCCTTTGCAACGTGAGCAATGTCTGTCATCTGTTTCCAAAGTGATTCAAGTTGTGGAGCAAGAGCATCAATTTCACCTTGTGCTAATTCTTTCATTTCTGTGTCACCACCTGCGTCAGCAAGCATTCCCTCTGCTTCTACTTTTCCTTGCAAAAGTCGCTCGTACTCTTGTGCGAGATATGCTGTTCGCGGATTTGTTTTAAAGGATTCGATATCCATACTGTGTGTAGTATTTTACCATAGAAAAAGCGCGAAAGACCTTGGGGTCTTTCGCGCTTTTCTCTACGTTATGCTTTCTTGGTTGCAGCGATTCTCTTTTTGAAGCGGTCAACACGTCCTGTAGTATCGAGAACTTTTTCAAGTCCTGTATAAAAAGGGTGACAGGTTGCACAAATTTCAACAGAGATTTTCTCTACAGTAGATCCAACGGTATAGGTCGCACCACAAGCGCACGTTGCAATAGCTTGTGGGTAAAATGTTGGGTGAATATCTGCTTTCATAATTGAGTAATACTAACACATTTTCGTGAAGTATGCAATCATTATATTATAAAGCTTTCTTATACTTTTTACTATTGTTTATTACCTCTGTAACTTATCAATATCCGCCTGAACGGCAACGATCTTCCGCATCACAGAGTTACCATAGGACGCTCCGGGACCTGAAGCACATGAGCGTCCAGAATAATACTTACATGCAGCATTTCTTTCGCTTGACTCATTTCCCGCAACAGCCCCGAGATCTGAAAGATAGAGCGCCGTTGCAGTAATAGCATCTCGTGGGTTCCATGGATCAGCAATACTTGCTCCTGTAATCGCCTCAATTCTATCTTCAAAAAGTTTCCATGTCGAAGGAATAAATTGTGATGGCCCCATTGCCCCTCCCCATCCGGTTGGGCTCCCTCCACTATACATTGCTATCCAACATGAGACAGGAGTTTTTTCCATCAAACGCCCAAGACGAGAAAGAAGGGAGGTAAAAACAGGAACATCTCGTGACGGGTTCATTGTTCTATTGCGCACTTCACCAGACTTAATAGAAACCCCCGCCCCAGTTAGTGTATCCTTGAGATAACAAGCTCCGACGTTAACTCCTAACGATGATTCTTGCATAAGAATTGCCAAAATGAGCGCAGGACGTACCCCAGTTCCTTTGGATGCAAGTACTGATAAATCATACGCCTGACCAAATGAGATACTTGCTGTATCACGAAGCTCAAAAAGTTTTGCTCGTATCTGAGCAGCTTCTTTTTCTCGCGCAGCGAGAACTTTTTTATATTCTGATTCTTGATTTTTTGTTACTGCGAGAAGATTATTTTTCTCATTCTGATTGGACTCAACTTTTTTCTTTTCTAGCTCTTGAGCTAATTTCTTTTCCGTCTCCTCATCTTTTGCTTCAAGAAGTTCAGTTTTTACTGTTTCTAGTTCTGATTTTGTCGCTCGTATGTCATCAAAACTTTTTCCAAGGGCACGATTAAGTGTAGAAAAAGAATCTATATCTTCAAAAAATGAGGAGAGGCTCTTAGACTGTAGTCCAAAATCTAAAAGAGAATAATCTTCCATATACATAGTCTTACGCATAATCTGTGAAAGAGAATCCTTTTCACGACCCATTTTTGCATCAAGCGCCCCTATTGTCCTGTTCTTTTCTGTTATGTTCTGATTAAGACGACTAATTGCTTTTAGATGTGCTTGAATTTTTAATTTACTTTGAGTAATTTTCTGCGTAAGGAGACTGATGTCTTTTTTAAGTGACGCTCCTTGCTGTTGTGTTGTTACAATACTCTGACTCAGAGATTTTATCTGGGCCTCCAGATCAGATAATTCTTGTTCAAGTTCTTGTCTGGTTTGTGTCGTTTGCGCTAACACACTCTTTGTTTCTCCAAAAAAGAAAACAAAAAGAAGTAGTGAGGCGACAGTAAAAACAGCGAGTGGTTGTCTCATGCGTACAGTATAGCAGGTACTTATGAGAAGATGGAGAGTGTTTGGTGTAAAAATAAACCATAGAAGGCGACCGCTTCGCGGTCGCCTTCTATGGTTTTTATATATTGATACTTACTACTATGCTGCTGCCCCTTCTTCCGCTTCTTCATCTTTCTTCCCCTTCTTCTCTACTTCGATTGCTGAGAGATCAACTGGAGTAACTTCTGCTTTTTCTTCCTGAGTTATAGCAATAGATGCCACAATATCATTTTCTGATATGTGATAAAGCTCAACCCCTTTTGGAAGTTTAATATCACTAACGTGAATAACGCTATCAGCTTTTTCAAGAGAGCTAATGTCAACAATAAATTCGTGAGGAAGCATGCTCGGATCTCCTTCAACAGAAAGCTCGTGGAGAACTTTAACAAGAACACCTCCTTCTTTTACCGCCTTTGATTCACCAATAAATTCTATTGGAGTCTTAACGTGTACCTTTTGCCCTTTTTCAAGTACATAAAAATCTGCGTGAATAATATTTCCCTTTACTGGATGAACCTGTACATCTTGAATCATGGCAATCTCATTACCATGCTCAGTTACAAGTGTTACTGATGATGAGCTTCCTTCAGTAGAAAGGACCTTCCCAAACTCAATTGTATTAATAAAAATAGGTGTTGATTTAGCGTGTGCACCATAATAAACAGCTGGAATAAAACCCTCTTTTTTAGTTTCTTTTGCGGCGCGAGGCGCAGTTTTTACTTGCAACATAGTTGTGCAATTATACACTATTTTTCTGAAGTAATCAAGAAACTCCGCTTTTACTATAGTGCCTCTCTTATACCTCTCTTAGAGGAGATTAAATGATGCCAGAGAGTCTCCTTCACGCAATTTCATGATTCTTACACCCTGAGTATCTCGCCCAAGTGTTGGAATAGATGTTACCTCAGTACGAATTACCTGAGAATCTTTCGAAACAGCAAGAAGCTCTTCATTCTCAACTGTAACAATGCGTGCCACCATAAGTTTACCGGTTTTTTCAGTTACTTTTACTGTCTTGATACCTGACCCGCCACGCTTTTGAACTTTATATTCAGAGATTTTTGTTTTCTTGCCATAACCATTTGCAGTCATAATAAGGAGCTCAGCGTTCTTTGCTCCTGTTGGAACTTTATCTGCAGCAACAATCATATCTCCTTTATCTAACTTCATACCAATAACGCCAGCCGCAGTACGCCCCATCTCACGAACATCATTGTGGTTGAAACGGATAGACTGGCCATTTTGTGTAGTGAGAATAACAGAATCTTCATCACGAACAAAAAGTGCCGAAAGTAATTCATCCTTATCGTCTAATTTAATGGCAATAAGACCATTACGACGAACATCTTTGAAACTCTGTGCAGCAGATTTTTTGGTTGTCCCATGCTTGGTAATCATCATAAGTGATACTCCTTGAATCTCTTTAATATCCTTCGGCATTGGAAGAATAGACGTTACCTTCTCTCCATCGGCAAGCTGAAGGAAATTCATAATACTTTTACCACGAGTTGCACGCTTACCTTCTGGAAGGTCATACATTTTCATCTGATATGCTTTTCCTTTATCAGTAAAGAAAAGCAGATCTGAGTGAGATGACGTGGTGACTGACATGGTCACGAAATCTTCTTCTTTGGTATTTAGATCCACCACACCAACACCTCCACGTTTCTGAGTACGAAATTCAGATGGGTCAGTACGCTTAACATATCCACCTGAGGTATACACAAGAACTTCTTCTTTGTCGGCAATTAAATCCTCAGGGTTAAACTCCTTAGCTTTATGTTTCACTATCTTAGTGCGACGCTCATCGCCATATTTTTCTTTAATATCAGTAAGTTCCCCTTTAATAATAGAAAGCATCTTCTTTTCTGATTTAAGAATAGCTTGTAGTTCCGCAATAAGCGCTTGTACAGCCTTCAAATCATCTTCAATCTTCTTTCGTTCAAGTCCAGCTAGGCGCTGAAGCTTCATTTCCAAAATCGCTGTTGCTTGTATATCAGAGAATTTAAACTTCTTAACGAGCTGTACGTGGGCATCCGGCGTATCTTTTGATTTCTTGATTGTTTGAATGATCTCATCAATGTGGTCGAGGGCTTTTTTAAGACCAATCAAAATATGTTCTTTTTCAAGTGCACGACGAAGGTCGAACTCCGTGCGACGACGAACAACTTCTTTTCGATGACCAACAAACGCTTCAAGCGATCCTTTAAGCGAAAGTGTCTGTGGAATACCATCAACAAGAGCAACCACGTTGTAATGGAATGTGCTTTCAAGTTCAGTGTGTTTGTAGAGATAGTTAAGAACCTTTTGTGGTTGTATGCCACTCTTTAAATCAATAACCACACGAATATCTTTGGTTGATTCATCACGAAGACCTTTAATACCGTCGATCTTTTTATCTCGTACAAGGTCAGCAATATTTTCAATCAAATTACTTTTAACAACTCGAAATGGAATAGAGGTAATAATAATTTGGAATTGGCCATTTTTTGTTTCAAAAATTTCTGCCTCTCCACGAACAACAACCCCACCGCGCCCCGTTGCGTATGCCTGACGAATATCAGACTGACCGAAAGCAACACCTCCAACTGGAAAATCAGGACCCTTAACATGCTCACAAAGATCTTCATTTGTCGCTGTTGGATTATCAATTAAGTGTACTGTTGCATCAACCACCTCGCTAAGATTGTGTGGGGGAATATTCGTAGCCATTCCAACCGCAATACCAAGTGTCCCATTAAGAAGAAGACTGGGGACTGCTGTTGGAAGAACTCTTGGTTCTTTTTTGGTTCCATCATAATTGGCGTCCATTTGTACTGTTTCTTTTTCGATATCACGAAGCATTTCCATAGAAATTTTTGACATCTTGGCTTCGGTATAACGGTATGCCGCAGCCCCATCACCATCAATAGAACCGAAGTTTCCTTGTCCCAAAATAAGAGGATATCTGTATGAAAAATCCTGTGCGGCTTTTGTCATCGCATCGTAGACGGATGCATCCCCGTGTGGGTGATAATTACCAAGAACCTCTCCAACAATTGTTGCTGACTTACGGAACTTTGCTCCAGGAGTAAGCCCCATATTATTCATAGCAAAAAGAATACGTCGATGTACTGGCTTAAGTCCATCACGAGCATCCGGTAGCGCTCTAGCAGTAATAACACTCATTGCGTAATCAAGGTATGCAGTACGCATTTCTTCTGCAATACTGACAGCCTGAAGGCCAGTTCGAGGAGTTATTGGTTCTGGTATTTCTTCTTGTTTTTGGGTCTTTTTAGCCATAGGTCAGTCTATCTAGTGGGTATAAGTATAGCATATTTATCCCCAAAATAGAAGCAAAAACTTAATAGAAATTATTCCCTCCTATACGTATCTTTGCCTGTTGGTAATGTGGTACTACTTATAGAAATATTCTTCAGTTTATCTCCTGCTTCATTAAAAAAATCTCCGAGCATTTCTTTTGGTGATCGTGTTTCCACTTCCGAGTTATCATTAACGTTATTTTCTTTTTCCATGATTTCAACCTCTCCACGAACATAGGTCTCATGCCAAAAACCATAATCAAAATAGAGAATACTCGCTGCAAGTAACAATGTAATAACTCCAGAAAAAAAAGCTGCATACACATGTCGTACATGCATCGGTTGTCTACGAAGTATGGTTATATAGTGACGAAGATTGAGATACTTTTCGTATTGTTTAATAAATCTCTTCATTGGAAGGTAGTATACCGCAAGCAGCTGTTAGCGCGTAGTATGTATCTACCACCAACATCTTCACTACAATTCGTGGAATAGGACCACCTCACCAAGCTTCCCTTCAATATCTTTTTTCTTAATCGTCAGCTTCTCTAGTGGGTCGACTTTTTCTGCTCCAGCTTCTTTTAGAAAAACAGGAAGTGATTGCTCATCGTAATCCATCGGAATAACAAGTTTTGGCTCAAGTGATACCGCAAGCTTTTCTGCGTCATACGGACTAAGAAGAAAACGATCATTGCCAACTGGAACAAAGAGTATATCTGTCTCATCAATAATTTCTTTATGTTCTGGTTTAAGCATTTGAGAAAGCGCCCCTAGGAAAGTCACTCGTATTCCGTCAATAGTAAAAACATAGCTTGTGTTTTGATATACTTTTTCTTTCTTATTCTCAGGTAGTGTCGTTTCTGTAGTAAATCCTTTTATAAAAATATTTTGCACTTCATATTCGCCTGCTCCTCGTATAACAAAAGGAGATTTAGCTCCAAGTTCTGTTTGTTCAGCGCCATTATAATCTAGATGGTTCGTCGTAAGAAGTGTTATATCAGCTCCGTATTTTGCAACCTTTCCTTTCCCTTCTTTAGAAACAGGATTAATAGCAACAGTAAGATCACCAACTTGTAGCTTAAAATGTTGTCGTCCGTAATATGAAATAATCATAGTGAGCATTCTAACATAGATTGTATTGTTTTTGAAAAATACAAAATACATCAAAATAAATATGAATAGAGAAACTTTTTTCTCCTATAGAAACAAATCAGGGCGCGACCTGACGGTCGCGCCCTTTTCCCTACTGACGAACTTCTTCCTCTGTGGGAAGATACACCCCTTCTTCCAGGTTCATCATCGCCCCATGTGCTTCACACTTTCGCAAGTATTTCACATAGTACGAGACAGGGGTGTTACGTTCGCCATACTGCACCCAGATCAACTGATACAGACTTTGCAGTCCATCAACGGCACCATGCAGGAACGCATAGGCAATCAGCTGCTCTGGAGTGATCTTGTCTTCCTCCTCTATCCGAACCACCTTCAAACGAGGCTTAGTTGTATCCGGATGAGGTATTGTCTTCATGGGTTCCTTTCCCAACGAACGGTTGAAATCTTCATGCAAAACAAGGAGTTTTATCATGAAGGCCTCTTCTATTATAGCAAATATAGACTTTTTGTCAATAGTATCTATTGACAAATATACTATATTATGATATGATATAAAACAGTTAGTTCCCTCAACTCGCACAACCAATAAGGAGAGTCCCTATGTGTGTGCTGATCGTCGAAAGCACTCCCGTTCGCTGTGCTTGGAACGGTGACGAAACCAAGAGGCCGAAGAATCGGCGCCGCAAGAAGGCAGGGAGTGTCGAGCAACTGGTCGAAGTTCGTAAGCCTTCGCTTGCAGACCTAGACCGTCAGCGCTTCTATCCGACGGCGGCGTCCCGGCACGTTTTCGTGCGGCCGGAGACCTCGCGTCTGGCTTTGGCCGCCAAGAACCAGTACGACGAGTGTGAGGACATCCCCGTCGTCGGGTCCGCCCAGCGTGTGCGCATGCTCCCTTCCGACGAGAAGAAGGGGCGCAAGCATGTCTGCCGTCGCATCGGCATCGGGAAGCGCATGCCCGTCACCCGATTCATCATGGGTGTCAATCGCACGATCTTCGAGTGCGAAGACTACCACTACGTTGGTGGCCAGAAGCGCAGTGCCAGAATGCCGGAGTACAAGGATCGGCGTTCGAGTAAGTTCCGTGGCGCGATGAAGACCATCATCAACTGAGGCACCAACAAGGAGAATCCATGTTGAGATAATCATTGCGCGGGCACTCAACCCGGCAAAGGATAGAGGAGTCGCGCCCTCGCGGTTAGAGTTCTTGGTATCCTAAAAGCCTCGCAAGCGAATCGGATATCTCGGTCAAAAAAAGACCAATCTAACCAACCGCCGAAACGACGAGAGTCGCCGGCGGTTTTTTCATTTGTATATCGTATTGTATTTGCAACCCTACCCTGGCTTTTTCATGAGAAGCAACTCGTCACAGCGCGACCGGCGCGAGGCGGAAGAAAATTTTCAGCAGAAAATTATTCTGTTTGCTCCGATGAAAAAGTAAAAATATAAAACAATTCATTAAAAAAACGTTTGCTTTTTATATCAAAGTATTGTAGTATGAGGCCATTCTATTAAAAGAAAACGTCTCGGACTTAATCCTCACAGTGCTGGTGTACATCAGTACTGTGAGACCCCGAGACGAGCACACGTCCACCATCGTGTGGACTATTATATTTTTATGACAACAAACACAGAAGTTATTGCACCGTACGCAGTAGGCGCAATTATTTTTAAAGAAGAGGACATCGTTGAGGGGGTAATCGTTGCTATTGAAAAATCAGCACTCTATGTAGATTTGGGTGTTGCTGGAACCGGTATCATTTATGGTATCGAATTTATGAATGCGCGCGATGTTATTAAGCGTATCAATATTGGAGACACTATTTCAGCAAAAATTGTTCTTCGTGAAAATAAAAATGGTTATGTGGAACTTTCTCTCAAGGAAGCTCGACAGGCTCTTATGTGGAATGATGCAGAGCAAGCTATCAAAGATAAGCGTATTATGGATCTTGTGGTAAAAGATGCTAATAAAGGAGGACTCATCATTGAATGGCAAGGTATGTCAGGATTCCTGCCTGCTTCTCAACTTAAAGAAGATAAGTACCCACGTATTGAGGACGGCGATAAGGACAAAATCCTTCGCGAGTTGAAGAAACTTATTGGTAAACGTATCTCCGTTTCTATTATTAGCGCTATTCCAAAAGAAGGTAAGCTTATCTTCTCAGAAAAAGATGGTGGAACAAAAGAGGTTAAAGATGTATCTCTTGGTAACTATGGCATTGGAGATGAGGTAGAGGGTGTTGTTACTGGAGTTGTAGAGTTTGGTATCTTCGTCAAACTATCTGATGGCGTAGAAGGACTTGTACATAAGAGTGAAATCGACTGGGGACTTGTAGAAGACACCAAGACACACGCTCGTGTTGGAGATAAAGTTCGTGCGAAGATTATCGAAATAAAAGATAATAAAATCTCTCTTTCACTCAAAGCTCTCAAAGAAAATCCTTGGAAGGAGGCTGCCAAAAAATACAAGAAAGGTGATGAGGTAGCTGGTGTTGTCATCAAATTCAATAAACACGGCGCACTTATCTCTATTGAAGAAGGAGTTGCTGGACTTGTACATGTTTCTGATTTTGGAGATGAAGCGGCACTTCGTTCAACACTTTCACTTGGCATGAGTTACAAATTTACTATCACTCTCTTTGACGCAAACGAGGAAAGAATGACACTCAGTTACGGAGAAAAGAAAGCATAAGTAGGTTATAGAAAATACAACACATATCAAAATACATACGCGCCGCCCGAAGGGCGGCGCGTATGTATTTTTATTATTACTCAAACCAGATAGTCCTTTTTCTTTCTACCCACATAATAAGTCAACCCGGATTGAACTATTGAAAATATTCCGTGTATGTTTTCTTTATTACGCGAAACAATCAGATTTTCATTTTTACCAAATTTAATAGTAATTTGATCGTCTTCGCTAGGCGGGTTCCTCTCGAGTAATTCTTTTACCTCTTGTATTATTACTGAAGAATAATGGACTTTAATGTTCTGATCAAAATAATATTCTTCGCTAGTTAATGGTAGTTGCTCAAACTGAGCAGGTTTTATTGCTCTTATTTTTTCTAAACCAAAAAATATCTCGTCATATTTAGCCCAATCATCTTCTGTATGATCACGCCATTTAGATTCATTGTCTTTATCTAAAATAACTGACCTCCCAAAATCAATAACATAGGGCAAACCAGACTCTAAATCAATCATGACATTTCTAGGGTAAAGGTCTTGGTGTGCCACCCCTCTTTCTTTATGCATTGCATCAATAAAATCTTCTAAGGCTTTATAAAATAACTCGTAGTCAAAACCATCTGGCAACTCTTTTGTGCCGTTAAAAACATGTTGTAAATTAACTGCCTCTAACTTTTCCATAATAATAATTGCTGTATCCCCTGTTTCAATACACATTTCTGCAACCGGAGCTCTACAGCCCAGACGACTAAGCCCGTGAAGCCTTTCCATTATTTGAAACTCTTGAAGCGGAGTCCTTCCTAAATTAAACATATCTGAGTTTTTAGACAAATGTCTATTTTTCATTATCTTCAAACATCCCCCATTTCGATCTCCAAGGTCATATACCTTACCTGCCCCACCATGATCAATATAATTATCATTATCCTCAACAAGATGAGCTAGGTACTCGAGATACTTTTTTGCATTATTTTCAGCTTCGCTTTCATGGCCAGAATAAACAAAATCTTCAAAAAAAACCGTAGATATTCTGTTAGGCTCACCTTTTTCTCCTTCTATTGAAATTTCAGTTTTAAACATATAAATACAGGATATTAATTATACACCTCCATTGCCTTCATATACCCATCTTTCACGATCGTCTGTATTGCACCAAGTACGCGACTAGCAATTGCGCGTACCATTTTTTCTTCTTCTTCTTTAATTGCCCCCAAGACATATCCTTGCACCATATCTCCGTGAGGAGCTTTAATTTCCTTACCGTCAACCTCTGGTGGGGCAATACCGATACGAATACGAATAAAATCTTTTTTCCCAAGCGCAGCAATAATACTCTTAACCCCATTGTGTCCACCATCTCCCCTATCATACGAAATACGAAATACTCCATACGGTAAATCCTTATCATCATACATAACCATAATATCTCTCCCCTCATGATATTTAAGATATTCCAAAACAGCACGACCACTATCGTTCATAAAAGTACTAGGCACCATAATCTCACAATTTTCTATCCTCATAACATCATCTTTAATCATTGCAAGAAGTACTCTAGCGATATTATGACGGGTATTGGCATATTTGCTCCCCGGATTACCAAGCGGAACTAAGGTGTACATCATCACAATAGTATACAGCAGATATGAGACTGTTTCACTTACAGATAACAGAACACAGATGATACATGTTGAATACTCTTTTTTCATGTACCATTCATAACTCCTGTCACCTGTTATTTGCATTATCTGTTGTCTGTCGTCTGTTCTCTGTAATCCATTCAAGGAATTCTTGCATCTCTCAAAACAAATCTATATACTGAGACTCACAATGTTTTCTTCTATTGCAAATGTCATCATTAGTTCATTTTCTGACATGACCCAGAATCCGGTTTCGATAACTATCTTCGGAATTCTTTCACTTGTTATTCTTTCACTCATACTAGCAATCTTCTCTCCCAACACTCGTGATGTGCTTGTTCGCATAAAACTTCTTGAAGAAGACGAGGAGCCCTCTTCTCTCCTTTTTTGGATTATTGGGATAATCATTTTAGTAAAAATTGTACAAGCATTCCTCATTCAACCTTTCATTGTTGATGGAGCGTCGATGCTTCCGACATACCACAATCAAGAATTTTTACTGGTTGATAAGCTTTCTTATCACATAAGGACCCCCTCCCGAGGAGATGTCATTATCTTCAAGCTTTACGAGAATAATAATCCGTACAATGGAAAATACTTAATTAAACGCGTTATTGGCCTCCCTGGAGAACAAGTTATTATTAAGCGTGGAGTGACAACTGTTTATAATAAAGAAAACCCTAATGGTTTTATCCTTGATGAACCATACGTTGAATACAAAGATTTCCAAAAAGATGTCACCCTGACACTTGATGATCATCATTATTTTGTCATGGGGGATAATCGCGCCCAGAGTTACGATAGTCGTGACTGGGGAGCACTTGATACTATTAATATCAAAGGACAAGTACTCTTCCGAATCTATCCTTTTAAGCAAGCCGGGTACGAACCAGGAAGGTATACTTTTATAAAATAGAATGTAACCGTATCATACAATCACAAACCAAGCACCAGTTATATGAATGAAAACGAAAAACAATCCAAGAAAGAAGCTCCGATGTCGCTCAAAGGAATGGAAGACTTACTTGATGAGAGATACTACGCATTTCAAGGTCTTTTTGAAAAAGCCCAGGAGATTGCTGTCTACTATGGATTCAAGCCAATAGAAACTCCAGTTCTTGAACATGAAGACGTTTTTGTCTCTGCGATTGGTGAGGGAACGGATATTATCGATAAGGAAATGTACACCCTCAAAACAAAAGGTGGGGACCGTCTTGCGATGCGACCAGAATATACAGCTGGGGTCATGCGAGCCTACCTTGAGCACGGAATGCAGACACTTCCTCAGCCAGTAATGCTCTACTCGTACGGCCAAACATACCGCCATGACAAACCACAGCGAGGACGCTGGCGACAGTTTAGACAATTTAACCTTGAAATTCTCGGAACATCAAAATCAATTGCCGACGCACTTATCATTCGTACACTTACCACTATTCTTGAAGAATACGGTTTCAAAGATCTTATTGTCGACATCAACTCTATGGGAGATAAAGAGACTCGCCCTCTTTTTATTAAAGAACTAACCAACTATTATAAAAAACATTTGGATGGTCTCTGTAAAGATTGCCATGAACGCATTAAGACTAATCCTCTTCGTCTGCTTGACTGCAAACAAGAAGGCTGCCAACCATTAAAAGATAATGCGCCGTCATCTATTTCATTCCTTTCGAATGATGCACGAAACCATTTTAAGGAAGTGCTTCAGTATCTTGAGGAAATGGGTATACAGTACCGAGTCACTAATTCTCTTGTTCGTGGTCAAAGTTATTATACAAGAACAGTATTCGAAGTTATCAAGATTGATGCTGATGAACATGGTAATGAAAAAGAGATATCAATTACTGGAGGTGGTCGCTATGATAATCTTGCTCGTATGATGGGTAGCAAAAAAGATGTCCCTGCCGTTGGGACCGGACTTAGTATGGAACGTATTATGATGTTCCCAGAGTGTAAGCATATTGCGCCTCGAATTATGAAGACTCCTAAGGTGTATTTCATCCAGCTTGGCTTCGAAGCAAAACTAAAAAGTCTCTGTATCATGGAAACATTGAGAAAGAATCGTATTCCTGTGTACCAGTCAATTTCAAAAGACTCTCTTGGCGCCCAACTCTCATCAGCAGAAAAAATGGAGGTGCCATACTGCATTATTTTTGGACAAAAAGAAGCAATGGATAATACCGTTATTGTCAGACACATGGGCACACGCTCACAGGACACAGTAAAGATAGATGCGCTTAGTGATTATATTAAACATTTGAAGTAAAGAAGACCTCATCAAATCCTTGCTTGATATAACTCTTTTCTCTGTTGTTAAGAATTTGCTAACTACTCAATCTCGTGATATAATTACCCCCACATATGTCAAACGTTAATGTAGAAGTTAAAAGAAACGCAAGCGAAAACGCTCTTTCTCTTGTTCGCCGCTTTCAGAAGCGAGTACAGGAGTCCGGGGTCCTTCCACGTGTTAGAGGTATTCGTTATAATGATCGTCCACTATCAGAACTCAAAACAAAGCGAGCTAAACTTAAGAAATTGAAGAATATCGCTAAGTATGAGGAAGACAAGCGAATGGGAAAGGTAATCGAACGAAAGAAAGGTCGAAAATAATACACAAAGTAAGGAGCGCTCTAAGGCGCTCCTTACTTTAGACTAAAACAGATACTTGTATGGCACTACTAGAACTCAACAACCTAACGGTTATCCGTAAAAATGGAGCTCTACCAAAAATACCCTACCTTAAAATAAAAAATACACTTCTTGGTGCAGACTATTCGTTAACGATTGTTTTTTGCTCTCCATTAGAATCACAAGAAAGAAATAAGCTCTACCGAGATAAAGATTATCCAACCAATATCCTCTCGTTTCCTCTTGAAAAGAATGAGGGGGAAATATACGTTTCACTCTCTGTTGCACGACGTGATGCAAAAAATTTTAACCTATCATATCAAGAATTTCTCCATCTTCTTGTTATTCATGGCATGTTACATTTGAAAGGACACGCTCATGGTAGTACAATGGAGGAGTTAGAACAAACATATTGTAAAAAATTTTTCCGTGGCAAATAAATCGAAAGACATGATTGTCGGTATAGACATAGGATCGGGCAACCTCCGTGCAGTCGGAGCTATTCGTCATGAGAATTCAAAATACCCTGTTGTTGTCGGTACGTTCAAGAAATCAATTGAAGGAGTAGACCGCGGAAACATACTTGATGAACAAGAAGTAGCAAATGCTGTGAATGACGCTATCATTTCACTTGAAGAACAGTCTGGTCTTAGCGCGCGACACACCCTTATTTCACTTGGAGCAATCGGTCTTTCCTCACACCACACAAGTGGTTATGCTCAAGTATCAAGAGGAGATGCTTCTGTGACTGACCTTGATATTGAAAACGCAATAAAAGACGGCAATCGTTCTATTCCCGATATACGCAATAAATCAATCATACACGCTATACCAATGGACTATAAAGTCGATGGTAATAAAATACAAGGAGGAATCATAGGGGTTCGTGGTAATAAACTCGAAGCAAAAACACTTTTTGTTACCTACCCCCTTCAATGTATGAATGTCCTAAAAAGGACAATCGATAATGCCGAGATTCGTGTCACCGATATTGTTGCTGGCCCAATTGCTGAAAGTATCCCCTTGCTCACCAAAAAACAAAAAATTGCAGGCGTTGCACTCATCAACATTGGCCAAGCAGTTACATCGCTTCTCGTGTATGAAAAAAATATTCCTCTTCTTGTTTCAACTATTGCTGTTGGTGGTGATGACATCACAAAAGATATTGCTCTGGGTATGAAAATTACACTTGAAGAAGCTGAAGAAGTGAAGTGTGGTAGAACAATCAACGCTTATTCAAAAAGAAGGGTTGAGGAAATCATTGAAGCTCGCCTGGAAGATCTGTGTATGAAAATAACAAGAGAGCTTGCTCGTATACAACGATCCGAACTTCTTCCTGCAGGAATTATTGTTTGTGGGTCATCATCACTTGTTCCTCGTCTTGAATTTATTTTTAGAAATGAATTACGCCTCCCTATAAAAATAGTAAGCAATGAACTTGTAAGAATTACTGGTGACACGCTACGAGATAGTGGTTGGGCAAGAAGTTACGGACTTACATTCTTAGCGCCAACAGATACAGAAAAAGATGTATTTAAGGAGCTTTTAACACTATTTTTCACTCGTGTCAAAAAAGTGTTTTCTCAGTTTTTACCTTAGATAATAAGGCTTTTTTAGAAAATTTATCAAAAAAAACGACCTTTGCAAAAATACCCTGTAGTTGGTATAGTTGTTGTATAGTAATGTAATGACCAAAAATCCTATATGGCAAAAGTAAACCCGGAAATTGAAAGCTTCGCACGCATCAAAGTAATTGGTATTGGAGGGTCAGGAAAAGGCGCACTCAACCACATGATTAACTCCAAACTTCAAGGAGTTGAGTTCATTGCGATGAACACCGACACACAAGACCTTCACCATTCTCTTGCTGAGAAAAAAATTCACATTGGTAAAAATCTTACCAAAGGACTTGGTGCTGGTATGGACCCAGAAGTCGGTAAGCGTAGCGCAGAGGAAACACGTGAGGAAATTCAAGATGTTATCAAGGGAGCTGACATGGTATTCATCGCAGGAGGTATGGGTGGAGGTACGGGAACAGGCGCAGCGCCTGTTGTTGCTGCGGTTGCAAAAAATGAAGGGATACTTACTATTGGGGTCGTTACTAAACCATTCTTTTTTGAAGGGGCATCTCGTATGAAGTTAGCAGAACGTGGTCTTGAAGAACTTGAAAAGGAAGTTGATGCACTTATTGTTATTCCAAACGACAGACTTCTTTCTGTTATTGATAAAAATACAACTGTAAAACAGGCCTTTGAAATGTGTGACGAAGTACTCAAGCAAGCCGTCGAAGGTATATCAGATATTATTAGAACGGCTGGTACTATCAATCTCGATTTTGCTGATATTAAAAGAATTCTCAAAGATTCTGGTACCGCACTTATGGGGGTTGGTCGTGGTATGGGAGAGAACCGTGCACGCGAAGCAGCAACTGCTGCTGTAAACTCCCCTCTTCTTGACGTATCGATCCATGGAGCAAAAGGTGTCCTCTTCGCTATCTATGGAGCAGAAGATCTTGGAATGTTCGAAGTACAGGAGGCAGCGAAGATTATCACTGAATCAGTTGATAAGGATGCAAAAATTATCTTTGGTATTGCGACTGATTCAACACTCAAGAAAGATGAAATTAAAGTTACTGTCATTGCAACAGGCTTTCCAAGTGGTTTCTCTACACGAAATAATACTCTCCCTCTTCTTACAAATATTCACGAAGAATCAGTCAAGGAAACACCTCTTCATCCAGAACCTCGTACTGAAAAAAAGGAAACTATCCGAGAATCTATTGCTCAATCAGTAGACGAGAACCGTATCGACAATGAACTTCAAGAAGGAGAAACTAAAATTATTGAGGACGCTAAGAAAACAACTCCACTACAATCTACAAAAAAACCAGTTTTTAAATTTGATGAAGAAGATGACGATGAATGGGAAGCGCTACCTCCATTTTTAAGGAGAAAGAAATAATTAAAAAATGCCTATCAGTGATAGGCATTTTTTAATTATTTCTTTCTCCTTATGGTTTTATCACTTATGCTATACTCTCTTGTATCTCATTAGTAACTAGTAACGAATAATCTTTTATGTACGACCTAATTATCATCGGAGGAGGGCCTGCTGGATCAGCTGCTGCTGTGTATGCCGCACGTAAACAATTGAAAACACTTCTCATTGTTAAAGAATGGGGAGGACAATCAACAGTCTCAGAAGATATACAAAACTGGATAGGCACACCCCATATCTCTGGTATGGATTTGGCTAAATCACTTCGTGCACATGTAGAGGAATACAAAGGAGACATTCTTACCATCCTTGAGAGTGAGGTCTCTCATATTAGTGGTGCGGAAGGAGATTTTACTGTAACAACAGAAAAAGGCGGCCAAACTTCCAAGACAATTCTTATTGCGACAGGCTCGGTACGTCGTCGCTTAGAAGTGCCTGGTGCCGATATTTTGGAGCACAAAGGTCTTACCTACTGCGCATCATGTGATGGACCTCTTTTTGGGGGAATGGATGTAGTTGTCGTTGGTGGTGGTAATGCGGGGTTTGAATCTGCAGCACAACTTCTCGCCTACTGTAAAAGTGTCACATTACTTTCGCGTAGTGCACCTCGCGCTGATGCTATTACTGTAGAAAAATTAAAATTGAACCAAAAGTTTACTCTTATTGAAAATGCAATTCCTACAAAAGTAGATGGTTCAATGTTTGTAGAATCAATCTCTTACAAACAAAATGATGATGAAGAAGTAACACTTTCTGTTTCTGCGGTATTCGTAGAAATCGGCCAGATTCCAGCAACATCATTTGCAACAGATATTGTTGCCATGACACCTACAAACAACATTGTCATAAACCCACGAACTCAAGAAACAAGTACAAAAGGTATATGGGCAGCAGGAGACTGTACTGATGTTCTCTATCATCAGAACAACATTGCAGCTGGTGATGCTGTGCGAGCACTTGAGGATATCTATCTTCATCTACACGCATAAAAGTTTTAACAATACATTAGAATATTAAGAGCAATACAGTTGAATATAAAGTAAGGTACCATATTTTTGTATTGCTCTTACGTATTACGTTTGTTGTTTGATTTTTTGCCTGGTAATGTGGCCACACTTAATGCTACATCCAGCCACTCCTCTCGACTTTGTTTATTTTCATATACATCAGGGGGAACAACATAGTAATATAAATGAGCATCTTCCCCTTCTTTCGTATAGGTAAATTGTTTTGATCTTCTTTCTAAATACCAAGGAGCTAATTCTTTTGAACCTTTAAAATAAAGCTCTTCATCCTCAACGATAGCAAAAGCCTTTCCTTCGTAATAGAGAATATGTGCGCCCATCATAGATCTAGCGGTAATAGGCTCACCCTCACCAAATATGTCATATAAGATATACTCCAAAAATGGCGTAGTTTTCATGGTTCTAGTGTACCAAAAATAAATTTCTCTTGCCCTCCATCCAATACTTAATACCTACAACCTAGTACCTATCCTTGATATACTTACTACATGTCAAAAATATCTATTTGGAAGCGTATTTCAAAATCTATTGGCCCTGGGGTCGTCACGGGAGTAGCTGATGATGATCCATCTGGTATTGCAACTTATGCCCAAACTGGGGCTATTTTTGGGCTTTCACAGCTATGGCTAACCCTGTACTCTCTTCCTCTTATGATAGCCGTACAAGAGATGTGTGCCCGTATCGGTATGACTACTGGAAAGGGAATTGCGGGAGTACTTAAATCTCATTACGGAAGACTTGTCCTTATCATCGCGGTGAGTCTTCTTTCGATTGCTAACATTGTTAACATTGGGGCTGACTTAGGCGCAATGGGAGAGGTAACAAGCCTCATATCTCCCTTACCTTTTGGTATTTCTCTTATACTCATCACGATATTTACTCTAGCGTGTGCAATATTTGTGCCGTATAAAACGTATGCCAAACTTTTAAAGTATTTTGCGGCTACAGTGCTCTCGTATATTGTCGCAGCATTTTTTGTAAATCAAGATTGGAGTGCTATTGCTTTCTCCTTGTTCATTCCTACTGTAGAGTGGAACAAGGACTTTCTTCTCAATATTACAGCATTTCTTGGAACCACCATTTCCCCTTATCTATTCTTCTGGCAGGCTGATGAAGAGGTAGAAGAAGAAATTGAAAAGAAAAAAATCCTCGCCTTCGGAAAAGGGACACCTAAGATAACTACTGGTGATATCCATCAAATGCGCGCAGACACAGTTGCAGGAATGTTCCTTTCCAATCTGGTAGCCTTCTTTATTATAATTACCGCTTCAAGCACTCTTGCTGCCGATGGTGGTAATACTATTACCTCAGCTTCTGAACTTGCGCTTGCTCTACGCCCTCTCGCAGGTGATTTTGCAGTATACTTATTAGCTTTTGGTGTTTTAGGAACAGGATTACTTGCTATACCTGTTCTTGCTGGATCAATTGCGTATGCTGTTGCTGAAACATTTAACTTACCAATTGGACTCAATAAGAAATTTAAACAAGCTATTGGATTCTATGGGGTACTTTCTATCGCGGTACTTGTAGGTGTAATTCTTAATTTTATAAACATTGATCCAATAGTCATGCTTTACTATGCTGCGGCAGTTAATGGTATTCTTGCTGCCCCACTTTTAATAATCATTCTCTTTGTTGCCAATAATAAGAAAATATTAGGAGACAACATAAATGGAAGGTTAAGTAACACACTTGTTATTATCGCGACTACTGCCATGGCAATAATTTCACTCTTTACCATCGAATCGTTCTTTAGGTAGCCAGCCTATTTGTCCACTCTGTATAATCCATGTTCTATATCACATATGATATAATGGATATATATGGAACCTAATGATCAAGAAAAAATAGGTCTTTTTATAAAAAAATTGCGTGAGGAGCGTGGGATGACACAGGGCGATTTTGCAAAAAAACTAAAAACGTCTCAGTCGGCCGTAGCCAGAATAGAGTCTGGAAATCAAAATGTCACAATAGAACAACTCATGAAAATGGGGGAAGTTCTTAAGCATAATATCGTTAGCATCCAAGATACAATAGATTTCAAGGTTGAAGGTGGTAGAAAATTACGAGGAAGTATATCCACTAATACATCAAAAAATGGAGCTATTAATATGATGGTTGCTTCCTTGGTTAACTCTGGTACAACCATTTTGCGCGATATTCCTCATATTGAAGAAGTTAATCGCTATAAAGAGCTTTTAGAGAGTCTCGGTGTAAAAATTCGTTGGATATATAACGATACAGCTCTTGAAATTACCCCACCAAAAAAACTATCTTTTTCAAAAATAAACAGAGACGTAGCCGAGAAAATCCGTTCGTTTACATTTGCTGGAGCATTTATTCATTTTAGTGAAAAATTTAATCTCCCTCATTCTGGTGGCTGTAAAATGGGCGAACGAACTGTTGCTTCTCATAAATTTGCACTTGATTACCTTGGTGTTTTAGTTGAAACAAAAGAAAATCATTATGTTGTCTCGCACAAAAAACTACGCCCAAATACTATCCCCCTTTATGAATCGTCTGATACCGGTGCAATAACAGCCATCATCGCTGCTGCTCGCATTCCAGGAAAAACAACAATTATGTTTGCTCCTCCAAATTATCAGGTGCAGGATGTCTGTTTTTTACTTGAACAATTTGGGGTAACAATAGAAGGCATTGGGACAACGACACTCGTCATCCATGGCAAAGAAACCATCAATGTGCATGTTGAACATTATAATAGCGAAGACCCTATCGAAAGTATGTTTTTCATTGCTGCCGGGATTGTTACAAAGTCAAAATTAACAATAAGACGATGTCCTAGTATGTTTATCACTCTTGAACTTGAAAAACTGAAACGTATGGGGCTTATCTACTCACTTTCAAAACAGTATCTTGCTAAGAACAATAAAACAGCGCTTGTTGATGTCACCATTTCCCCGTCATCTCTTACTGCTCCACTAGATAAAATACACACTCAACCTTTCCCTGGAATCAACAATGATAACCTACCTTTTTTTGTCCCCATTGCTTGTGTTGCGTCTGGTCAAACACTTATTCATGATTGGACCTGGGAGAATCGAGCTATTTATTTTACTGAACTTAATCGTCTCGGAGCAGATATTAAACTCCTCGATCCTCACCGAGCTCTTGTTACTGGAATAAAAAAATTACGCGGCGCTCAGATTGTTTCCCCTCCAGCGCTTAGACCTACGGCTATTATTTTAATCGCAATGCTTGCAGCAGAAGGAACTTCAATGCTTCGTAATGTCTACTCTATAAAACGTGGTTATGCTGATATTGCTGAGCGTCTTAATAGTATTGGAGCAAAAATTACCGTACTGCGAGGGGTATAAGACAGTCTTCAGCTTTTAGCAATTCATACAATACAAATAGCGACACCGTAGGCGTCGCTATTTGTATGTGAATTTTGTTTGCTACATGCTACAAGCTACAAGCTTTACATTTTAGTCTAGTGTTGTTGTTCCTTCTTTCTTTTTCATTCCTTCTGTTGGGAAAATGACATAAAATGTAGTCCCAACATTAACGACAGACGTGAACCAAATTTGCCCACCGACATAGTCAATAATAGTTTTTACAACATACAGACCAAGGCCGGAATCAGATCCTTCCGAATCTTTTACATTACTCGCTCGGAAAAGCTTAGAAAATATCTTGCCCTTGTCTTCATCTGGAATACCGATCCCAGAATCAGCGATCGAAACTAAAATACTTTCTTTACTTATCATTACCTCACCGACTTTTTCATTCGATGGAACTAGAGCTGTTGTAACAGTAACACTGCTTCCTTGTTTAGAAAAAGCAATAGCATTAGATAAAAGAGTCTTTATTACCATGAGACATAAGTGTCTGTCGGCTTGTATTTTTTTATCAACCCCTTTTTCTTCTTTGATAGTAACCTCTTTTCGGGCTGCATCTTTTTTGAAGAAGTTGATTGCTTCATCAACCGCCTCAAGAACAGACATCTCTACAGGTGAAACACTAAACGTACCTAGGTTTAACCTAGATACGTTTAGTAATGACCTAACGAGGTCTATTGCCCGCTGATTACTTGATTCTATAATAGTAAGATACTTGCGTTGATCTTCTGTAAGAGGCCCTGCATCACCATCAAGAAGTATTTCTGTATACCACTTGATTATTGAAAGAGGTGATCGCAGTTGATGAGAAGAAAGAGATACAAAATCATCTCCTTCTTTCTTTTCATTTTGAAGAACTTGCTTTTCTTTCCTTGAGAACCATGTAATCATCTTTTAATCTATCGTGTTACAGAGATAGTTGCTCCACTTTCTGGGAACTGAGCAGCAACGGTAACACGTCCAGTTGCGTTTCGATAAATTGTGTATCCCGCACCATTAGGGTTAGTCTTCTGTGGTTCATCAGGGATAGCTGTAAGATACTTTCCGTTGATTGTAAGCACAGAAAGATCTACAAGACCAGTACATGATGATGTTGCAACCGCTGAAGAACAAATTTCTGTTGTTGTTGTTGAAATTCCTGTTGGAAGGATTCCATTATTATCAACAGCGTATTGTGTTACAGCGTTAAGAATAGTATTAACAGCTGAGTTTCTAGAAGCGTTACGAGTATCTCCTAGCTGTTTAGCTGGGTTAATAGCAACAATAACGATACCTGCAAGAATAGCGATAGCTGCAACCACAAGGAGGATTTCAATAAGTGTAAATCCTTTTTGATTGCGTAAAAATTTTTTCATAAATATGAAGAATACAGTTTAGATTATGTATTCGAAACGAAATTAAACTATTAAAGTAAAACGTTGTTAGGCTTGAGTCCACTACAACTAGGTTGAGCAGATACTCTACCAACCTACCTTTTCAGTATATCAGACAATATACACTTTAAAAGTCCGCAACTTCCTCCCATGAGGATAACGTAATCGATGGGGAAGTGCTGGAAACAACCACTTTTATCTTAGAAGTAACTCCGCCAAGAAACCCACTTGCGTTAATGGTTATTATGCTGCTTGATGAAACAATGAGATAACTACAGGTCCCCGAGGCAATAGTAAGGTTCCCAATACTTGACGTTGTGGCTGTTTCTAAAATTTTTTGTAAGGCTTCTTCTGCGCAAGAAACTGCCATACTTCTCGCAGCCCCAGATTGCTGTAAAGAAAAGTCTGTTTTTGATGCATTAATTCCAGAAGATATGACTGCAACCATAATAGCCACCCCAATAGCTGAAATAAGAATAACTGAAATAAGAGCAATGTACCCTTTATTTATTTCTTTAGAAATTAATAGTGTTGTACTTGTAAGTATTTTTTTCATACAATCCTTTATCGTAGTGTAGCACTCCCACTAAATGTCTTAGTGAAAGAATACTCACCTCTTCCTTCTGGATTAACGGCATCAATAGTAAAAGAAACTCTCAAAACCTTGTCTGTTGAGCTTGTTGATGAAATATTTTGAAATGTAAGGGATGAAATTCTTATTCGTGAATTAGTAAGTGCGACTGGAGCTTTTCCTCCTTCTTGAATAAAAAATGTACTACTACTCACACTAAAGATTGTTGGGTTAAGAATAGGGCTTGCTGTGGTAAGCGATAGTGTTTGAGAGGTTGCCCCGGGCGCTGGTGTTTGTATACTTCTTCCATTACGAACAGTTTGAGTGATCAAATGCATAACCTGAAAACCTTGTTGATTAACTTCAGTAATTACTTGACTTCTGACTCGCGAGCCAAGAAGAGATGAGAGCATCATAGAAATAATAAGCAGAATGATAGAACATAGTGATACATAAAGCACCATCTCTACCAGAGTAAAACCTTTTATTGTGTGACGAAAAGGAGTCATAACAAGTTTTTACTGTTGCCAAAACGCAAAGGAGAACGGAGAAGAAATAATCTGCGGAAGTGTTGTCTGTAGTGGCGTGCCTCCATCAGAATTTGTCCACGTAAATGTAGATGTCCCCGTAAGCATAAGGCGTTTCGCAAAAAGATCGCTATTATTATCTGAGGTAACATACATAAGCTGGGCTGGATCACGTGGATTCATGTGAATATCCATATACCCACGAGGAAAAGCTATCGGGTTCGATGGCGTAAAATCAGTTTGCCGAGTAAATGTCCCCCCATTTCCGGTATACCAATTAATGTCAGTTGAATTGAGATCTGAATATACTACAATCGATCGTGTTGTGCTTCCAAGAGTAAGCCATCCTGTAGAAACGAGTTTTGAGGCAGTATACGGTACCGTGCATGAGGTGTCAACATTGGCAGTATTTGTCCAGGCTGTACCGTTCCAATACCCAAGCTGAAGATCTCCTCCAGAATTTCCAATGGAAGCAAATACAATTTCATCAGTCAGGAGATTTGGTGACATATCAAGACTTGTGGCATCATCAGCAAATGTTGGCGGGGTTGTAACTGCCCCCCAGGTGCACATTGCAATTCCACCAGTACAAGTACGATACCTGGCCCCATTTGTCCCATTACTACCATTTGCATTCCCCCATACAAGCATGACATCTCCTGACAAGGACTCATAATCTATGTCCATATTTTCGATATCGTGTGATGAAGAAACTTTTTCAAGATTATTATCTGTTACAGCACTTGGCTCATTCACCCAGGCACCTCCATCCCATATCTTGGCAGAAATATCTTCGCTTATATCGACCCACGTCGCTGCAATGAGATTTGAACCAGCGCGCCTATCTTGAGCAAGTTTTACATACATGATATCGTTTGAAGTTCTAAGTGGGGTAAGAATTTGCTCAGCTGCCCACCCAGCTCCACAGCCGGTCCCGCCGGACTTTGTTCTCCAACCAAGCTTGCCCCATCGTGATGCATCACCGCGTGATCCTCCTTTACTAAAGAGTACGATTGCGTCCCCTGATGTTTTTTCAAAAGCAATATCAAAACGATGTCTATTCCCAACCCCACCTGAGACTCCTTGCCATTCCTGTGTCCAAACGGTGCCATTAAAACACATAATGGTGAGTGTTCCTGTCACATCATAATACCCCGCAAGTGCAATATGTTGTGTCGGCGATGTACGAATAAGCCATGTTGGACCGACCGTTGCAGTAAACGTACCTGTTTGTGCACTAAAAACATTAGCTACATGATCAAATGTACGAAATTTGGGGACATTAGTTCCATCTCCATAAATAATAACTCCAGCCAGCGAAGGACTTCCCCCTCCAGTAACCTCCTCTTCATTAGTAAGAGAACATGTTTTATTATCCCCTGGATTTAAGGTAATGGATCCATCAGTAAAACAATCGCCACTAAAAGTAAGATTATAGTTTGGGTCTATCGTCTCAGTAATTGTGTATGCCCCAGAATTAATTGGTGTTGTCGCACCAAGTGTTACTGTTGTTGAACCAATCTTATATGGAGCAAATGATGCTGTAGTCTTTGAACCACCGTGATTTATTACTGTTTTATTAAGAGTAATGTATGCGAGTTTTTCTTCATTGGTAATAGTACAGAGCTTTGCTGTCCCTGTTGCAAGAACTGTGATCTGCCCACTAGAATTACAATCTCCAGTAAACGTTTGTGTATATTCTGAATTAGTTGTTTCAGAGACGGTATATGTCCCTGGATTAAAAACTGTCGAACTTGCAAGTGTTACTGTAGTTGTTCCAACTTTAAATGGCGCAAAATCAGATGCCACTTTCGATCGACCATGATTAATTACTATTTTGTTAACAGTTATTCCGACTCCAAGATTAAGAATTGTCTTCCAGTTAGTAAGTAGTGCGGAGGTGGTAACACTTCCTGTGCGATCTGGAGTCTGTTGCCACGTTACCGTAACTGTCGAAATTTTTCTATTTGCCCCAGCGCTACTTACTGTAACGCGACGAGTAAAAGCCCCAGAAACATCTGATGCCCCAGAAAAACTCCATGCGCCACCGCTGTACGTAAGCCCATATGTGCCATCAACGAGATTGGCAAAGTTTGCGTTTCGTATACTCCTTACCGCCTCTTGTCCTTCTTCTGCTAACATAATTGCTCTTCCTCTGTCTCCTGCAAATGAAGATGACTGTAGACCATAATAAAAGACTCCAGCAAAAGCAGTTACAAACAAAGCAAAAATAGAACTCGTGAGAATAATCTCAACAAGCAAGAAACCTTTTTTGTTGTATTTAGTAATCAACCATCCCTTTTTCATTGATTGTAACTGTTCTTGTTTCATTATTTTGTGAAGTAAGGATAAATGTTCCAGTAGCATTTGGCATACCAGTCATTTTTGAAAACACAACTTCATTAATTCCTGTTGGAATGATCGTTGTCGGAATAGAAGTATTTTCGTCAAAAGAAGAATCCCTCGAAATATAACTTGCTCCTTTGTAGATTAGTATACTCCCTACCCCCACCCGAACACCCCATGTTGTATCCCCATCCCCCGATTCAGAGAGAGCTTGTGCTCTTCGCAAATTCTGTGCGATGGTCATGGTAGAAATATCTAAATCATTTCTTACCATAAATGTACGGTACATTGGAATTGTCATGCCTCCAATAATACTAAGAAGCGTAATCGAAAGAAGAACCTCTGGTAAGGTAAACCCTTTTCTTGTTGAGTATATTCCTGCTTTCATGTTCTACTTTATATTATTAAGCCCTCCAACAAGACTATAAATAGGTAGAATCACTGCAAAAGCAACAGTTACTACTCCAGCCCAAACAATAACAAGAAGTATTGGTTCCATAATAATCGTTAAGTTTTTTGTTGTTGTGTCTGATTTTTCTTCAAGCACCTGCCCTACCTTGATAAGTGTTTTATTTAAATTGCCAGATTGCTCGCCAGAGATAATGAGTTGCTGTATTGGTGGTGGAACAAGCTTATTAATGTCTTTATAGAGAGCAAAACTTTTTTGAAATGAATTTCCCATATCAATTGATTCTCGAAGCGCAAGATAAAACTTTTTATAACGAATAACATCAGATGCTCCAGCAAGAGAGTCAATTGCTTTTGTCACAGGAAGCCCAGCATCAAGAAGTGTTCCAAGGAGATATCCAAATCGAGCAACTTCTACTTCCATAAGAAGTGTTTTGATCCCTGGTATAGAAAATATAATTGCCTCACCTATAAATTTAGTCTTTTTATAAAAAAAGACAATGTAAGCAACCCCCCAGATAACAACAAGGCCTACTGGTACAGCGATAAGTCCATGTTTATTCAAAAATAAACCAAACGACATAAGAACACGAGTAACAAGTGGAAGGGTCAGTTTAAGATCGGTAAAAATTTTTGCAAGTTTTGGAAGAATAAACCAAGAAATACCTATCCCAATAAACCCAGTTAGACCAAGCACAAAAACTGGATACATAAGGGCTGATTTAATTTTTGACTTGAAACCTCTATCTTTTTCCTCTTCAAGAGCAACAACTTTTAAGTTCTCTGCAAAATTCCCAGACTCTTCTCCAAGACGGATAAGAGAGATGGTGTACCCTTTAAAAAACCCAGTCTTATCGAACGACTTCCATACAGGTGATCCTGCCTCTATTTCAAGTTGCATTCTCTCAAGAATCTTTTTCATTCCAGGAGATTTGGTTTGTTTTATAATAGAATCAAGTGCGCTAACAATAGACATCCCAGAAAGAACAAGCATGCTCAGATTCTCGATGAACTGATCTCGCTCTTTTGAAAGACCAAATGTTGATAGTTTTTTCTGTTCTGCTATTTTTCTTTGTGGTGCGGGGGTTGCTTTTACTGGTTCTGATATGATAACTTTTTCTTCTGGCGGAGTATTTTTTGTGGCTTGATTTTTATTGTCGTTTTGTTGTTCTTTTGGTATTTTTGTTTCTTCTATTTTTTTTATTTCCTCGGGCTTTTTTGTTACAACAGCCTCTTTCACTTCTATTGGTTTTTTGTCTTCTTCTTTATCTTTTTTAAGAGTATCTGTTACAGAAGAAATACTAGAGCCACTGGCGCTTGTACTTGTATCATTTTTATTTCTAGAGAAAATACCAGCAACAAGATTTGTCATGCTAGTCTTTTTTTTAACAGGGGTTTCTATTATTTCTGAATGAGTAGTTTTTGTTGCTGGTGTGCTGGGTGATTTTATCTTTTTCTTTGTGCTTTTGGTTGGCATACTCATTATTTTTGTTTGCTGATTATTTGATCAGGAGGAGGCGCAATACGAACCAACTCTTCTATTGAAGTCACCCCATTCTTAACTTTTTCGAGACCATCTTCAAAAACAGATTTTGCCCCCTCTTTTCGTGCTAAATTCCATATTTCTTGAGCAGATGGTCGTTTAACAATAAGCTCTTGCATCGTTGGAGTAACCTTAATCACCTCATAAATTGAAGTACGCCCTTTATATCCAGTAAATCCACATACTTCACACTTCTTTCCTTCATAAAGGGTAAGGTTTTTTTGTGGTAAATACTTCATCACACCTTTTAGTTGTGGGGTATCAAAATCAGAAGGCTTTTTTACAACACTCACCTTACAATGATCACATATCTTGCGCACAAGCCTTTGTGCAATAATCAAGTTCATTGTCGAAGAAAGAAGGAATGGTTCTGTCCCCATATCAAGAAGACGTGGAACGGCGGTAGCAGCATCATTGGCGTGAAATGTCGAAAGAAGGAGGTGCCCGGTAAGCGCTGCGTTAACGGAGATTTCAACAGTTTCAAGATCTCGAATTTCCCCCACAAGAATAATATCTGGATCCTGTCTCACAATAGCTCGAAGACCTCTCACAAACGTAAGACCGGTTACTTGATTTACTTGTATTTGATTAAGCCCCTGTACTTTATATTCAACAGGATCCTCAATGGTTGTAATGTTGGTATCTGGGGTGTTAAGCATCTTGAGAAGCGAGTATAGTGTAGTTGTTTTACCAGACCCTGTTGGCCCAACCACAAGAATCATTCCGAATGGCTTATCCGCGGCCTCTCGTAATAATTCTTGATTTCTTGGGGTAAGTCCTAGATCATTAAACGTGAGTCCTTGCACATACGACCCCAAAATACGAAGCACTACTTTCTCTCCTTCAACAATTGGGATAATAGATGTTCGCATGTCAACGGAAATGCCATTTTTCCCTTCATAGTGAAGAGCGCCGTCTTGTGCCGCATAGTGCTCATCGATACGAAGCGCACTTTTTACTTTGATTCTATTTAAAACATTTTCGTAGTACTCCTTAGGAAGACGCCCAGCCTCGTGAAGTACTCCGTCGACACGAAAACGAATAACAATAACGCGAGCTTGTGGCTCGAAGTGTACGTCGGAAGCTTTATACGTAAGTGCGTCATCAAAAATCTCTTCAAGAATCTCTGGGGCAACACGATCTGATTCTTCGATAATTTTTGAAAATCTAGTGTCGAGTGGCTTTTCATAAAAAATAAAAAAACTGTCAATATCTTCTGGGAGTGAGTATGTTATTTTTATTTTTTTATCAGCAAATAGTGTCTGGAGTTCCTTCTCAAGATCATCCTGTAACGGGTTATCAGTAGTGATTGTTACTTCTTTTTCATTTGTATCATCAAAAAGAATGGTTCGTAATTTCTTGGCGGTTTCTTCTGGAATTTTTCTAACCTGATCAGCGCCAATAGCTGCCGAGTTAAGGTCTGCATACGGAACCTTGAAACTCTCTGCTGTTGCTTGCCCGACAATGTCACTATTAACAATACCATCACGCAAGAGCGCGTCTATAAACGTGATGCTATTTTTTTTAGCAACGTCCTCTGCTTTTTGTACATCTTCTTCGCTAATGTAGTTTCCTGCGATAAGAATGTCTTTTATATTGTTAGTGTCAATGTTCTTCATAAAGGTAATACGTTCTGGACGTTATCAAGAGCTAGATATTTTACTCTTTACACCCGCAACTATTTCAGAAATAGGAGAATTAGATTTTACAAAAAAGGCGACCGCACCAAGATCAAAGACCTTCTTCTTGTCTTCTTCTTGGTTGAGATTAGTAATAACAATTGCTGGGGTTTTCATTTTTTTCTCTTGTATTGTTTCTAGGATTTTGAATCCATCCACGCCAGGGATAATAAGGTCGGTAAGAACCATGTCAAATTTTTCTTTTGCCAAATAATCCAACCCTTCTTGGCCACTCTCTGTTGCAATAACATCAAAACCTTCATGAGTAAGTTTGAGTAAAAGTGCATGTGCGAGTGGTTTTTCATCTTCAATAATTAAAATTTTCTTTTTTTCCGCTTCTTTCATTGTATGTACATTACTGCGTAAGATTATTCTTCAAGTGTATAACACTTCTCCAAAAAAGACTATAGTAATTAACACAAATGCTAGAGTTTCCCTCCATGGCGTTTAGTTTTTTAGAAGAAACAGAGTCATTGCTATTACCACAGAAACAACCAAATAATACCCCGATGAGACCAAAAATTTCATCTGTGACTTTGCATCATAGTGATTCCCTTGTATTGTGTAAATCATGTCAACAAAACGCGTTGTAACAATAAAACCAAAAGCAAGTAACAAACTGAGACTTATAGCAAGTTTTAGTGAACTAATGCTAAGGAGATCAAATATGATGGCAAGCACTGACGCCATTGCTCCATGAGCAATAAAAGAGTACGTCTGAATCTGTACCATATATCTAGCACTTCTTTTTGGGAGCTGACTTTTTGTAATTCCTTCCCCCTTCATCCAAGCATTAATAAAAAGAAGTGGTGAATACCAAAGGGCTCCAATAGCAAAACCAGCACACGTTGCAATAAAAATACTACCTGGTGTCAAAAAAGTTTCCATACCTAATAGTATATCGCTGAAAAGCCAATCCATAGGACTACGTTGTGCACATTATTTCATCAATCTCCTAATACCGACCAGAATTACCAAGAATATCCTTTTTTGTTTATCACAATAATACTAATTCCAAGAGCAATAAATATACCTCCACCAATAACTGCCCCGAGGGTGTTTATTCCCTGAAGTGATGCAAGAACTCCGAGCACGGTGATACCTGACCCGCCAACAATTATTGCAACACCAAGCAGTTTAAAAATTATCTTCATAGACAAATACTTTTATTTTACCGGAGACCCTATCTGTTCAAGCGCTGCCCGAAATTCTGCCACCTGAGCATTAAATGCTGGAATAACACCAATAATATTAAGAACCCATCCGATTAGAATAACAATGAGGGCTGCCCCAATAATATACCCCGCACCATAGATAAGTCCACGCACTAGCGTAGCAAAAAGCCCATTAGAACCTTTTCGCAATTCAACAATTTCTCTTTCTATATTTTCGAGGTGAGTTTTTAGTTCTGGATCTATCATATATGGTTATGATAGAAGTATAGCATGGAGAAATGAATAGATCTCTAACTTCAAAACGGAGTCGGTCGCAAATCTGCCTCGCTCTGCTCAAAGCAGATTCGCGACCCCTATTCGACTCTCCCGTAAACCATGCAGATGGTTTACTTATACTGATCACAGTCAACAAAAATACATAGGAAAACCTATGTATTTTTGTTGATGTGACCCCACGGAGAGTCGAACTCCGCTTACCGGCATGAAAAGCCGATGTCCTAACCGATAGACGATGGGGCCAGATATAAACAGCCCTTAGCTTTTAGCGAGAACTGAAATATGTACATGGCATAATACCATATTATTTTACTTTTTCAAAATTGGTGGTCATACTGTATAATACTATCCATAAGGGCGGTTAGCTCAGTTGGTAGAGCGCCACATTGACGTTGTGGATGTCAGAGGTTCGACTCCTCTATCGCCCACTCTAACAGTAGACACCCAAAAACCAGTTGAAAAGAAACCAACTATAGGTGAAAAAGTGTCAGGATTTTTTAAGAAGATATTTTGGAGATAATTTGAGCGAACACTTGACAGATATAGTTTATATGTATAGTATTATGTCCACCATTCTTAGTGGTAAGCTCTTTCATTAACCCAATCAGGAGAACATCTTGAAACCAGAAGAAATTGAGTTCCGTGTGAACCGTGACGAAAATGGTGTGACTGGTTTCAGTCTCACCGCCAAACCAGAACACTACGCTGAGTGCTACTGCTTGTCGTTTGTGTCTGCCCAACAAAAGGGCAACGCAACGGTGAAGTTCGAGGGTGGCAAGATTGTTTTTGACCACAAGGGTGCTTCTGACGACAAGCTCGGTGTCTTTGGATACAGCGATGGCGGTATCTTCACTGCTGAAATCTCGCCCGAAGACCAAGAAGCCCTTGAATCCTTGATGTCTCGTACTGGCAAGTATGCCAACGCCGAAGTTCGGGTCAAGTATGAAATGGCGTTCAGTCGTGGCTTCACCCTCTACGCCAAACTTGCAGAGCAGACCAGTCCTGCATAACAACAACCAGAAGCATTACAACTTCAAAACCGACCTTGTGTCGGTTTTAACTTTTATAGAAATATCTTTTATCCTTTTTATAGCCTCTTGTAACTCTGGTGAGTCATAACCTCCGTATCTTCCTCGGACCGAATGAGTACCAAACTCTTGAGGGAGCTTTCTTTCTAAGTATCTAAGGGCAAGACGTCCATCTTTTTCTATTGCTTTTACTAATTGCTCTCTAGCCTTTAATATGACCTCATTTTTCCACTGTTGTTTTTGCTGTAAAAAGTCAGGGTTATTTTTCTGGTAATTATAGAGTGTCTTTTCTGAGATACCAGCCAAACTACAAGCTTCTTTATCTGTAGAGTCCACAGAGTAAGCCATTTTTAGCTCACTTAAAACGTGTCTACTTATTACAGTCGGTCTTCCGTATTTTTTATGATTTTTTGAAAAAGTTTTCATATTTTCTTTACTTACAGTGTAGTGTTCTAATACTCTTACGTTATAATCTTAATGAGCATTATCGTTACCAAACAAGCCCACTTTGAGCAAACTCTGGTATGGTTCTTGATGTAAAAACCATTTTCCAACGTAAAACCTCACTTTCTAAGGTGTTCCAGTTCAAAAAACTAGAGTCCACAGAAATTTAAAACGTGACATCATATGATGTCACGTTTTAAATTTCTGTGGGCGATAAGCACATGACTTAGGTTATGTGCGTGAGGAGTCGAATAGGGGTCGCGAATCTGCTTTGAGCAGAGCGAGGCAGATTTGTGACCGACTCTTCCTTGGAGCGAAGTGATTTTAATGTCTGTATTTTACAACAACACACATTTTGTAAATAAATGGTGGCTGTCGCTATTCTCCTTCAACGATCCCTAGCAATTACCACAGAAGAGTAATAAAATGTAAAGATATGAAAATTAATAATAGAAAAATGTTTAGCTTAGCTTTTATTCTTTTTAGCGCTCTAGCCTCAATATCTGTGACTTCGGCTCTCACTATTTCTCCTGCAAAAGCAGAACTCACTGCTGACCCGGGCGAAACAATCACTAGTACTTTCATTATTATTAATGAGCAAGATACTGAGCAAACATTTTATACTTCGGTAGAGAATTTTGAATCTTCAGGCAAAGCAGGAATACCTAATTTCACTAACTCAAAAGAAGGACTTCCTTCTTGGACAAAAGTGGATGAGAAAGTGGTGCTTAAAAAAGGAGAAAGACTTAAGATTCCTTATTCTGTCGCCGTTCCGAAGGATGCGGATGCTGGAGGGCACTTTGCAGCAATTTTCCTATCAACATCATCTACTACAGCAGGGGTTGGTTCCAAGCTTGGCATGCTTGTTTTTCTTAAAGTTACGGGTGTCACTAAAAAAATAGAGACTCCTGTTTTAAAGAGATCAACTTCTACGCAAGCTCTATTAACAATAAACGCAACCACAACAGAGAAAGATATTGTTACAATAAATAGTAACCTAAAATACGGACAAAGAAACTCAGAAATCTTTGCACTACAGGATTTTCTTATTGATAAAGGTTTTCTAAATGGTAATTCTTCTGGTTTCTTCGGGTTGTTAACTTTTAAAGCTGTTAAAGCCTATCAGAAGAGTGTTGGCATTAATCCAACAGGCTATGTTGGACTACTTACTCGACAAAAAATAAACAGTGAGATTATAGCAGAAGTGGGGAGCTCCATCAAAGCAGAGCAACAAGAGGTTGGGACATCAACTCAAAGTTTTAACAACAGCACTACAACATCAAGTAAAAATGGAAGCGAGGATAGGAAAACTGTAAAAGCATTTATAACAAC
>CAYYCT010000004.1:0-41492 GCA_964470485.1 uncultured Candidatus Saccharibacteria bacterium
TCGTTTCCAACCAAGGATTTTAAGTCCTTTATGTCTACCATTCCATCACCCGGGCAGGTGGTATTTGTTTCAAGAATTATAAAAACAAACAATGGAGGCAGGAGAGTCGGTCACGAATATTTTATTCGCCAGTCGCTCATAAAATTTCTCGACCCCGTCTCGCTCATTTTTCTTGCTAGAAAAATATAGCTCCGACTTTCGCCTCCCGACGCATGTGAAGCAGTTCACATGCTCCTGCAGTATTGCTTCGCAATAGCTGGAGATGCAGGCGGGAGTCGAACCCGCGAATGGCGGTTTTGCAAACCGCAGCGTTAGGCCTCTTCGCCACTGCATCATACTATACATACTAACACCCTTTTCTTACACAAGACTTTTTCTTTTTCGTAACGCTGCGGTTTGAACCGCAGAGCTATATATTAATGTCGCTATGCTCATGGACCTCTTCGCCACTGCATTATACACATAATTCTTACTCCCTTTCTCTGTATGTCTAGAAGAAAGTTTTTTTATTCTAGCATATTTTTTCACAAGACTCTAGAATAATTTCTTCTATCGTGGTATAGTATGTTCCAAAGAAATGCCCCTATAGCTCAGCTGGTAGAGCATCGGACTCTTAATCCGCAGGTCCTAGGTTCGATCCCTAGTGGGGGCACAACGGTAAAAATAAAAACCAAACTAAATGGACGAGGTGGGGTCGCGAGTACTTATGAGCAACCCACGCTTTAGCGTAGTTAGCGCAATTAGTAACTCGTGGCCACAACCCTCTACACATAGGTGCATATAATTGCCTTTATTCTATCTTTATGACAGAATTGTCCCCAAGTGTTCATTCTTACTTTATAGCCTTCGGGGAAGGAACATACACCATGAAAGAGCCACGTTACATGACATTAAAGGGGGGTCTATGGTTTGCTTGTGTGGCAATCATAATAATCGCCATCTACCTCACACCACTCCTTAGCTACGCAGAGAAAAGTCGCTTCTTTTGGCAGATCGCACTACTTTCTCTCATATCTTGTCTACTTATGTTTCTCTGGAGAGTCTCTGTTGGAGAAACGGGGCATGTGACATGTCTTGGTTTCGATACAAAGATACGTTGCGAATCTGGGGTATACCTTATGCCAGCACTTGTTCCATTTCTAAGAGGAATAGATCTTATTATTGGTTTTGCAGTAGAAGTTCCTTCACAACAACATGAAGGAAACACCTCGAACATAAAAGTACTCTTTGACCAAAGAAGGCCAGTACACCACATTAAAACAGAGACGAATTTAATTGGTTCGATATTTAGCCAAATTGCAAATAGTTTTATTTTCTTCTTATTTGATCTAACTACTGCAGATGGAAAGGTAAAATACTATAAAATCGGAGGTATTGGGTATGGGATAGCTTGGGTGGTCGCCCTTGCAACCCACTAGTTATGTCACACCTTTTTACCATAGGCAGTTGGTCGCGAAATGCGCCAACTGCCGTTTTGTTTTTACCATTCTATTGTGTGCTATATCCCCTGTACTCCCGCCTTGTACTTTAGTATTCTTTTTGTATGAACCAACCTATCAAAAAGATAGACCGAAAAGATTTCCACTTACATCCATTACTTGCTCGGTTACTAGAGCTTCACGATATTCCTGAACAGATTTATATGCAGGGCAATCTCCCGAAGGTTGGTATTGATGAATACGGAAGGTCAACCCCTCGCATACTTACTGTCGTTGGCTCACGCAAAAATACTACGTACGGACGACAAGTACTTGAAATCTTACTTGCTTCTCTTAAAGGAGAACCTGTTATTATCATCTCTGGCCTTGCTTACGGCATTGATGCCCTCGCTCACAAAGGAGCATTAACAAATAATCTTACTACAATTGCAGTACCGGGAAGTGGGCTTCACCCATCAGTCATCTACCCCACCTCCCACAAAAGACTTGCAGAAGAAATTATCTCAGAAGGTGGAGCACTTCTTTCTGAGCTTCCACCTGAAACAACCGCCGCCCCTTGGACATTTCCGCAGCGCAATCGTATTATGGCGGCACTCGCAGATGTAGTTCTTTTGATTGAAGCGGAAGAAAAATCTGGGACACTCATTACTGCACGGTTGGCAACTGAACTTGGACGTGATGTTGGGGCAGTACCAGGAGAGATCTTTTCTCCGTCTTCATCTGGAACAAATAGACTTATTCATGAAGGTGCCTACTTGGTGGCAACTCCCTCACATTTATTTTCTCTCCTTCATTTGTCGGAAAAAGAAACACAAGAAAAAACTCCGATAGATTTCAGTGTTCATGAAAAAATAATTATGGAGATCCTCCATGAGCCAGCAGATAAAGACCTTCTTTTAGAAAAAACAAAGTTGCCACTATCTGAGTTTCTTACGGCATTTTCTTCATTGGAAATTAATGGCTATATAGAGGAGTCGTTTGGTGAAGTTCGTCGTTTAGTGTAATATCAAAGCTCGAGACTGCTATCATCGCAAAAAAGTAAATATTCCCCCGCTCTACATATTATCTCTTTTCTATGGTAATCTAGAGACTAATGTCTACCATCTATAAAAAACGACTTTCATGAAATTACTTATAGTAGAAAGCCCGTCGAAGGCTAAAACAATTGCAAAATATCTAGATGGCGCGTACGAAGTACGCGCTTCTGTTGGTCATATACGAGACCTACCAAAAAGTAACAAGAAGGCCGTCGACATTGAGGGTGGTTTTATCCCACATTATGAAATTAGCCCTGGCAAAGAAAAAGTAATCGCAGATATTCAGTCACTAGCAAAAAAATCAAATGAGGTAATACTCGCAACTGACCCCGATCGTGAAGGTGAGGCCATCGCGTGGCATATACAAGAAGCGTGTAAGCTAAAAGATGCCAAGCGCGTTACCTTCCACGAAATTACAGAAGATGCTATCAAAGAAGCGCTCAAACACCCTCGTACTGTTGATATGAATTTAAAGGAAGCACAAGAAGCTCGTCGTGTTCTTGATCGTCTTGTAGGATATGACCTATCTGGGGTTATTTGGAAAAAAGTCCGCTATGGACTTTCTGCTGGACGAGTACAGTCCCCCGCCCTTCGTATTATCATGGAACGTGAACGTGAAATCCGCGCGTTCATTCCTGTTACATACTTTGTCATCACCGGAGAATTTAAAACCGTTGGCAAAATGAAAGAAAGTAAAACATACACACTCATTCTTGAGTGTGAAAAACAACCAAACACAAAAGAAGAAGCAGATCGTATTGTTCGTGATGGAAAGAATGGTACCTGGGAAGTCATCAATATAGAAAGCACGGAAGTCTCTCGTTCACCAAAAGCCCCTTTTACAACATCCACACTTCAACAGGCGGCCTCTTCTCGTCTTGGGTATGCTCCATCACGTACGATGGGTATTGCTCAGAAACTGTATGAAAAAGGTCTCATTACCTATATGCGTACTGACAGCACTACGCTCAGTGGACAAGCCGTTGCCGAAATAGTATCTGTCATTGAAAATAAATATGGTAAAGATATGGCGCAAGTTCGTCAGTACAAAACAAAATCAAAAAATGCCCAAGAAGCCCATGAAGCAATTAGACCAACTCATGCCAACACACAAAGTGGTGGAACTACCGATGATGAAAAGCGTCTCTATCGTCTTATCTGGGAACGTACTGTCGCGAGTCAAATGAAAGACGCAAAACTTAAACGCAATAAAGTAACTGCAAATATTACTACAAAGTCAATCCCAAATTTTTCTGTTACTGGATCTGTTCTTCTTTCTCCTGGATGGCTTCTTGTTGATCAAGATGCTCGTGGTGATGATGTTGTTTTGCCAAATCTAAATCTCAATGATGAACTTACACTTTCTACTCTTCAATCAACCCAAAAAGAAACTGAACCGCCTAATCGCTATTCTGAAGCAGGCCTCATTAAAGAGCTTGAGAAGCGTGGAATTGGACGACCATCAACATATGCCTCAATTCTTTCAACAATTGAAAGTCGTGGTTACGTAGATAAAATAAATAAAACCCTCTATCCAACTGATACTGGAGAAGTTGTAATATCATTCCTTGAAGAACATTTTTCTTCATATATTGGGGATACGTTTACGGCTGACATGGAAGACAAGTTAGACCTCATCGCAGAAGGAAAGGCAACATACTTAAAAACATTGAAAGATTTTTATGGACCATTTATAAAAGAAGTAAAGTCAAAGGATGCTCTGGAGAAAGCTACTAGTATGGGAGATGCTCCTGAGGGTATGACCTGCCCGCTTTGTAATGCCACGATGGTTATCAAGCTCGCAAAGAATGGAAAATTTTATTCATGTTCCCGTTACCCTGATTGTGTTGGGGCAAGAAAGATGGACGGAGGTGTAATGGAAGGACCAAAAAAACTTGGTAAAAAATGTCCGAAATGTACCAAAGGAGAACTCATTGAGCGTGAAGGCCGTTATGGTAAATTTATTGCCTGCGATAATTATCCAAAATGTAAATATATTGAGCAAGACGAAGAGCTCCGTAAAGCAAACTCGACGGGGGTACATTGTAATAAGTGTAAGGACGGCTATATGGAAGAACGCAAGGGGCGCTTTGGGGTGTTTTATTCATGTTCAAACTATCCAGAATGTAAACATATTGTTAAGACCCGCCCAACTGGTAATCGTTGCCAATATGTCAAAGATGACGGCACTAAATGTGATGAACTTATGATGGAAGGGACAAAGACCATCCCTGAGCGCTGTAGTGATAAAACCTGTCCTAACCATAATCCACACAAACTAAACTCTCCTAAAAAATAAATACAATGAATTACGACCACAAAATCGTAACTAGCAACCAGTAACCTTTGTATGATATTGTATATATATGTCTCCATCGGCCATACTCTATTCACCAACTGACCCTAATCGTATTTTTGCGCTACTTCCAGACTTAAATGAGGATGGAAAAATCCTTATAAAAAAAGCTTGTACTTTTGCTGAGAAGGCGCACGAAGGGCAGCTACGAAAATCTGGCGAACCGTACTACAACCATGTTTTTGCTACCGGTTTAAATCTTGCAATGCTAAAAATGGACCAAGATACCATTGCCGCAGGTATCATGCATGACGTTCTTGAAGATACCTCTGTAACAAATGAAGAAATGACAAAAGAGTTTGGTGAACATATTACAAAACTTGTAGAGGGAGTAACTAAGCTCGGAAAACTTCGCTACTCTGGGGCCGAACGTCATGTGGAATCGTTGCGTAAATTTTTTATTGCCATGGCAGATGACATCCGTGTGGTTGTTATCAAACTTTGTGATCGGTTACACAATATCCAAACACTCGAATATGTCTCTCCAGAGAAACAGAAACGCATTGCGCTTGAAACTCTCGAGATTCATGCTCGCCTTGCAGATCGTCTAGGAATGGGACGACTAAAAACGCAACTCGAAGATGCCGCTTTCCCGTATGTATACCCAGCAGAATATAAAAAAACACTTCAAGTCTTTGAAGAAATGCGGCCAATTTCTGACGAAAAACTTGAAAAAGTGGTAAACACACTTAAAGAAGAACTTTCTGTTTTTGATGTTGAAATTGAACGCATTGATCATCGTATTAAACATCTTTATTCTTTGTACCAAAAATTAAAGCGCTATAAAATGGATGAGTCCAAAATCCACGATGTTGTTGCTTTACGTATTATTGTTCCTACCGTTAGTGACTGCTATCAAGCTCTTGGGGTCATCCACGGCCTCTACAGGCCTTTCCCAGGAAGATTTAAAGACTACATTGCGGTTCCAAAACCTAACGGATATCGTTCGCTCCATACAACAATTTTTTCTGGAGATGGAAATACTCTTGAGATACAAATTCGCACAAAAGAAATGCACCAGGAAGCTGAATATGGTATTGCTAGTCATCTTTCATACAAGGAACTTGGAAAAGGTAAACACAAAGAGGAGATAACCAAAAAAACTGGCTGGACAAAAGAACTTCTTGAATGGCAAAAAGAAGTCAATCAAGATAAAGATTTTATGAAAAATCTCAAAGAAGATTTTTTTGAACATCGTGTTTTTATTCTTACACCAAAGGGAGACGTTATTGACCTACCAGAAGGATCAACCCCAATTGATTTTGCATACGCAGTCCACTCGGATATTGGCGACCACACTGCTGGTGCAAGAGTAAACGGTAAGCTTGTTCCACTAGATACAACGCTAAATAACCGTGACGTTGTGGAAATCGAAGTAAAAGAATCTGCAACACCAAAACGTAAATGGATAGATATGGCAAAAACCACGCTTGCTAAAAGAAAAATACGCGCGCACATCAAAGAACATGGAACAACACTAGATAAACTTCTAACGAGATAGAAGCGAGATAGAAGATAGTCTTCTTGTCATAATACCCCCTACTCACCTTTTACTTATTTTTAGTTGTTGAGAAGAGTAAATCTTTTCATCCTCTCTCCATTCCATTCTACTTCCTCTCTCCATTCACGAAGTGGTCGAGTAAAAAGATGTGCATCAGGACATTCATACAACGGCTCATACACCACCATCCATTCATCATCATTTGAGTGAAGTGCAAGATCAACTACCTTATAATGATCACCTTTATAGTGAACATACTCTTCCCCTTTTCTTGGCGTATCACTTGGTATCGGTACAACACTTCCTTTCATATAACCTTACAGCGCAAAGTTCTTTAGATTATAGAGATCTTCATTCTGCTCACTTTCTTTTACCTCATCTACAGATCGATCATCTTCAGCTACTTCAGATTGATGTGATACTCCAGGAACCTCATTTGAGGTATATTCGTCTAACTCAATTGCTTCACTTGTGGTCACAATAGGTATATCGTGTACCTTTGGCAAGATATCTGGCGCTGCCTCATGAACAACTTCCTTATGATCAAGATGGGTAAACTCAGTGATAGGTTTGATATGTCGCGGTGATGGGGCAACTGACTGAAGTGTTTCCATATCTTCCTCACGTAATTTATCAAACATCCCCTTATGCGTTTTTTCTTCTCCCGCTTTACGAATAGCAATAGAAAGAGCAAGAAGTTCCTCATGAGAAAAATAATCTATCGAAATCCTTCCCCCTCGCTCACGAGGCTCTATCTGCACACGAGTACCAAGTGTTTCTGCGAGCTTCTCTTCCATATCAACAACCTCAGGTGTCATAAATAAATCCTTCTTACGCACTTTTTCATATGCAATGCGTCGCGCAATTTGCTCTGCTTCACGCACAGTCATCTTGCGTACCATCATTTCCTTAAAGAGTGTCATTTGTTCTGATGGTCTATCGATGAGCATAAGGAGTGGGCGTGTATGTCCTTCAGTGATTTTCCCCTTTGAAAGTGCATCAAGGACGTCTTGTGGAAGCATGAGGATACGCACAGTATTAGAAACGTATTCACGACTCTTACCCATTTTGCGACCAACCTCTGCCCATGTAAGTTTGAATTCATCTGCTAGACGTTGAAATGATTGGGCTCGCTCTACAGCGTTCAAATCCTCACGCTGAAGATTTTCTATAATTGCGAGTTCTAATTTAGCGCGACTATCATCTCCAGTTCGTACAACGACAGGTACCTGTGTAATCCCCGCCAAACGTGAAGCCCGTAATCGTCTTTCCCCTGCAATAAGTTCGTACGTAACGCTAATTCCCCCATCATCATGCTGTGTTTCTTGGCGAGAGACAACAAGTGGCTGAAGTACTCCATACTGCCTGATACTCGCCGCAAGCTCTTGTAACCTATCCTCGTCAAACTCGCGCCTAGGCTGAAATGGGTTAGGTACTATTTTTTCTATCTCTATCCAAAAAATTGATGATTCAGTTTGTCCCATATCGTGTTGTATACGAGAAAGTATACCATTGGATTTATTCTCTTCAAAAGACAGTAGCTTGAGATTATTTCTGCTTGTCTAAATTTTAAATTCAATCACATCTCCGTCTTTCACAATATACTCCTTCCCTTCTGTGCGAAGCACTCCTTTTGCTTTTGCTTCTGCGAAGCTTCCACACGCGACAAGATCCTCACACGCCACCACTTCAGCGCGAATAAACTTAGCTTCAAAGTCAGAGTGGATAGCTGCAGCTGCGCGTGGTGCTGTACTTCCTTTCTTTACTGTCCAAGCACGAGTCTCCATCTCCCCTGTTGTCAGATACGTCTCAAGCCCAAGCAGGTCATACCCCGCCTTAATAAGCCCATCCACCCCGCTGTCATGCGCCCCCAACTCATTTCGCATTTCATCTCTTTCTGCACCTTCAAACTCTTTTAGCTCATCTTCTATCTTGGCATCAACAACAACATAATAAAATCTATGATCCTTAAAATAGTTAATCAATTTTTCAAATCTCTCATCTTTCATTTCATCTAAATTCTTGCCTCCGGATTGCTTATTGAGCACATAGAGAAATGGCTTCATAGTGATGAGGTGAAGATCCCTCACAAGCCTCATTTCATCTTCATCAAGGGAGAGTCTGTTCGCTAGCTTTTCTTCTTCAAAATGTTTCTTTAATCGTTCAAGGAGTGCCTGTAACTTAATAGCATCCTTGTCACCTCGCTTCACGTCACGTCCAATAGTCTGGCTACGCTTCTCCACTGTCTGCATATCAGCCAAGATAAGTTCCATGTTAATAATCTCAATATCACGAAGTGGGTCTACCGTTCCTTCAACGTGAATAAGGTCCCCATTTTCATAGATACGTACCACTTCAGCGATGGCGTCAGTCTCACGGATATGAGAAAGAAATTGATTACCAAGTCCTTGGCCCTCACTCGCACCTTTTACAAGTCCAGCGATATCGACGAACTCAACAATAGCTGGAATAATTTTCTTTGAGCTAGAAATTTTAGAAAGCTTCTCGAGTCGCTCGTCAGGCACAGGAACTATTCCCACAGATGGATCAATAGTGCAAAAAGGATAATTGTCCGCTGGTACTGATTTCTTAGTGATAGCATTAAAAAGCGTTGATTTTCCAACGTTTGGGAGCCCAACAATTCCGATAGAAAGAGACATAGTCGTGTTATTCTAACATAAAAAAAGTATCTTAGCTCAATGTTTTCTGGAACACAATGCACTTTGAAGTATGCGTAAAAACTTACACGACAATAACCAACCAAACAATCAAAATACGAATAAGCATACTAACATTCATAAAAATACTTATCGAACCTTACCAAGAAAAGGGATAGTAAGTCGAATGCGTTTGATGTGTCTCTCTGGTAGACGAGTTGTACGTTTAGACATTTCAACAAAAGATTTTCCAACAAAGAGACGATTAATTTCCTTGTACGTTGAGACGGTTTTTGATTTCTTCGCTCCCTTATCTGCCCATTTTTGAAATTCTTCGCTTTTGGCTACTCGAGCACGAAAACGTATACCTATCTCACGATGAAGATCTTCCAAGATTTTTTCAACAATACCTTGATATGTCATTTTGAAAAAAGTGCGTAGCCCAGTAAGCTCAGCAAAACACTCATTCTTTTCTCCCTCCACAGCTTCTGGTGTATAGCGCCTAAGAATGGCATATATGCGACGACTATAGTTTATAGTATGTGTATCTTTCCCACTAGCAGTAATACGGATAATAGCTCGATTCATGGTTGGAATAATTAATTACTTAGGTATTATAAAATGTTGAGAGATTAAAATTACAAACAGCAACTATAAATCTGAGAGTTGTGTGAGTTTAGTAATAAAATCACTTCTCCTGCTCAGATACATTGATTGAATACTTTTTTGTGATGAGACAACTTCGATTGATATGTTTAATATTTTCATGGTGGTGTACTTATTTTTTGTATTTGTTCGATGGATACTTTTACTAAATGACTTATCGATATTTTCTGATTACTGCCTTTAGTACTGCTTCTATTTTTAAAGTGTTTGGATTCGGATATATTTTCTTGAATTTCTTATTAGCTGGGACAAGGACTGGGCGCCCTTGCTCGTTATCTAAATATTTAAGTGTATATTCATGATCAACAAGGGCAAGAACGATATCTCCTCGTTTGGGGGCCTTGCCTCTCTCAACGAGAACTAAATCCCCTTCTAAAATTCCAGCGTCAACCATAGATTCACCCACAACTTCGAGCATATATGTTGATTTCTTGCGATCAATTAAGAAGTCATCTAGCGAAAGAAGATCTGAGGATATATCTTCATCAACCGCTGTCGGGAATCCGGCTTGTACTGTACCTAGTCTCATAACAGAACCAGTTTCAACTAAAGAAAGCTTGTTGCCATCTTTTATAAGAAATCCATCATCAAGTAACTTACTGACACGATATGCTACAGTATTTTTAGAAGCAACATTAAAGAGTGCCTTCATTTCCTCATACGTTGGCATGCGTTTATTTTCGATAAAAAATGATACTAATTTTTCTTGATCGTCCATATGTCTAAGGATACTAGAACAAATGTTCTAGTACAATAGAACGACTGTGGATAAGTTAAAAAAGTCTCGTAAACACGAGACTTTTTAATGTAATTGTATAATTTTTACTGGTGCTATTTTGTAAATAATCCTTGCAGCTCTTTCTGATATTTTTTCATGACATCGAGTGCTGCATACATTTCTGGTTTACCAGACTTCTTCAGTGCGTCAATTTCTTTTGCAATTTTACTAAAAAGTTCTGGATCCTTTTCTACAGCAGCTTGTAACATCTCTGCTTGATCTTTTGGAAGATTTTTACTTCCATGTTTTACGGCTTGTTTGAGAAGAAATTCTTTAATCATGATTAGAATTATATAGTGCTCTATCTTTATGTAGTAATAATTTTATTTTACAGTAGCGGCATCTCGTACTGCTTTATTAAATGAAGCCAAGTCACGCACTTCAAGTTTTTTCCCATTTAAGAAAAACGTAGGGGTCCCCTGAACACCAAGACGTACACCTTCTTTAACCTCTGCTAAAATTTTGTCTTCAATGGCCTTATTGCCAATATCACTTGTAAACTTTTTGGTATTAAGTCCGAGCGTGGTTGCATAGGTAAGGAAAAAAGATTGGGCTTCTAGCGATCTTGACCATTCTTCTTGTTTATCATAAATAATGTCATGCATCTCCCAGAACTTTCCCTGGAGTCCAGCGGCTTCACTTGCTTTGGCAGCTAAAAGAGCATTAGCATGAATTTGTGTGAGAGGGAACTGACGAAAAACAACCTTGAGAGTATCTTTATTATCAGAAAGAACCTGACGAACTACTGGTTCCCAGGCGCCACAAGCTGGACATTGGAAATCACCAAATACTACGAGTGTAACTGGTCCATTTTTTGCCCCACGAACATGATCTGTTTGGGAGACTGTTATATCGACAGCACTTTCTGATGGTGTATCTGATGTTGCATAAAAATAGTATGCAAAGAGAAGCACAATAATAAGTCCAATAGAACCCAAGAATTGCCCCTGGGTGGTTTTGAAGAAGTGTGACATTTTTTTCATAGTGATACGTATTATACCACGGACTTAGCCATTAGCTATCAAGAATATGTATTGTATATACGGCTCAATAAAACACAAACACTTTTACTATTTCTTCCCAAAACTAAATTCTGACATGAGTTATTTGTGCTTCAATACACATAAACATTGGAATTTCTTTTCTAGCTTTATTTTCCGCACGCTGCTTAGGCCCCTTTTCACTTTCCTTGTGGCTAGTCCATTCTTCCAAACGAGAAATTACAAAACCACTTTTAGAAAGGGCTTTTACATAGCTCTGAAGTGGGCGATGAAATGATACAGTAAACTTTTTGTCCTTCTGGCTTCCTGGTGTCATGTCTATCTTTATGCGTGACTCAGACATATATTCATCAACCCTTCGGTATTGTATATTTTCAGATTCATCATACCCCCAATGTGTTTGTTTTGGGTTTCTAAAACTTGGATGATTAAGAACAAGAAGTAATCTCCCATTTTTGACAAGAACACGCGCTGCTTCGGCAATTGTCTTTTGAAGATTTTCTATATTCTGCATTGCAAGAATACATACGACACTATCAAAACTAGCATCCTTTAACATAAAAAGGTCATCAGCAGACGTGACATGATAGGTTACCTTGTGTGTACCTTTTGTCTTAATGGATTCATTTTTCTTTTCAGCAAAAGCAATAAGCTCCTTACTAATATCGACACCAGTAACATACACCCCTTTAGCACGCAACTGTTCTGCAAAAATTCCTTGACCACATGCCATATCAAGAATTTTTTTACTAGTACTGTCTCCTAACAATCGTAGTATGTTTGGGAAAATAACTTTAGCATGATATGTTGTACTGCTATCCTCAAGGTGCTTGTTATACCATTCTGCAACACCTCCCCAAGAAGTGTCTTTGGTCTGTTTTGATATGGCACCATGTTTGTGCGATGATATATTTTTTTTATTACTTGTCGCAATACCTCCGCGCAATGTTTCCTTCTGTATGCGAGGATTACGAAAATATGGATTTTTAGAAAACTCTTTTTTCATTGAGGTAGTATAGCTATAATCATAATTATACCACATTTTATAAAAAAGTACAGATTTTAATACATTCGCAATTAAAAAATTATCTGTCAGGAGGGATTTCGTAATAAGAGATCAAGAATTTCACCAATTTAAAAAATGGGTCAGTGAGGGTCGCGGAAGCATACTGAGCACCTTTTGGATAGGTATGGAACAAGAAAATAATATACTTAGGTTCGTATGCAGGGAAATACCCAAAAAATGAGTGAAGGTATCTATCTTCATAATATCCACCACCAGGCTTTACCATTTGAGCAGTTCCTGTTTTAGCGGCGATCGCATAATGATCCATTTTATATGTACCATCTTTAAGAGCGTAATCTACTACGTGTACGAGCATTCTAGAAATCGCCTCACTTGAGGAAGATGAGATAACTTGCGTCCCATCATTGAAAGAGATTTTTTTTACATCTCCATTCTGATACACAATGCTGTCGACGATATGCGGAGAAACAAGTTTACCCCCGTTACCAAGTGCGGCGAGAGCTCGTATGGTTTGTATTGGGGTAATAGCTATTCCTTGTCCAAACCCTGCGGTAGCACTATCCACAAACACATTGCTATCTAAGTTCTTAGTAAGTCCACTTGCCTCTCCTGGCACATCAACCCCAGTCTCAGAACCAATACCAAATTTTTTAAAATAAGACTGAAACCGTTTCTCTCCCAACTGTTCAACCAAAAAAACAATTCCAACGTTAAGTGATTTATCAAGAATCATTTGCATTGTTGTTCCTGGTCCACGTGGTTTACCGTCAAAATTACGCACTTTATATCCATTAAGATCACGAAATCCAGTATCGTTATATACCGTACGCCCAATATCTACAGCTCCCGCGTCTATGGCAGAAGCCATGGTAATCGGCTTGATAATACTCCCCATTTCATAAACACCAGAAACAGTATGATTAACAAAGACATTAGAATCCTTCACTTGAGTAAATTCATTGGGGTTATACGAAGGTAGCCCGTCCATAGCAATAATCTTCCCCGTTTGTGGGTCCATGATAATCCCTCCGATAGTATCAGATTTCCATTCTTTTTTTGTTTCAACGAGTATTTGGTGAAGAACTCGCTCAGCTTCTGCATCAATTGTAAGAATGAGATCTCCTTCTTGTTTATCAGTATTAGAAACAATTGTCTTTTTAATATCTGTAAAAAGTTCAGCAAAGAAATTAATAGTTGTGTCTGTGCTTTTTCTTGTCAGCACATCATCATAGTATCGTTCAAGACCATATTGGCCACGAATAGAGATACCGTCACTTCCGACAAAACCGATTACTTTTGCCCCAACCTCATCTTGTGGGTAGGAACGTTTACTGCTTTTAGGGTAGGTAACTCCTTTTATATTTTTTTTCTTAAGTTCTAGTATCGCGTCTTCTGAAATATCTTTTGCTACTTCTTCATAGGGGTCATCCTTTTTGGTAGCCTTTACTATAAAATCTTCTTTTATGAGTGGAACTACTTTTGTTATCTGATTAAAAGTTGCTTCGGCGTCACTAATCTGACTTGGATCAACAGCAATGCGATACAAGGTACGAAGTTGTGCAGCCGGAACAGCTGTACCCTTGTAACGAGAAAAATAAATATTTCCTCTATCAAAATTAACTGGCACCTTAGAAACATATTGATTGTCTGCAAGAGTAGTATAGTGACCATGTTTAATTACTTGAATATAAAAAGACCTCCCCAAAATAACGAGTGTCACAACAAACCAAAAAAGAAGTAGCAGATCTATTCTATCCTTTGATCTATTTTCCTGATCTTCTGTAATTATAAACGGTCCCCTAGCGCGCATACAGCACAGTATAACTTGCTATGTCATCTTTACGAACAGCAAAGGTTGTTTCATTAAACCGAATGAATCCTTTTTGCAATAAATCATTTTCTGTAATTGAAGATACCCTGTTGGCATACGTAGTTTCGATTGTACTCAACCGGGAAGAAAGATCTCGACTAGCAAGCGTATTCTGCTTCCTTTCGATGACTGAAAAAACAAGGGAAAGTACAACAACACAATATACAAGCGCAAGCACACAAAGTATCCCAAACATGGTGTGCACGGCCTTCTCATAAAAATTCCTTGTTTTTTTGTAATGTAGAATCATAATTTGCTATATTCTTTCAACTATTCTTAGTTGAGCACTTCTGGCACGTGGATTATTATGTATCTCTTGATCTGTTGGGATAATTGCTTTTTTATTAATAACTCTAAGCGTTTCTTCATAGGCGCGCAGTTTATGTTTAACCATTCTATCTTCGGTGCTGTGAAAGGTAATAAAACAAGCACGGCCATTTGACGCCAAAATCTTCGGTAATGCGTCAATAAGATCACTAACACTTCCTATTTCATCATTAGTTGCCATACGAAGGGCTTGAAATGTTTTCGTAGCATAATGAATTTTACGATGTCTATATAATGCTGGCACCGCTCTTCCGATAATGTCTACAAGTTCAAAAGTTGTTTTGATCGGAGAAATTTCCCGTTGTTTAACAATAGCACTTGCGATACGTCTAGAATACGTCTCGTCAGCAAAACCATAAAGAATGTCAGCAATGGTTGACTCACTCCAGCAATTCACAATATCGTAAGCAGTCATTGCATCTTCTTCTGGTTTTGAGCTAAACGTCATAAGTAGCGGTTCGTCGAAACGAAACGAAAACCCTCTCCCCGACTCATCAAGTTCTTGTGAAGAAACCCCAAGATCAGCTAATATCCCATCAACATGGTCGATCTTAAGGTCTTTAAGAATGGATGGGAGGTGTCTAAAATTTGATTGGATAAAATGAATTTTTGGCAGAATTTTCATTTTCTCCATTGCTTCACGAGCTTCTTGTAATGCTTCTTGATCTAGATCGATACAAATAAGCACACCGTCTTCTGCGAGCAACTTGGCTATTTCAATACTGTGGCCACCACGGTTTGTGGTGCAGTCAACATATATGCCACCTGAATTGATATTGAGTCCTTGTATTGATTCTTGTAAAAGTACTGGGATATGCATACGGGCAGGTGATAGGTTAAAGGGAATAGGTTGTAGGTTAATACAAATATGTACCAACTATAGAATTCCTAGATCATTGAGCCTTGACGCAAGTGCATCAGCTTCACCGTTTACTTTTGCGATATTATTCTCCCACGATGTCTCGTCCCAAACTTCAATTCGTGAATACATTCCTGCAAGCACAACTTTTCCTTCGAGACGAGCAAATTTTTTGAGTGTGTCTGGTATAACAATGCGTCCAGCAGCGTCAACATCAGTTTCAAAAGCATTCCCCAAAATAAAGCGATTGAAGCTACGTGTATCTTGATTACCAAACCCTGACTGTGATAGTTTCCCAGCTACCACTTCCCACTCCTTAACTCCAAAAATAAATAGTGAATTATCTAGTCCGCTTGTCACAACAACTTTTTTTCCTAAATCAGTACGCCACTTGGAGGGTAGCGTAAGTCTTTTTTTTGGGTCTAAGTCGTGTGTGTACTTTCCGATAAGCATATCCGTGATAGTGAGGGGTTTGGCGCTCCCACCCCATTTTGCCCCACTACACTCCATTATATCCCACTTAACAATAAAAAATACCCGCAAACTGTGGATAGCTGGGAAATGATTCAAGATGGTAGGGTATTAGACGATAGATCTAGGATGAACTTGATATAAAAATCCAATAGTGCGGCCACGAAGTGGCCGCACTATACTACCCCCACCATCATCAAAAAAGAAGATCGCTGGGAGCGATCTTCGGTGGAATCTTCAACACAAATGCTACTAATTAGTTATTTCTTTTTTGGCAAACTAAAACGATGTACATAGCTTCCGATTGCTGCTCTCAGAAAAATAATTTCCTCTTGCTGATGAAGTTTCTTCGCCTTAGAATATAGTCGGAGCCATTGAAGAAAAGCGTCACGCACATACTTTGGGCTAGTCCCCACGAGATTTTCAGAAGCTCTCCCAATGACATACCTACTCTCGTGAGTGAAAAGCATTTGAATGAAAAATTCTATCCTCTTTGCGGTATTGAGCAATGTACTGTCTGTTGCCTCGTCAAAATAGCGAATGATGCTAGCTGTCAATTGTTCGAAATCTAGACTATCTAATGGAGTAGTCTCTCTCCCTGTACTTGCTGGAGGAAACTTGCAAACAAATTTAATCATTGGATGCTCCTGCTACTCTACGCTTGCACAAAAATAGTACCAATCAGTACTCTACAAGATAACAACGCTTTTGTCTATTTCTAAAATAAATTATTAAAACATTGCCCTTCTCTCAAAGGAGTACATTTTAAATCTTTCTCGCTTTACTCTTTTTCTTTTGGTTTTATAAGAGGAAATATTTGCACTTCACGAATAGGCTTATCTGCCAAAAAGGCAAATAGTCTCTCTCCAAAACCAAAACCACACGTTGGTGGCATACCATGCTCAAGCATGTCAACAAAATCCCAATCAGCCATCATTGCCTCCTCATCCCCTTCATCAAGAAGTTCTTGTTGTTTGATAAAGCGCTCACGTTGATCGAGTGGATCATTTAATTCACTATATCCTTTTCCTATTTCACTTCCGGCTAAAATTGGCTGAAATATTTGCGCTGTCTTGCCGTCTTTGTTTGCCTTAGCAAGCGGAGCAACAAGAAGAGGATGATTAATGAGGAAACCAGGTCCTGCAATATGTTTACGACAATACTTCCACAACGTGTCAGTAAGTCTTTCACGATTAGTACCATCATATTTCACGTTAAGCTCTTGTAGTTTTGCAACAATATCTTCATCAGAAGCACTATCAATGTCTATTCCAGTTCTAGAAAGAATTTCTTCGCGATAATCAATCCGTCTCCATTCATCGGCAAGATCAAATGTATGCCCTCGTGTTGTAAATGACGTTGTTCCAAAAACTTCCTGTGCAATTTTTCGATATAACTCTTCGATAAGTCTCATCCCATCCTTATAATCAGCATATGCCATATAAAATTCACAATTTGTAAATTCTTGAACATGGTCAGGTGAGGAGCCTTCATTGCGATACGCTCTACCAATTTCAAATGTACGAGGAAAACCTGATGCCATGAGACGTTTCTGCCATAATTCCCCAACAGAAATACGCATGAACACATTAAGGTCAAAATCATGATGATGTGTCGCAAACGGTCTTGCTTCAGCCCCCCCTGTGGTAACCTCAAGGGTTGGTGTATCAACTTCGAGAAATCCTTTTTCTTTCAAAAATACTCTTACTACATCCCAAAACTTTGCTTTCTTTTCAAAAAGTTCTCGAAGCTCATGGTTCGTAAGAATATCAAGATACCTTTCACGCATACGAAGTTCTTCGTCTTGAAGTCCATGATATTTATCTGGAAGCGGAAGAAGTGCTTTAGATAACATACGAACAGTAGTCACTTGCAAACTTTGTTGTCCAGAGCGAGTAATAAAAAGAGTCCCTTCTACCTCAATAAAATCTCCGATATCAACATAATTCGTATAAAAATGATGAGCATCCTCTCCCGATTCAGGAAGTTTTATTACTGCTTGAAACTTGGCGGTGCCATCATAGAGATCAAAAAAGATAAGAGCTCCTTGTCCACGTGAAGACATCACCCGCCCAGCAAGAGTGACTACAGCTTTAGAACTTTCGAGAGAATGAAATGATGTAATTACTTCATCAAGCGCATGAGAACGAGATGTTGTGGAAGGATAAGCAGAAAGCCCAAGCGCTTTTATAGATTCAAGTTTCTTAAGGCGAGAAGCACGGAGTTCTTCGGTTGATGCCATACAAGTAAAAGGGTAGTGAGTTAGACTTTAGTAAATTCTAAATTGCAAAAATACTTCTGATAGTGTCTATATCATAACAAATGATCAATAATTAGTCGACGGAATAGAAATACTAAAGAATGGCGCCTTAGGCACCATTCTTTAGTGTTTCTTATCTACTCCACAGACTTATATATGCTATCCACAAATTTAGTCTATTGAAACAATCGTGTATTCTATATCTCCTTTTGGAGCATGTACGGTTACTTTATCCCCTTTCTTCTTTCCCAAAAGTGAAGACCCGAGAGGTGATTCGTTAGAAATTTTTCCAGAAACAGAGTCAGCTTCCTCACTCCCAACAAGTGCAAATGTCTTTTCTTCCTTACTCCCCTTTTTGAGGACAGTTACTGTAGAACCGACGGTAACCTTCCCTCCTGCTTGAGTCTCAGTATCCATAATTACAGCATTCTTGAGAATCTGTTCAATGTGATTGATACGGTCTTCACAGTTGGCCTGGTCTTCACGAGCTTGATGATATTCTGCGTTTTCTGAAAGATCTCCAAGGGATTTAGCATATTCAAGAGCGTCCGCAATCTCTTTGCGACGAACGGTTTTTAGAGCGTTAAGCTCATTTTCTAATAGGGTTTTCTTTTCTAAAGTTAAGTATTCCATAAATTATTTGTGGGAGCATTGTACCACAAATAGCGAAAACTAGACATATTGACAGCCTGTGTTTAATTATGTGCACTGAATAGTACTTTAGTCTTCTATTATTTTCTAGAATACTATTTCGTATACTCCGTATTATCCCTCATCCATTCGAGTGTTTCCTTCATCGCCCCAACCGCTCCAAATAAATTATGCCTATCGCCTTTTTCCATAATCACGACAAAAGCATACTTTGGATTTTCATATGGAAAGTACCCACTGATCCAAGAGTTTACCAACTGCTTACTCACACCGAGTTCGGCTGTTCCTGACTTTCCTGCAACACTAACTCCTTCAACATTAAGACCTTTAGCTGACCCTTCTATCCCTTTTACGGCAAGTCGCATTCCTTCTTGGACTACCTGTAACTTTTTCTGATCAAGATCCAGTGAGGTGCTTGCTGTGGCTGTTCGAAGTAACACATGCGGCGTTACAAGATACCCACCATTTGCAATAGAAGCGACTGCTCTTACAAGTTCAAGGGGAGTAAGTTGAAAACCGTATTGTCCTATGGATGAGTGATAAGTATTCCCAAGCAACCAATCTTCATTAAAAGTCTTTTTCTTCCATTCTGGAGATGGGACTACTCCATAATTTTCACCGGGGAGATCAACTCCTGTTGTCGTCCCAAGACCAAACATCTTGGCATATGTATTAAGTCGCGCAATGCCGAGTCCTTTTTGATTTTCAAATCCACCACCAACTTGATAAAAATATTCATCAGATGATTCAGCTATTGCATTTCTCATATCAATATATCCATGGGCCTTCCAGTCTTTGAAGACGGTGTCTGGACCGCCATACTTATTCTTGATAACAAGTTTACCGCTACTATAAATATTTTGCTCTGGAGTAATAATATTTTCTGCAAGGGCCGCATACGCAAAAAAAGGTTTTACTGTTGACCCAGGAGTAAAAAGTCCACCAACAACTTTGTTAATGAATTTTCCTCTTTTATCAAGAAGCTCTTTTGCAACTATTTCTTTTTCTTCTTTTGTTGTGGCGTTTGTGATTAAATTGTTACTATATTCTGGATAATTCGTAAGTGCGAGTATCTCTCCATTTGTAACATCCATAATTACCCCTGCCCCACCAGTAAAACCAACCCTATTGGCAAGTGCTTCGATTCTCTCATAGAGTTTGGCTTGAACATTTTTATCAATAGTTAACACAATATTTTCACCATGAGATGGATAGACTACAACATTCTGTGCTTCAATTTCTTGGGTTGCAGTAACCTCAATAATACGCTCTCCATTAATCCCCGCGAGCTCTCTTTGATATTGCTTTTCGATTCCATCTTTTCCAAAATACTCATCTTGCCAAAAAACACCAGATTTATCACGCTTCGGATAACTTACATACCCAAGCAAATGAGAAAACCCTTTTTCTGTGGTATATAGACGTTTTGGAATATCGTTGTCAATGTTTTCGTTTGTTGTTGAAGAATTTTTAGTAGCAAGAGAGTTCCATGCAAGAATTTCACCATTCCTGTCAGAGATCGTTCCTCGAAGAGGAAAGAGTGGTATTTTTTTAAGGTAATTGCCATCAGCCATTTCCTTATACTCACTACCTTGTAGTATCTGCATAGCAAAAAGCCTGTATGAAAATCCAAGAATAAGAACAACTGATGTAGCGAGCGCAATATAAAAAATATGCTTCCCTAGTGGACGCTCAAGTTGCCCTTCCATCTGATCAAGGTTCAGTGACGATAGGTTTTGGGAATCAAGAAAAACATCCTCTGGATTTATTTCATGTGACGCGGCAACCCTAGCGCGAAGAGTAGATAAACGGCGAAATACATTCATATAAAACCACTATACCACAAACTATAATGAGTAGGATTGGAAAACGAGAAGTGCTAAAAATAATATCAACCATAAAAACCAAAAACAACAATACCCATTTTGCAATAGAGTATCCGTTGAGAAAAAGGGTATGTGACTTTTTTTTGCTAGTGAACATAAAAAATAGATGATGTAACTGGATTATATGCCCCCTCAACAAATACATGCCACGAAGTATCTTGATTATTATTGGCAACCTGTTTTACTGTTCCTATAACAAATTTTGGATTACTTCGTAGATATACGATTTCACCAACACTAACTGGTGTTTCTCGTTCAATATTTGCTAAAAAGTGTCCTCCGCGCCCCGTAAGGGAAAGCGTGATAGAAGATGACGATGTTACCCCTTCTGTCACAACAGAAGAAGATGTGAGAAGTAAACACTGAGATGATGACTTGTATACTTCTCTGATTGTACAAACAACTTGATTCCCCTGCAAAGAAACTATTGCCCCAACAGTTACCCCATCTTTAAAACCTTTTGAAAGAAGTACTGTTGAATATACTTTCGTAAAGTCCTGCATAATCGGATAAGCAAGTATTGGTGCGCTATCTCCTCCTTCAGAAAAAGATATGGCAGTATACTCACGTAAGCGAGCATCTTTCTCGGCAACGATATTTTGAAGATTTTCTATTTGTGATTCAAGATCTTTCTCACGTGCAACAAGAGTCCGACGTGACACGATATACGTATGAAAAAATTCTGGGAAAAAAGTAAAAGACTGTTTGATGGTACCATAATTACCAACTACTGGTTCGATAATACTGTATATATATTTTCGAGTAGGCACCCAAAAAGAAACAATACTCACAAAGAGGACTATGTATATACTATACCTGATATAATTTTTCTTTTTTTTTGCCTTACCTGAAAGATATGTCATCAGTATTTTCTATTAAAACATCTTTATAAAGAGAGATATTCTCTAGTATAACCCCAGTACCTCGTGCAACAGCGGTGAGCGGATCATCTGCAACCGTAACCGGAACTTTAAGCTGCATCTCAAGAAGAGAGGGTAAATTGCGGATAAGCCCTCCTCCTCCAGCAAGAGTAATACCTTTATGCATAATATCAGAAAGTACTTCTGGTGGGGTTGTTTCAAGCACTTCACGAATAGCGTCAACAAGAGATGTGATTGATGAATACATCGCTTCACGAATATCAACATCAGTAATAACCGCTTCTCGAGGAAGACCTGTCACCAAGTCACGACCCTTCACACTTAGTTCTTGACTATTCTCATCTGGAAGAGCTGAGCCAACTGTCATTTTTATATACTCCCCAGTCTTTTCACCAATAAGCATTTTAAATTCATCGCGCATATAGGTAATGATGTCCTCAGTTAGTTTATCTCCTGCAATTTTTAGACTTTTAGCACGAACAACTCCTCCAAGAGCAATCACGGCAATATCAGTTGTCCCCCCACCAATATCGACAATCATACTACCGATCGCTTCATGGATTGGTAAATGCACTCCGATTGCTGCTGCCATTGGTTCTTCTACTATATATACCTTGCTTGCACCAGCAGATTTCGCAGCATCGTATACAGCGCGCATCTCAACGTTGGTAATACCAACAGGAATACCTATAACAACTCGAGGACGAAATACTTTTCGGTCCATATCATTTGCCTTATTGATGAAGTAACTGAGCATTTCCTCGGTTACTTCATAATCAGAAATAACTCCATCGACAAGAGGTCTCACAATACGAATATGCCCAGGTGTCCGCCCCATCATATTCTTAGCTTCAAGACCCACGGCAACCACGCGACTTGTTTTTGTATTAAGCGCAACAACAGATGGCTCATTGATAACAATCCCTCTCCCACGAACATATACGAGTGTATTTGCAGTCCCAAGATCAATCCCAATATCATTAGAAAGATTTTGCAAAAGTCGCTTAATCATATAAGACCTATTCTACCATTTTTGAAAGAAGTTGCATTTACTTTACAAAAATAATATCTATTGTTAAATTTTAATTTTCTTCTTACCTTCTACTTTTGTTGTTTTCTAAATTCATACAAAGTTACTGCGATGGCATTAGAAGCATTTAATGATTCACAGTTGGGGTCAATTGGAATGGAAAGCTTGAAATCACAATGCTCAAGAGTCTTCTTGGCAATGCCTTCTCCTTCGCTACCGACGACAATAACTGAAGGCGCATCAAACGATGTTGAGGTAAGTGACGTGTCCCCATCCCCTGTAAGCCCGTATATCCAATACCCTTTTTCTTGTAATTGTAGGAGTGTCGTATTGATATTTCCGATACGCACGATTGGGATATTAAAAACTGCCCCAGCAGATGACTTGATAACTGTTCCTGTAATCTGAGTCTGATTGTGTTCTGGCATAAGAACTGCATCAGCGCCAAAGGCAACAGCAGAGCGAATGATTGCTCCGACATTGTGTGGATCTTGAAGTTCGTCAAGAAGAACAAAAAGTGGCCTCTCTTTAGATGCAACAATCTTCAGGACCTCTTCGAGTGATGTGTAAAGTGTTTTATCAGAAAGACGAGCAAGAATACCTTGGTGAACAGCATCACGACCGACAATGCTTTCTATTTCTGATTGAGTAACTATTTTATACGTAATTTTATTACTCTGAACAAGACTCATAATACGAGGATCCGCTTCAGCACTTTTCGTAAAACAAAGCTCCTCTATAGGCATAACTCCTTTCCGTTTAGCATAAAGAAACGCCTCCTCAAGTGGGTTTTTCCCATAAAGATATGTTCCCTTGTGTATCTGACCGCCGCTGTACTTTTGCATAATACTAGACAGTATAGCAAATATATTGCGTAATTACAATTCTAAATAATATACTATTGAAGTGTAAATGTTACTGATTTTGGTAGCTCAAACATTTGGTTATCTACAACCCAGGACTCACAAGAATAATCCCCCACTTGTGTGCTATTCCACACCGCAGATGTTGTTGAGGTGGTACCTACTGTTGTCGGTGATACTATTTTGGTTTTTTGACCCTTTCCTGGTGTTGCGCTTGTCCAAGAATATGCATACCCATCTTTGATAATGGTACCCATTTTTATCGATTTTCCTACAACGTCAGTAGTAAAATCAACTCTTAACTGTGCATCATGAATATATACCCTGCCCACGCTCGTGGTATCAGAGATTGTCTGTGTTACTGTACATGTATACGACCCTCCTTTACTAACAAATTCTGTAAACGGTATTTTTTTACCACTAGCTCCAAGAGTAGCCTGCGTCCCTGTGGCTGTTGTTGTTGAAAAAAGTAGCCCAGACTCTTCTGTTGTCGTTGAGTTAGTTATTTCATTCACCCCCTCATTAGCGAGAATAGCACTATCTTTTTCAACATACGAGGTAACCCCATAGAATACTCCTGTTCCAATAACAAGAAGCACGAGACCCATTACTATTTTTCCAAATATTGTCATGGTGAGTAGTATCAGTTATAACGACACTATAAATTTATTTATAATACTAAAAGTATACTCTTTTTAAAAAAATATTTAATACTTTTTATGCTATTCACAAAATCCCATATCAGGAAGCCTATTTGGTAAGTATGTATATATCCTGGTTAAAGCCACCAACCCCAATATACAGAGCGCGAGATTCTTCGCCTTTTTTCAAACGAAGAATATCCTCATAACCCTTGCAATGAATACACCCACTTTCTCCGCCTGGGCAATTAAATTTTTTTGTATCTCGAGCCTCTTTCACTTGAATAGCAACCGTATACACATCTCTGTATGCCGTGTCACTATCTGGTAATTCTTTTTCTACCAACTTATCACTTTCAAGATACCAATAACTCGCCTTTGATACCTTGCGCTTCTGTAACGCATTACAAAGTAGGAGATAAATAGGAAGTTGGAGAGAAGATTCACTTTCTTCCTTCTTCCCTGTCTTAAAATCAATCAGATGAAGCGTATCGTCTGGAAGATATTCTATCCAATCAACAAGACCATTTACAATAATATTATCATCTTCTGAAAGATAAAAATTGCATGGCATATTCCCTTGAGGAAGTTTGATGCGTTTCTTCATAAGAAACCGTGGGTCGCGTATGACGGTATTAATCATTTCTTTTCCTCTCATCTTGAATTCTTCTTCTTGTTCTAGAGACAAAAACCCTCCTTGCTTACCCGTTACCTTCAGCCACTCTTCTTCAAACTGGGCACGAAGATCACGATTCATGCGTTCTTCTGATGGATAGTTGCCAAGACCTTCCAATACATTATGAACTGCAATACCAAGTGACATATGCGGATTAACGATCGTCATCTTACGGTTGGTTACAGGATCTTTATAAACATTATGAAGATAATAAAGTCTCGGACATTTCAAAAAATCCCCCATCGAGGAATGTGATACCCATGTTGCAGAGTACTTATCTTGTGACATTACTTTTTAGTATACACCAAATAATTAGAACGATTGACAAGCACAGAGTATTAATTTATATTTAAATAGTCTCCTCGGCTCCCTGTGGGTGGGTGCCTTCCGGCCTGGCTCGCGACGCGTGCCAGGCCCTTTTTTATCTCGTTTGGTGTACGGCACTTTTATAAATAAAATAATTACTGTAGTATGCACCTTGGAGGTATACATAATGACACTAGACCATTTGCAAAAGAGCTGTAGATTAAAGACATTGAGCGCCTTACGAAGAGCCTCTAAAAGAATAGATCAAAGTCCTCTTTCTCTTACTGGTGTATGTAAAAATGAAACGATACATAAACTAGAAATAGCTAAACTTATCCTTTTGGATGATCCAAACGAGAAAGATGTCTATCTAAGACATTTTGCGGCAAAAGCAGTTGTTGTCGCTCTTGCTAAGAAAGGTATCCTCACGGTTTTTGATCTCATAACATCAGATGTTAGGGATATAAGAAAAACACTAAGAGACCGACAAATTGAGATGCCCATTGTTCTACGTTGTCTGCATCCAGAAAAATAAAATATCGCTAGATATCCAATACCCCCTTGCCATACACCTTAATGATCTGGCGAGGGGATTGTTTTTAGATACCCACATATTATATGTTCCCTTGTAATAGATCCTCCTCAAACTCAATTGCCCCTTTGAAGGTTTCCCCATATTTTGAAATGTCTGGAGTAATGTCAAGTGTAATAATTTTGTGATACACCGCCTCTAATAATTTTTGCGTCCTTTCTATTTCTTTCTCTCCGGCATCAAGCACAAGCTCAGTGAACGTCTCTTCCTCAACAAACCAAAGTGAGACTTTGCCAACTGGCATATCTTTATAGTGAATAGAATTCTCAAGGAGCAGTTTGTAGACAATCAGTTGCTGGCGATATCTATGAAGTTTTAATTTATCAGTATCTGTCTTTGCTTCATCCCATGAGGAAAATGCTTTGCCAGTTTTAAAATCTATTACTTCATACGTCCCATTTCGTATTCGTAAAAGATCAAGCTTCCCTGTTACATGCGCACCACTTAGTACAACTCCTTCGTGTTTCATGTCGACCTCAACCATGTCATCTTTGGTAAACATATCTTTTGTCATTTCGTATAGACGAGTCACAACGATCTCCCCCCGCGCCTTTTGTTTAGCTGTCTCATTGGCTGGAAGCCTCCCCTTTGCAAGCTCCTTATTAAACACCGTAACAATATAAGAAAGAGAAGGTTTTTCCCCTGTGTGAAATTTAGGATACATGACAATCCCTTCAATAGCCTTGTGTATTGCTGAACCATAAACACCAGAAGGATTCATCGGCTGAGGGAAGCGAAGAAGATTTTGCTCGATAAAATAAAGAGGGCCCCCTTCTGCCAAATTAACGAAGTTATTCAAGTGGGTGACCGGCATGGTGTAATTTTTGACAAGCCTACGAAGGAGCACCCATTCGTCTTCTTTATAGCTTTCTTTATGAAGAGCGAGAGCGTTCTCATGAGCCTCTATTGGAACAGAATCACTTTCTGATTCTTTCATTTGATATTGAGGTAAGTACCTTACTTGAGCTTCATGGCTTGAAATATGAAGCGTATGTTTAGCTCGAGTGATTGCAACATACAAAAGTCGAATAAAATCATCCTCGGTATCTCCTGCTGGTTGCATAAGTGGAAGAAGTGGCGATGGGAGCGGAGCGATATTAGTACGTGGAGATTTTGTCCAGAGCGCATCATGGGCTGAAATAATATAAACAGTACTAAACTCAAGACCTTTGGACGCATGTGAGGTCATCAATCTAACTGAATGCTCATGCTTCATAAAAGGAGATTCACTTACAAGAGCAATATCATGATCGACGTGCATTTTTACAAATGCGCGCACATCAGAAACAAAAAGAGCCTCCCCTTCTTTCCATTCTCGAAGAGCTTCAATAAATGTTTTAAGTGATGCCAAAAATGAAACATATGTTGTTGGACTTTTTGTAATTGATTCTCTAGAAAAATAAAATTCTTTAAAACCACTTTCTTCCATAAATTTTTCCAATATGTGTGGAAGTGGTGTAGAAACAGCCTCAACTGCAAGGCTTGCTAAGAGATCACCGATTGTACGTAATTTTTTATGTTCGGTGCTAATAAGTACCTCAGTCCAACTTTTGTGGTTTTCTTTCGCCTCAACCGCAAGAGCGAAGAGATCTGCTCGATCTATCTGAAAACATGGATGTGCTAGAAGTCTTGGTAATATATATTCTGTAGTTGCTCCGTTCTCCATTACAGATGCAATATAATCACACATCTCAATGAGAATTGTTACGTGTGGTTCATCAAAGACGTTGGCTTTCTTAATATATTCATACGGTATCTGTTCACGGTCCAGATATGGCAGTAGCGCCCGCAATTCACGGTGACCACGAGCAAGAATAGCAATATCACTTGCATCAACACCATTATCAATAGACATCCTTACCGACCTAGCAACGTGAGCATACTCAGCAACATCGGAAGACTTTGTTGTAATCGTAATCGCTCCTTTTGGGAGCTTTTTATTTTCTGCAAAAAGAATTTTGGTGATATCGTCATATTTATTTTCGAGGCGGCCACTACTTTGTATTTGTGTAATAACATTCCGAGCAAGATTAAGAATATCCTGCGTAGAGCGATAATTTTTATCAAGGACGATCGTCACAACATCCTTGTAGAGAGAGTCTCGGAAACGCATCATGTGTGAAATCTCTGCCCCTTGAAATTTATAAATAGCTTGATCGTCATCACCAACGACACATACATTTGGTCTTCCTTCATGAATGTCATTAGAACTTATAGCTTTAACCAGTGACATTTGTGCTTCATTTGTGTCCTGAAATTCATCAACAAGAATATATTGATACTGTTCTTCGAGTGCATTCCTTAGTGTTGCATTCTTTACAAGAGCGTGAGCAACCTCAATAATCATGTCGTCATAGTCATAGAGCGCTCGTGTGTACATTTCGTCGCTATATCGTTTATAAAGTTCTCCAACAGCAAAGATTTTTTCTTTATTATAAAAATCTTTCAAAAGAATTCCATTATCTTCTTTTACGGTAAACTTAGCCTTCCATTCTCCAAGAGGCTCAGTTTTGCCAAGCGTAGATGCGGCAGCAATAGCGCCTTTAAGCGTTTGGGCGAGATACCTTGATGTTGCGCCCTTTAAGGTGTTCAGTTGTTTAGCTATTTTTTCAATGTCATCTATTTTTTTTATTGAAAGTCTATCTGGCCAAAGCGTCAGAATATCATTGATAGCATCATATTCTTTTGGAAGTTCCTTAAGCACATCCATGTATTCGTCTGCGGTGTAGCCATAACTTTTAATATGTTTGATACGTTCTGTAACATCCCGCAGGTAGACAAACCCTTTTTCTGGATGAAAACTAGCAAGCGGGTGCTTATGTGGAAGTGATGTAAATATCTCTTCAAAAATTTCCGCACGGGTAATATCATTTGCCTGTTGGAAATGAGCCGCTTTCCAAAAATGCTCTGGATGACGGGAAATAATATGATTACAAAAAGCATGAAACGTAAAAATCCCCACTCGATACGCATCTCCACCGATTAAACCGACAAGTCGCTCACGCATATTGATAGCTCCATTTTCAGTAAAGGTAAGACAGAGAATATTATGTGGTGACACCTGAGCTTGCCGGAGAATATTACCAACTCGAAGCGAGAGAAGTTCAGTTTTCCCAGATCCTGGTCCAGCGATAACAAGTACTGGACCATCTATTGTATCTACAGCATGTTTCTGCTCTACATTGAGCGCAGCATATCGCTCTTCGAAGATTTTTATATAATTTCTTTTAGAGGAGTCATTGATACTTTTAATTTTCATACAGTAATGTCTATGTAGTAAGTATACGCCATGTTGACAAATATGTATTGTTAATGTATAGTTTTCTTTGGCAAGGTTTCAAATCTACCTTAGATTAGAAAGGATTGCGATGTTCTCTACAATTGATAATTATCTAATTCGACTGGCACAATGGGTTGTTCGGCAAATAGAACTATATACCCCAATAACAAGGGCGGCTGTTGGGGACATATTGCTTTCATTCAACTCAGCCACGATACTCTTATGTTTTTGGGCTGGGGTATCTCATACTTCAAAAGCAATTTCATTGAGCAGCAATTCTTCTGTCTTTTGGTCCACGCTATGGATTGCTAATGCTTTCTTTGTTGTGTCCTTTTTGGAAATCTTGTTCCATAAAAGGGCGGCTAGAATTATAAAAACAAAACAAAAAGATGGCTCATTACCTTGTGAGATATGGGTACGGAAGAAGGAAAGATTTCTATGTCTACTATTTCTTTCTATATTTTTTTCTTTCTTTGTGAAATTAGCGTTATTGCCAAATAACACGATATCCTTAGAAGACTTTGTGCTCGTTGTCTTGATTTCCGGAGATTTTTTACTTGAGTATTTCTTCTGTACAACATCACTTCCCCCTGGAGAAAAGGAGAGGAAGAAAGTTGAAAGAGAGATGAGGTCTATGTCTCTGCAGAAAATTTCTGGAAACTAACTATCTAAAACAATAATCATCGTCATCGCCCCTGGGGGGCGATGACGATTTTCATTTTAATACTAAAAACAGTCTTACTTATGGGCGAGCAGCAAACTCCCGAAAAGCCTCTGTGCTTGTTATAAGTTTTTTTACCAGAGGGTGATTCTCCCCTAATTTTTCCATTACAATAAGAAGCACCTGTTCATGAAACCACAGTCTATTGCGTGCACTTGAAGAAAAACGAGATAGAAAATTCTCGTCTTCGTATTTGCTATCTCTAATAAAACTCTCAGTATTATGTATCTTATCAGCGGAAGAAACCATCGCACTTTCCGCCCCCCCGTTTCGTAAATTATTAAGATATATTTCTTTTCTTTCCAACCATGGCATTTGATCATTCATATCCTTGTTGGCATCAAGTGGTTCAGTAACATGTTTAACAATTAAAGCAACTCTCTCTCCGCAATCTCGCACGAGGTCGTCATAGGTATACCCAGGAACATCTTCAAGAGCATCATGCATGAGGCCCGCAATAATAATATCTTCATCGTTTGTCACTTCAGACAAAAGTGTTGCAACCGATACCAAGTGACTAATGTAGGGAGTTTTTCCGATGTCTCTTCTGGTTTGTTCACGATGAAGACGAGAGGCAAGTTTAATTGCCTCGTCGAGGCGGGGAGTAAATATCATAATACTAATGAGTATAGCAAAAAGTTTGACATTCTAATATTTTTCTACAGTATTCTTAGTGTTCGTGCTAGTGATGCAACTCTCCTGATGACCCCCTAAGGAGGTGCCTCCGATCCTTTTGTGAGATCCTTCATGTTCTCTGGCTTGCCAATGGTCATACGCACGCCCAGCGCCATGGACCCATGACCACAGAAGCTTAGGGCACTAGCACGAACATCTACCTCGCTTGACTGGCGGGGTTTTTCTATACTAAAAATTAAATACTGTGTTGTGGAGAGAACTACCTGCTAACACACTTTTTCTTCTAGTCGGGATCTTCGCTGTTATCGATGCCGTGTACCATTAGAGGATAGAACCCCTTAGAAGAAAAGCACCTAGCCAATATATCGGCCTGGTGCTTTTTGTTTACTTTCCTGTCTTCTTTGGTTTCTTTTGTTCTTTTTTGTGATACTTTTCTTCTTTTGCCATATAATGTTATGTATTATTGTTTTGTAATTTAAAGTATACCGAGCAAAAATTGATATAGATAGTGGATAACAAAAAATAGATACTTATTTCTTTCTATAGATTATGAGTGGAGACAGTTGACAATAAGACTTCATTATAGTACTATTATATATAGGCAGAACCCATACTCCTCGGCGCGAATTCTCTGCCCGAATGATCATGGTCGAGCCACGAAGGTGTCGTCTCCCAAGATCGTTCAAGCTCCTCCGACCTTTTTCCGGAGGAGCCTTTTTTTATATAATATGTACCTTATTTCTTACAAAACTTAGAAAGAACTCTTCCGGACTTTTCGGCCTCCTCTTTAGAGGAAAAAACTATCTTATTTTTATCCGCAATTCTCCCGCTCCCTTGGCACCAGGAAAATGTATATGTTGTGCCATTTTTACTCGCAAAAGGACGCCACTTCATGGCTTCATTTTGAGAAGTTTCTACACTAGTTTTTTCGTTACCTTTGGTATAGAGTACTGGCTTTAAGGATTCTTTTCTTTCTATAGATAAAAAGACACATACCGCCACTATTGCAAAAAAGGTTATCCATGGGCTTATACTTTCGATAATCGTAAGCTCTCTATTGATTTTTTTGCAATACTCTTGTATACTATGTCCCATACGTTTACACATAAATCTATTTAATTATACGCTATGGCAACAAGAAAAGCCGCAGGTTCGGCAAAAAACCTAACAGACAGTAAGCCAAAATATCTAGGCACCAAGCTTTATGCTGGAGAAATGGCTTCAGCTGGAGCTATTATTGTGCGTCAGCGTGGTACAAAAATCATGCCAGGCAAGAATGTTGGTCTTGGACGTGATCATACTCTTTTTGCTCTTACGGAAGGGAAAGTGTCATTTACTGAACGCCGAATGAAGCATCTTGATGGAACAATCAAGCGTAAGAAGGTTGCTAACATTGGACTAGAAAAATAATCTAAAAGCCGCTTCGCAATAAGCGGCTTTTATTGTGGGAAAGAAATACTAAGGTTTCGAAGATGTCTAGACCTCTGACCTAGAAAAATAAGAACTACTGAACTACTAATTCAATTTTTTCCCTCTTCTCACCTTGTTTTATTTCAAAAAAATGTTTTCCAAGTGACTTGATAGGCGTAGTGATGATAATTTGTTTTGGGTCGACAGAAAGTTTAACTGCAGAGAAAATTGCTTCCGTAATATCCGCCTCTTTAACGCTTGCAAATAGCTGCCCTTTTGTATCATGTTTCTTGTTGGTAATAACAAGATCACTATGACGAAGTGCATCAACTAAAACCGCGAATGTGCTTGTTGCAAGTTCCTTCTTGTGATTTTTGGCTGCTTCTTTTGATTTCCATTTGGCAAGTTCAGTCGGTGTTGCCATAAGTGCATCACCTTTTTTTATCAAAACATTAATAGCATAGCCGTCCGCCACTTCTTTTACCTCACCGCGTTTCCCCATTTTCGCAATATCTTTTAAGAGAATTACCTTCATATATAGCTATTATACATGACATAGTCTTTGGAGACCAGGATAGGATTCTTAGACAAAAATAACAGAAAATGGCGCCCTTAGGGGCGCCATTTTCTGTTATTTTTGTCTATCGTCCGTTTATCTGTTAGCGAAGCGACCTGTTGTCTTGCTTTCTTCCTATTGTATTTTCTTCACCACCTCAAGTGCCTTTATCATTTGAGCATCATATACCCCCTTGAAACCTTTTGGTGTTGTTGTTGCTACCTGAACTTCTACATCTGGTTTAATACCAGATTCAGAAATGTTAACTCCATTTGGAGAATACCATTTTGCAATAGTTACTTTAAGTGATGCACCATCGTCGAGATTGATAAGCTCTTGCACAGAACCTTTACCAAAAGACTTAAGCCCAACTACTTTTGCAACACCATGATCCTTAAGTGCTCCTGCAAGAATTTCTGATGCTGATGCTGAACCTCCGTCGATAATCACAGTAATTTTTACTCCTCCTGGCAACCCGACTATTCCAGCACTTCGATGGTTAATGATGGTTTCATCTTTTCCTTTTCTCTCACTCACTACCACTTGCCCCTCCTTCAAAAAATAACTTGCCATATTTACCGCAGCCTCAAGATACCCTCCTGGGTTACCACGAAGATCAATAACGAGGTACTTATACTTGGAACTAACAAATTCATTCATGGCCTTCTGGAAAAGATCTGGTGATTCTGCCGAAAAATTATAGAGCTTAATAATAAAGACTCCGTCTTTCTTCTCGGTATCTAGTGTTGGAATTTTAATTTCCTTTCTAATAATTTTAATATCAACTGTAGCTTTCCCCCCAATATGAAGAACAGTAATAGTAACTGGTTTATCAAGTTCTCCTCGAATAAGTGAGACCGCTTCTTCAGATGAAAGTCCTATCATATTCTTCCCATCTACTGCAGTAATAATATCTCCTGCTTTAATCCCCGCCTTCATTGCAGGTGAATCCTTAAGTGGTGCAATCACTACGATGTTTCCATCCTTCATACCGACATTCATGCCAACACCGCCAAACGATCCTTTTACATTCTCTGCAAAACTCTTAGCTTGTTGAGGTGGGAAAAAAACAGTATACGGATCTTTGAAACTATCCACGTACCCTCGTATCATGCCGTATTCAAGTTCTTTGTCTGTTGGAAGTGTCGACGATGATCTCCAAAAAATAAATTTACTATCAATTTTTTCTTTTACAGATCGAAAGAGTGGAGTATTAAGAGATACCCCTGTCGCTGTTTCTGCACGAGCCGAAGAGCTAACTCCTCCACCGAGGATAAACCCGGCCGCAAAAACAATAAAGATAAAAATCCCAATGGCAACACTCTTAATCGCAAAGCTTTTTGTAAAATGTTTATTTTTTTTGTAAAAATCGTGTATGGTAGGCATATTTTGATAGTATACATGTAAAATGTGCTAGAATGAAAGGATAACGATAACAAGAAAATACCTTATAAATTATGGAGGAACGAAACTACGGTGAAATAAAACTTTTCAATACAAAAACACGCACGATCGAGACTTTTTCCCCTATAAAAGAAGGTCATATCGGTATTTATTCTTGTGGCCCGACGGTATATCACTACCAACACTTAGGCAATATGCGTGCAGCAGTGTTTGCTGACACATTACGAAGAATGTTTACTGCTTCCAACTATGAAGTGACTCACGTTATCAATATCACTGATGTTGGTCATACTGTTACTGATGGTGATACTGGCGAAGACAAGATGGAGAAAGGTTCCCGTCGAGAAGGTAAAAGTGTTTGGGAAATTGCTAAGCTCTATACAGATGCTTATCTTGCTGATTTGGTAGCGCTCAATATCCCACTTGAAAAATTTATTTTTCCTCGTGCAACAGATAATATAAAAGAACAACTCGCTCTTGTGGAAGCACTCGAAATAGCTGGATACACCTACAAAATAGACGATGGCATCTATTTTGATACTTCAAAATTCAAACGATATGGAGAATTTGCGCATCTAGACATTGAAGGACTACGAAGTGGGGCACGAGTAGAAGAAAATAAAGAAAAAAGAAATATTACTGATTTTGCGTTATGGAAATTTTCCCCAACACATGAACAGCGTCAGATGGAATGGGATTCAAAGTGGGGTAAAGGATTTCCAGGGTGGCATATTGAGTGCTCGGCGATGTCAATGAAATACCTTGGTATTCATTTTGATATTCATACTGGAGGAATAGAACACATCCCCGTACACCATACGAATGAAATAGCTCAGAGTGAATGTGTCACAGGAGAGACGTATGTGAACTACTGGATGCATAATAACCATCTCCAAGACACAACGGGTAAAATGTCAAAATCTTCAGGCGATTTTCTTACTATTGCTTCACTTGTTGAAAAGGGATACTCACCTCTTAGCTATCGCTACTTTTTGATGACTGCACACTATCGTCGCGAGCTTTCATTTTCATTCGAAGCACTTGATGCTGCAACCGTCGCATACAAAAAGCTAGTAGAATTTGCACTTGCTCACAAGGGTGAGGTTGGTAATGCGGAAGAAAACTATATGACTGCGTTCATGGAGGCTCTTCGGGATGACCTCAACACGCCAGAAGCAGTTGCAGTACTCTGGAAGATGATGAAGGATGAGACAGTGGTAGATGAAAATAAATATACAACACTTGTCGCCATGAGTGTTGTGCTTGGTCTTGGATTGGAGAGTGTAAAGGAAGAGACACTTGAAATACCGGAGGAGGTAAACAAGCTACTTGAGGCGCGCGCAAGCGCGCGCCTCGCTGGCAACTACCAAGAATCAGACCGCCTCCGTACCGAAATTGAATCTTGTGGATTTACCGTAAAAGACACAGGGGGAGGACAAGAGGTAACAAAAAAATAAACGACTCCCATTTGATGGTAATGATTTTTATACAATTTTATAGGGCGCGGCCTAGCGGCTGCGCCCTATAATTTTCTTGAGATTTTATTACTAGCAAAATGCTTGTGGCTGTATGCTCCTACCACCTAAAGGCTAATGGCTACTGCCTGCCCTTTATCCCCAATTCATCCCCTCTTTTTCGCACGATACAATATATTTCTATTTGTGCATAGTACACAGGCTCTAGTACACTCTAGTACATGCTACCACTCGACCAACTGAGCTCATCCTCAAAAAAGAAAACCTCTCGCAAAGGTAACTATGAAAGTTATGACAGAAAAGTTACCGAAGACCCACTTCGGGGCCCCCGTGTTCCTCCACAAGATCTTGAGAGTGAGAAAGCTCTTCTTGGCTCACTCCTTCTCTCATCAGATGCACTGTTTGATATTTCTGATCTCATCACGTCACGAAGTTTCTATGCGGCAAAACATCAAATTATTTATGAATGTATAGAAAATCTTGTTAACAATAAAGAGCCGGTAGATATTCTTACTGTCTCTGCCGCACTACGAACAAGTAAAGATTTTGATCAGATCGGCGGGGCTCCATATCTATCAGAATTACTCGGGCTTGTTGGCTCCGCTGCAAATATAAAATACTACGCACAGATTGTCCGCAAAAAAGAGCTTCTTCGTCGTCTCATTGAAGCAAGCAACCACATATCAGAGGTTGCTTATGATGAAAGTGACCCCCTTGAATCTGTACTTGAGGAAGCGGAGAAGCAAATTTATGAAATTACTGCCCGTGGTGGTTCTTCTGATCGCCTTATTGCTTTCCAAGAAATGATTGATGAGACGTGGGCGCGCATCGAAAAGCTTTCCGAAAAAGACGGTGGTATGCGTGGAGTCCCTAGTGGTTTTAAAGAACTTGATACCAAACTCTCTGGATTCCAGCCCTCTGACCTTATCATCTTAGCTGCTCGCCCATCTGTTGGTAAGACATCTCTTGCGCTTGATTTTGCTCGTAATGCTGCCGTAAAACATAATATCCCTGTTGCGATTTTCTCCTTGGAAATGAGTAAAGAACAGTTAGTTGATCGTATGCTCTCTGCACAATCTCAAGTGGACGGTTGGAAACTTCGCACAGCGAAACTTTCTCTCGACGAAGAATTCCAACGACTTCAACAAGGGATGCATGAACTTATGAAAGCCCCTATCTATGTTGATGACAAAGCTGCCAACTCTATTCTTAATATGCGAAGTACCCTTCGACGTCTTCATACTGATCGACCAATTGGACTTATTATTGTTGACTACCTTCAGCTTATGGGAACAGCAAAAAGTTACGATAACATGGTTAACCAAGTAACCGAGATTTCTCGATCACTCAAGGCGCTTGCTAAAGAGTTTAACGCTCCAGTTATTGCTCTTTCTCAGCTTTCTCGTGCGGTAGAATCACGTGGTGGCCGCCCACGCCTATCTGACCTTCGTGATTCTGGATCTATCGAACAAGATGCGGACGTTGTTATGTTTATTCATCGTGAGGATAAATATGGCGAAAATACTGAGAAGAAAAATATCGTAGAAATTCTGATTGAAAAGCATCGTAACGGCCCAACAGGAATTGTCGAACTCTTCTTTGATGATAAGAAGACTTCGTTCGTCTCAGTGGAAAAAAGTGAATTTGGAGATTTCAGCCTTCCTACCGTAAATATGCCAGAATTTTAAAAACGCCTCTTAAGCTATTTAAACTCTGGTCTCAAACCACTACCCTTTGCTATACTGCGAAGACATGAATCCTACCGACAGACTTACAGAACTTTTTATGCGCTTTCCAGGCATTGGACCAAAACAAGCGAAGCGTTTTGTTTATTTTTTATTACGTGAACATTCTCATTATAAAGAACAGCTTATTACTGCTCTTGAAGCCCTTAAATCAACTGGAAAGCAATGTGAACAATGCTTCCGTTATTATGGAGACAGAAGTCCTACACAAAAAAATAATCTCTGTGATATCTGTTCGTCCGCTTCACGGGAGACATCTACCATCATGGTTGTCGAAAAAGAGCTTGACCTAGATGCAATAGAAAAAACTGGCTCATACCATGGGCTCTATTTTATTCTTGGCGGTCTTGTCCCCCCGCTCGCCGATAAGCCGACAGAACTCATTCGTATTCGTGAGCTCACTACATACATTCATGCTGGTATAGAAAAAAAATCTCTTTCAGAAATTATTTTTGCTCTTCCTGTGACTGATTATGGCGATACAACAACTGAGTACATAGAAAAAACAATTAAACAAATCGTTGGAATAGAAACAATACAATTAACCCACCTTGCGCGAGGACTCTCCTCAGGGCTTGAGCTAGAGTATGTTGATCGCAATACATTCAAGAGCGCATTGGAACGTAGAGATTGACATATCTGTTTTAATATAGTATAATATAATTAATACTCCGTTCTGTTCCTTTCTCTATCGACACAGGAGACATCTGATGAATATACATCCGAAACGAGAAGAGTTTATGGCTGAAAGACGAAACGCTCTTCGAAACTTTGCGCTTTGGCTGGGTGTGTCCATCAGCTATCCAATTCTGACATACTTTGTGGAGAGCATCCCCTTCGAATGGCTGCTCTTCGTCGGGTTCATCCTACTTACCTATCTGGGAGCGAAGAGGGTCGCTGAGGCACGTGATGCCCTAGAAAAAATCACAAGACAGGAACGCTGTTGATAAGACAGTCGTCCTCCATGAAGCCGCGCGAAACGCGGCTTTTTTTAAGTGAGGCCCAAAGATACAAAACGTGCACTATCGTTTGTCCCCATTTCTGGAGTATACAGACAGCGCACGTTGATCATTTCTATAGTAAGCGCCATCATCTACTTCGTTTTGACTGCTTCTATATTATAATAATGGATTGCCAAGAAAACCACTTAGTTCGGTCATCCTCCACTTTTTCTCGTAATACCGAAGTACCCAGAGACAGGAACAGGCAAAGGTGGCCGAAATCGCAATGATTGGCATACCATTAAGAATCGCCTGAGTGGCCGCCAAAACGACCCTCCCTCCCAAGAATGACGAGAGCACGAGAGAAGGTATGAATAGAATCCAAAGTGCATACTGTGACACTCCGATATACCAAGCGATCAATTCTCGATCCGAACCAGATGACAAACAATAGAACGAGGGGTGGTTTGAAAACTCTTTCAGTTGCTCAAGTGGGGAGCTCACAAGTAAACAACAAAACAGGAATACGAACATTTCCCAGAATGCCTGCGAGGATACAAAGGTAAGCATGGCATGCTTGGCTACTTCGTTGTACTTGAGAATTTCAAAAATACTGTACCCAAGATAGGAAAAAATGAATACGATAAACAGTGAATTTCCAATGTAAAATACCTTCGCAAGACGATGAAGCATCCGGAATTCAGGGTTTATGTCTTGCAGAGAATACTTAGTGGTGGTCTTCATGGCGAACCCCTGTAGAGTGGAATGAGCTTACACAAAAATCCTATCATGTTGACACAAGAAAAAGCAAATTAAAAAAATATAACTCCAACACTAAAGCGCGGCCGAAGGCCGCGCTTTAGTGTTTTCCGCGTAATTCAGCGTTCATTCCGCATAACTTCCGCGATTACTTGATTGCATCAATCTTGATACTCATATATGGCTGTCTGTGGCCATTTTTCTTGTGATAGCGTGACTTTTGACGATAACGAACGACGAGAACCTTATCCAATCTTCCTGCTTCGGTAATTGTTGCTGCAACCGATGAACCTGTAATAAAAGGAGCTCCAAGAGTTGTTGTCTTTCCGTCGTCCTTAAGAACAACAGAATCGATAGTAATTTTGTCGCCAACCTTATAATCCCCAGCGATTTTCTCAACTGCAATTTCGTCGCCAACGGCAACTTTGTATTGTTTCCCCCCTGTTTGAATGACTGCGAATGACATAGTTGAGAAATTATACACTATTTTACAATTCTATGCAAGGGTCTATGGAGCTAGGTATATTGACACTCTTTATCTTTTATAGTAATGTTCTACGAGAATCCAAAGAATCAATCTTTCTATATTAACCACGAAGGAACCTACCATGCATGAAGAATTTTGGTTGGTAACTCCACAGGTTTTGGGGTTGTTAGTTTTCTGGGTATTGGGTGGTATATCCGCCATCTTGCATCTTGCATACATTGAACGGAATCGTCATGGAAGAAGTGATGTTCGTGGACTACTCGTCATCTTCGAAGACATACAAGTAAATCCTGTGCCAATGTGTTTGGGGTACACTTTTACCTTCGTTGTGAGTTGGTTGCACTTTCCATTTTTCTATCTATCCAAACCAAAGAGGAAAAACCATGATCTCGCTTGAAATGATTCTTGCCAACATAAGCTTCTTCTCTCTCCTGTTTTCCCCGATTGGACTCATGATTGGTTTGATCTCATTGTTCACCGTTGTTTATTGGGACACACGACGTGAGAGTAAAGTAAACACACTCAGGTGTGCTGCCAATAGTTTCCTCGCCAGCTTCCTTGACGTATGGAATGAATCGATGATTACCTTCCTTGTCATGATTGCGCTTATTACAGGCGGAGGAACGCTTGCCTTTCTTTCGTCGATACCTGTCTATATCTCCTTAGTGCGTTGAAAGGAGAACTAGTCATGCTCTGTAGTCCACTGTGGTGTATTTTCGACTTGATCGTTGCATTCACTGGAGCAATCATTGTTCTTATTGTTGTGCTAGGGCAAGCGCTTGTAAACATGGGAGAATTCTGGAGCTGGAAAGTAGAGTGGCGTCTCTTGAAAATCGAGTATCAAGCCCTAAGAAATGAAGACATCTCTGCATTCAGTTCCATCGTAAACATGTACATATCTCTCATGTCTCTAAAAAAACCTGCGGACTGACAACATGATCAGTCACAGCACGAAAGCCGCCCTTCGGGCGGCTTTATTCTTTAATATACATTACTATTTTCTTTTAATCTTGAACGACCATCTTCTATCTTTATTCTTCCTCAAATGTCGGCTTATCGATAAGTGTTGGCTCTACTCCGATTTCATTTCCTGTGATACGAAACACATCTTTATCAACTTTCTTCAATTCTTTGTATGCAGTATTGTAATGATTCACACTTGTACCAAGCGTTACCCCAAGTTTTTTCATATATTCCTCATATACCTCAAGATGTTTTCCAAGTTCTCCGACACGCTTCTCAATATGCTTAGCACTTTCTTCTATCTTGAACGCCTTAAAACCAAAGAGCACTGACTGAAGGTACGCATAAAATGTTGTCGGGGAGACAATGATAACTTTTCTTTTATTATATGCGTACTCAATCAAATTTTGTGTATTGACTGCCCCTTTAGAAACTTGATTTACTAATAAGTCGTAGTAAATTCCTTCTGCTGGAATAAACATAAACGCAAAAGGTAGTGTCCCCTCATCTGGTCGAATATATTTAGATGTCTCGTCGATGCGCTTTTGAATATCTTTTTTAAATTCGTTCTGATAGTATGCAACATCATCCTCGTCGACGGCATTCATAAGTCGCTGATAATTATCAAGCGAGTATTTTGCATCAATTGGAATAATCCCATCTTTCGTATGAATGACGGCATCAACCACTTCGCCATTTTTGAAGTAATACTGCATCTCATATTGCCCAGGAGAAAGCATGTTTGAAAGAATAAGTTCAAGCGACGCCTCACCAAGATTCCCGCGTTGCTTCTGGTGAGTAAGTACCTTCTCAAGATTTTGTAATTGTTCTGTCATCGAGAACACTTGCTTGTTTCCTTCCTTCACTTCCGTGAGTTCGCGAGTAATCTCGGTAATGAGTCGCGTTGCTTCGGTATTCTGACGATGAAGCACTTGATGAAGATCAGACGATGATCGCTCAAGCTTATTTTCTACCATGGAACGCAATTTTTCTAGTTGATCGTTAAGAATAAGAAACGCCTGATCGTCTTCTCCGCTGCTAGATTTAGTATTTTTAAGAAGTACAGCAACCAACAGTGCAATAATCACTGCACCAATCCCCCCAATAACGAGTATCTCTAGCGACATATTAAAAAAGTATACCATTTTTGTATATGATATACTGTACATCACTATGCAAGAAAAAATTAAAGCCGAAATCAAGCCAGCAATGATTGCGAAAGATACTGTTCGCCTTGGAACACTTCGCATGATTCTCGCTGCATTTACTAATGAACTCGTAACCCAAGGACGCCCTCCAACAGACCCTCTCTCTGATGAAGACTGTATGAAGGTTATCAA
>CAYYCT010000005.1:0-5612 GCA_964470485.1 uncultured Candidatus Saccharibacteria bacterium
CGTAATCTATCTGCAATCAATGAAATAATAAAGAGGCGCCAAAAATAGAAATTTTTAGTGTGTACCTATTTTTAGCAATATACTATATATCTTTTGTTAAAAAGAATATGATACACTCATAGATATGTTTGAAAATGAAACAAACCAAAATGGAGTTACCGTAGAAGAAATTAATGACCTACATAACCTTGATCTAGAGTCTCTCTACGAAATAAAAGAGGAGATTTTAAATAGATTAGGGGGTATCCAAAACAACATTACACTCCTACAAGCAGGGGAGTCAGATACTGATACTCATCAAAAATTAGAAAATTTTTATGAAGAGAAGGAGAAGATTTTGAGAGAATTGGCATCTATCCAAAAAACTATTACAGAAAAACAGAATGAATTAAAATTTCCGACGCTTGACCCAATAGAACAAGCACCAAATCACCGAGAAGATAGACCATATCGATACCTAACTAATGAGGCCATTGAAAAGAAGCTTCATGAGTTATCAGATAGCAGAAGAGGATTAAAAAGAGGGTCACTTTTTGAAACAGAGGCTTCTTTAAAAATAAGTGAGTTAATGGCGGAATGTGCTAGAAGAAAATTCGAACCAAATCTTCTCGTTGGTGGGATCCCTATAAAAGAAACCCCGTTAACAAAAGAATCACTTCTTAAAACATTGCAGCAAGTACGCGTCGAAAGACTTGTGCAACTAGAAATTCTAAAGAAAGACCAAAAAAATCCAGATGCAAGGGGAAGACTTTCTACACTTGACTCCATTATCAAAGAAACCGAATTAGCTCTTGATCAGTTGTCTGAAATTAAAAAAGGGAAACCTGAGGGTGATGTTTGGGCAAATGGAAATGACCGTTAAATTGATATAACAAAAGTCGCAACCTTCGGTCGCGACTTTTGTTATTGAGAAACAGATGTTAATTACTTAACAGCGTCCTTAAGAGCCTTAGCTGCTGAGAACTTAGGAACCTTTGTTGCTGGAACCTTAACTGTCTCTCCGGTCTTTGGGTTGCGAGCCTCACGAGCCTTGCGTAGTTTTACAGTAAACTTTCCTACACCAGCAATAGCTACTTCATCTCCTTTTGAGAGAGTTTTTACTATTGTACCGAAAACTGTTTCTACCACTTCTTCTGCTTGTACCTTTGTTGAGCCGAGTACTGCGTGTACTGCTTCAACGAGACCTGCTTTATTCATAGAGTTTGATGTTAATGATAATGCGTTTTCCTAGGACCGCATCATCAGAAAATAAATTTATTAATTTCCCTCGAAAGCATGGAGCAAACGATAGGATGTAATAAGTATAGTACGCACAGGGTTTTTGGCAAGTCATGAAACAATGAAAAGTAATTTTGTCAAAAAAATTATTTTTCTTTAGCAATCGCCCATAATGCATCAAACTGTAGTTGCATGAGCGCGGCGAACTCACGAGATTCGACAATAAAACCAAAAACTTCCTTGTGTGATGAGATAAAAGAAACCTTATCCCCGTAAATTGTGTAACCCATCGACCAATGCAGTCCCTTTGGCGCGTATCTTCTTTTTGTTAATAGATCTTTATTGTTCCAGATATATCCTTCTTTTGGTTTCATGGCGTGTGGCCATAGGGCGTGCACGGTGATCTTTTCCCGAATTCGCTTGTCGTTAAAGCGTATAAGCGTATCACTCCCTAGGACACGTTGCATTTCTTCATGGGGCCACATAGTAGAAACCGTCTCTCCTTTACTCCACAATAAGTCGTGTAACAGGTAGCTGAGTCCTGTTGTCCCTTCAAAAAATTTTATGCGTGGTGCCTGAGTTTTTGTTTGTGCAAGAAGTTCAGGAAGCATAGTAGTAAATGTTTTTTCATGCTCGGTTAGTGTGCGTATTTTTTCGGTAAGGGTATGCCTTACTTGCTCTATATTCCCTACAGAAAAGAATGTTTTGTTGTCGATTTTTCTTTCAACAATTAATCCTTTTTTCTTGAGAATTGCCAAATGATCGTATGTCGACGGGCGAGTGATGTGCAATCGATCAGAAAGCATGCGGGCAGTTGTTTCACCGTGCTCGAGAAGCTCACGATAAATTTTTGATGATGACGGATGAAGATCAAGATCGCGTAAAATTGATTCAAGGCTTGTATTCATGGATGAAGAAACAAAATAATAAATCGTGGTAACTCCTTTCTATACCTAAATACTTATTTGTCGACTTTCGACGACAGTTTAACATATTCTTTGCAAGGGAGTAAAGTGATATCAGTTACATCAGTAACGAAGTTCTTTCTGGGGCAATCAACATAGGAGAAGTTGCAATGGCTATCACTCGTATCAAGAAGTCTTTCACTCTCGTTCCTCATTCCATCACGGAAGCAATCTCCTTCCTCGTGTCGATTGGCAAGGCACAATCTGCCATCAATCGCGCGAAGCGTGAGGCGAAGGCCAAGGTGGAGGCGATTCAAGCTGAAACCAAGCTTATCGTTGAAGGTCTCACGAAGGAACGCGACGTGTTCTTCAATGCACTGTTTGCTTTCGCTTCGGCTCGCAAGATCGAGATGACGAAACTGACTCGTTCGCAGAAGACGTTTGCTGGAGTCTTCGGTTGGCGATGGACGACGCCGTACGTCGAAATTGCAGATGGCAAGACCGATGAAGACATCATCGCGATGCTCAAGCACAACGGACTGAAGAAGTACGTCCGTGTCATCGAAGAACTCGACCGCGAGGCACTGCTCCGTGAACGTCCGAATCTCTTCGGTGTCTCGTACATGCAACGCGATGAATTCTTCGCCAAGCCCAAGCTTGGCAAGGATGATGGTCGCGCCGAAGAGCTCGTGAGAACCGAGACGGAAGCAATCGACCAATAAGCAAATGTGTTCAACATGTAGCGTAGACATTTCTGTCTACGCTATTTTTTAGTGAAAATGTTGTGTGATAAAATTAAGCCATGAAAAAAATACTCCCAGTCGTAAGTCTATTTTCAGGAATACTTGTTTTTGGTCTCATTTTTGGCTTAGCAACAAAAGAAGGGGCCTCCCAAAAGAATAGTACCGTTACTTTGTATTACTATAATGAATCGAAAGACCAAGGTGTAGGAGGTACGCAGTGTACTAAAGCTGGACTAGTCCCCGTCACTCGAACCATTCCTCGATCTGCAACACCAATACAAGACACCATAGAACTATTACTTCTTGGGGGTGTAACTGCAGATGAGAAAAATATCGGGCTTACAAGTTTTTTCCCACTTGATGGAGTATCACTTCTGACCAGTTCTCTTATAGATGGTACGCTCACCCTGACATTCTTTGATCCAAACCACAAAACAAGTGGTGGATCATGTCGTACAACTATCTTGTGGAGTCAAATTGAGGCAACGGCGAAACAGTTCAAAGAAGTAAAATCTGTTAAATTTATTCCAGAAGAGTTATTCCAGCCATAAGAAATTTTTTACTAAAATAGAAAACTTACCGCACTTTTTAAAAAGAAACTAGAGAAGCTTCTGAAAAATGAAATAACAATAAAATCGCACAGCGTGGGATTTTTTATTAACGAGCAAACTCAATCATGCGCGACTCGCGAATGACATGTATCTTGATCTCCCCAGGGAACCGTAACTCCTGTTCTACTCGTAGTGCAATATTGCGAGCCAAATCTCGTGCCTCCAAATCACTTACAAGAAGAGGGGAGACAAAAACACGTATCTCACGACCCGCCTGAAGTGCGTAGACCCTTTCAATGCCAGAAAATGACATCGCCAAGGCCTCCAAATCCTCAAGACGCTTAATATAGCGATCTACAGTATCACGACGCGCTCCAGGGCGTCCACCGCTTATGGCATCTGCTACTTGTACAAGGACACTCTCGAGAGTTTCATACGGATATTCTTCATGGTGTGCTTGCATTGCAAGTATCACACGCTCATCCACGCCGTACTTCATTAAAATTTTTCTTCCAATCTCAACATGTGTCCCTTGTATCTCATGATCAACCGCCTTTCCAATATCGTGGAGAAGTGCCCCTGCCTTTGCAACATACACATCAGCACCAAGTTCAGTTGCTAACACTCCTGCAATATGTGCCATCTCAATAGAATGATCAAGTACATTCTGTCCATAGCTTGTTCTAAAATACAGTCGACCAATAATCGGAATAAGTTCTTCAGGCATTGAAAGAAGACCACAGGCAAGAACGGCTTCCTCTCCTTTCTTTCTCATGAATACTCCAATTTCCTTCTTGGCTTTATCAATACATTCCTCAATCTTTGCTGGCTGAATACGACCATCCTTGATAAGCATTTGGAGAGCATTTGTTGCAATAGCGCGACGTACTGGGTCAAAACAGGAAATCACAATTCCTCCAGGAACTTCATCCACCAAAAGTTCAACTCCGGCAAGACGCTCAAAGGTTTTGATATTGCGCCCTTCTTTACCGATTACTTTTCCTTTTATCTCTTCATCTTCGATCTCAACGGTAGAAGTCATGAACTGCGCAATAGGACCGTTAGCGATACGATAAATACTACTTACTAAAATATCCCGCGCTTTTTCTTCCAGCTTAGCTTCACCATCACGAGCAAGTTTAAGAATTCTTGATTGTAAATCCTCTTCTCCTTCTTTTACAATTTTTGCAAATAGTTTCTCTCGAGCTTCACCCTCAGAAAGAGACGCAACCTTTTCGAGGGTTGCACTAACTTCTTTTTCCTTTTCGACAAGGCGATCTTTAGTAGCTTCAAGATCTCTTCCTTTTTGTTTTAAGAGTTCAAACTCTTTGTCGAGATTATTTTCTTTCAAAGAAAGCTCGTTTTCACGTTTATCGAGCCGCTCTTCTTGTTTTACTATTCTATCTTCATTTCGCTTTAACTCCTCGCGAAGAACACTTGCTCGAGTGAGGGCTTCATCTTCGATAGCGCGCGCATCACGCTTGGCTTGAAGGATTTTTTCTTCAAGTTCTGCTTCTATCGAGCCACGTTTCTGCTTAGCAACCTGATGACGAATTACATACCCAAGCGCTCCACCGATGATAAACGTGACAGCCCCTTCAATAAGAAGTACTGTAAAATTCATACTATTTTACTTTTGGCTTGAGAACATTATCGATGATGCCATATTTCTTTGCTTCATCTGGTGACATCCAGTAATCGCGATCACTATCTTTTTCAATGGTTTCAACTTTCTGGCCAGTATTTTTGGCGAGAATTTCATTAAGAAGTTTTTTGAGACGAACTCCTTCTTTGAGATCTATCTCCATGTCGGTTACTTTCCCACGAGTTCCGGCTGATGGTTGGTGAATCATCACTGTTGCGTGTGGCAAAATACTACGCTTACCTTTTGTTCCACTAGAAAGAAGAAATGCTCCCATGGACGCCTGCATACCCATTCCAACAGTAGCCACATCACATTTAAGATGTTTCATGGTGTCATAAATAGCAAGCCCATCATAAACACTTCCGCCAGGGGAGTTGATATAAAGCATGATGTCCTTTTTTGGGTCTTCAGCTTCGAGAAACAACATTTGTGCTACCACAATAGACGCTGTGTACTGATTAACTTCATCTCCTAAGAAAATAATTCTTTCTTTAAGGAGGCGCGAATAAATATCATATGCTCGCTCGCCAAACTGGCTTTTTTCAATAAC
>CAYYCT010000005.1:5712-8743 GCA_964470485.1 uncultured Candidatus Saccharibacteria bacterium
GGGATACTTGCACTATATCACAAAAGACTTCGTGCTTGTATATATAGTTGACACTACCATAAAAAACATGCTAGTACAAAGGTATTATACTCATAACCTAGTAACGTATGGAACCAACATTTACCGTAACCCCTGAAGGATTTTTACTCTCTCTTGATGCTACAACGTATGTAATTGAATGGGTTGGGGAAATGCTTAAAGTAACTGGCCCTGATGTTTGTTATTACCTTATTGAAACAGTTCGTGGTTTGGAGCAGGCAAATTGTGCATTAAACACATTTACAGTTCTAATGGGGAATTAGATGGTGATTTATCTATTGTAAAATAAAGGTTTTTTATAAAAAACATCTTGACAAAGATACTACAATATGATATACTGTATATTATATTGTAGTATTTCCCTAGTGATGGGGTAATTACTGCAAAAAGCTCATTATCTAACTACTGGGAGGCGTTATGCCAAACTTCTTGAGGAATGTGATTCTGTCGGCCACAATACCCCCCGCGATACTCTCTGTGTTTTACGGGGAGTACCGTGATGCTTTGCTTTTTCTTGGCATTGCGCTGTTCTTTGGGCTCCTGCTCACCGCGGGGGTTCGTCGTGCGGTGTCAACGGCCTTGGTCAGCGTAGCGCGTCGTGCTCGCCCGATCGCTGTCGACTTCGGTCGGTGGCTAAGAAGATTGGGGGTCAGAGGTGGTGCGGCAGTTGGTCGCGGAGCCGTTCGTGGTGGTCGTGCCTGGGTGGGGAATGTCATTTCCCATCCATTGGCATGGCTGACAATCATCTCGACTGTGACTGCTTCGTTCCTCTTCTGGAACGGGAAGCCACATCTTGGGGTGGTCGCCATACTCACAGCGCTAGCATTCTCCATCGCCTGTTTCGATGGGTGGTGGGTGGCCATACTGCGAACTGCCACAAGGCATCCCGGTTGGACTTGGGTCATTGCCTCGATCGTCTCTATCATGGTGACGATCGGACATGCCTGGTTCTTGGGGAAAAACCTTTGGTGGTGGGTGGCCGTAGTGGCTTCCATTGTCTCCCTCCTTCTTGCGGTGATAACTGCTGCTGGTCACGGAAGGTGGCTTTGGAGAAAGACTGGGGGTGCGGCACTTGAATGCTTGTGTGGCATTCGTGGAGTTGGCCCACTTCTCCTGTCTTGGGCGGCAATTGCTGGAATGTGGGCCCTTACCCTCACCATACGGGGTATGGGCTCCAAGTTGATATACCTCACCTACAGCATCTTCATCATCTTTGGCTTCCTCGGCTTCGGATGGATGATGATCCTCTCTGGGCGTAAGTCCAGAAAGTAAGGGGGCATACTGGGCGGCCGCGTAGCGGCCGCCCATTTCTTTTTTATCGTCTTCTTTATCGGACATATCTTTGTCCTTTTATTTAAAAAATAAAAAAATCCCTTGCATTTTGAGCGCGAAGGATTTCGTACGCAAAATGCAAGGGATTTTTGAGAAGATGTTTATAGCTACATGGGTTATCTCAACCTAAAAGCTGATAAAAAGAACAATTGTAACCAAGTGAGGACAAGATAACCCCACCTGAAACAATGTATACAAGAAACAAACTTCATGCAAACCTTTTGGGTTTGATTGGTGCGGAGATCTAATAATGATCTTTATAGTCCGCAATGTGAAGGAACAATTGTGGTAGATTTGTGCATTAACTTTTTTTAGCCCGTTAAGCACGGGTGAGCGTTATTAGTCACGTCATCTACCCTGTCCTTAATAATACTACTATGTCTTTTATATGCAAGTGTTTATCTGTGGATAACTGTCTTTTATTATTTCAACTACACCAATCCTTTTAGAAAGATTGTCTTTTGGTTTGTATTGCAATGTCTTTTTAACTTCTGTAGGCTTATACGTATGCGATTACATCGCTTCTATGTTTTACAACCCCTTGGTGAAGAAGTTGTTATAGAAGATGTTTCTACAATTAAGCAATGGTTGAAAGTATTTCGATACAGAAGTGGTGATTTTGTTATCCTCTTTAACGGCGATGGTAATGACTACATCTATCGACTAAACCATGCCTCTCCTTCTTCTTGCACGCTTTTCCTTACAGAAAAGAAGTCTGCTTATATTCCACAGAGAAAATCATACCTTTTTCTTACTTTGATAAAAAAAGATCTCTTTGAGCTTGTCGTTGAAAAGTCTGTGGAACTTGGCGTTACTGATATTATCCCAATGATTACCGAGAGAACCGAAAAGAAAAAACTTTCTGAGGAACGATTAACATCAATTATAAAAGAATCGACAGAACAATCAGGGCGAGGGGACATCCTAACGCTTCATCCACAAAAAACTCTTAAGGAGATTCCCCAATTACTAGAAGAACTCGAAATACCTAAAGAAAATGTTTACCCGGCAACACTCCTAGGGAAGAATTTGCAAGAAATTCTTGCTGAAAAAACGAGTGCTGTAAAAAACATGTCTCCTTTGGTTTTTCTTGTTGGCCCAGAAGGAGGTTGGACTGACAACGAAGAAAAACTTTTCAAAGAAAGCGGTTTCAGTTGTATATCGCTTGGCAAAACCGTGCTTCGTGCAGAAACTGCAGGTATTACATGTGCACTACTTTCTGATTTATTATAAATAATACTGTATACTGAACGAGAAATACTTCGCATGGAACAAGATCCTCAAAAAAAAGAATTTATCGTTACCCCTCCTGAATCGAAAGAGGAGGAGGATTTTAATAGGAGAGTTGCTGCTGCTATAGCGTCGGCAACCGCGTCAATTCCTCCCTTAGAAAGAACTCAATCAGTTCCTCCGAACATACTACTCCCGGAACCACTATCACCTAAAGAACCTGTTCCTTATGTTGTGAACATTGATGATAATACTACCCAAAGAAATTCTGACCCTATAACGACAGCAAGAGAAGCGCTTCGAATACATAACATTGTCGGCGCCGAAATAGCTGCTCTACCAAATCCTCCTACTCATGAGCAGTCATCTTTCAATATAGATGCAATGATGCCAAAAGAATCAGAGGCTGTTCCGGTACAACAACCAATTG
>CAYYCT010000005.1:8843-39551 GCA_964470485.1 uncultured Candidatus Saccharibacteria bacterium
GGTCTCTCCTACCACCCCAGAAACTCCGGTTGTTCAAAAAACTCAAGAAAATAATATGGTTACCTCTCCTAAGTCACATGTCTTGCGTGGAATTTTTAGTGGAATCTCTCGTCTGTTTGGCACAAAAACAAAAGAACCGAGAAAAGAAACGGATGTTGAAAGAACTTTGAGAATTGCAAAGACCTTGCGACCAGGACCAGACACAAACACTACCATCAAGATTACTAGACCTCCTACCACACAAGACCCGGTAGCTCCTACTGTTGGGGAATTAAAAGATATACAACCTGAAGAAGTCGAAAGAGTATTTGGTAAAAGTACTACACCAACCCCTCAAGAAATTGATAGCGTGACCGCAGAAGAAAAAAGAGCCTGGGAAAATGTTCTTGGTAAAAAGAGTTCTGTTGTAGACAAAAGATCTCCAGAATACATAGCAGACCTTAAAAAGAGACTAGAACGTGCAGAAAAAGGAATAACTACTATTAATGATGAAACATCAAGAAGAGAGAGGGGTCTTCTCGAAAGAATTGGGGACGGTCTTCGAAAAAATATTTTTACAAAAGCTTCGGCAAAAATTGCAGAAAAGTTTAATGCCTTGCCTCCAGCAATACGGTACGGAACGGGGCTTTCAATTGTTGCTGTTGGATCTCTTGGTATTCCTTTTATTACCCCCGTTCTTACATTAGCAGCCGCGGGGTATAAAGTCATTTCTGGAATTGTTCTTTATGACACACTTCATACTCAACTTGATAAACAATATGCAAAACTTGAAAAGGAGGGTCAAGAAGTACGTGCTTCCAGAAAATTGATTATGGAAGCTGGAGCTATTGGAGTTTCTGCTTTCCTTGGGTACACGCTTGGTCAACTTCTAAGTAATTTTATGGAGGGTATTTCTGGTACTGAGACGTCACCCCAAACACCACCAGAACCAATAACAACCCAAGAATCTCCGGTTGAAACACCACCCACCCCAATAGAACCTTCTTCTGCTGATATATCTCCTGAAATACATCAAACTCCTGATATCCCTACTGAAAACATAACTGTAGCAACATTTGAAAATCTTCCATCGATGGTTCATACCGTCATTCCAAATGAAAGACTTTGGGATATCGTAAAAGATCATCTCTTCCAAAGTGATACCTTTAAAAATCTCACCCTAGAGGCAAAAAATTTAGAGATTTCAAAATATATTGCCTATATTGCTCAAGAAAAAATTGTTCCGGACGTAAATGCTTTGCAGGTTGGGCAAGTTATTGATTTCTCAAAAATTGATGGAAAAATACCTGCAGATATCCTTAAACAAGTTAATCCTTTTGCTAAATAAAAATTATATGGAGTACGAAAATGTTATCAAAGAAATAGAAAATCTACTTGAAATAGAAGACTTTCCTCAAGAAACTAAAGAGTCTACGGCTCTTTCACTTGCAGAAAATATACTCAAAAGAACTCTCATCGAAATGATAGGAATTATGAGCGAAGAAGAGGCTGTAACGTTTGATGCATTAACAAAAGAAGGAAAAACTGATGAAGCAATGTCTTTTGTATCATCAGCACATCCAGAAATTAATGACATTGTAAAAAGAGTGGGGGAGGAGGTTATAGAAGAATTCACATCAGCCCTCCACAACTAAAGATCGAGGTAAACAAAATACATGGTACACTAAAAAAGTACCCGAAAGGGGCAGACTAAAGAAAGTGTTCTAGTCTTATCTTATTTAACTTTTTTGTATATATATTTTATGAAGAAAATTAATTACGCTCTTGTTTCTCGTGCACTTATAGCTCTTTTGTTTGTGGTTGCTGGCTACCAAAAATTAAAAGACTTCTCTGGTGCTACAGAAGGTATTAGGCAAATTGGTCTTCCTTTTGCACCACTTGTAACACTTATTGTTATTATTATTGAGATCCCTATTGCTCTTGCATTTGCATACGGATACAAGACTCGCCAAGCAGGGTACGCGCTTATCGCTTTTACCGCGCTTACAATACTTCTTGTTCATAATAATCTCTCCAACCCAATGAACATCATGATGATTCTCAAGAATCTTGCAATCATTGGAGGTATTATGGCGGCAATTAGTTGTGCGTGTGGGGACTGTACTGTCCATTCTAAAAAGTCTGCACATCACGAACCTCAGGTATAAAAGTCTGATATAGCCCCATTCTTTACAGAAACGAAAAGCGCCACCCTTTGGGTGGCGCTTTTCGTTTCAGAAGCCTGATAAAAATGGGTGTAAAATGTTATGCTTCGGTGCTTTCAAGAAAGTTTAATACCTTGTCGTTAGTAAGTGATTGGTATAAATATGCCTTTGCTCTATCCTCATCCGCATCTTGTATTGTCGCAAGAAGTCTTACAAGCTCAACTTCAACTTCTTCTTCTGTTGCTGTTATCTTTTCGGCTTGAGCGATCTTATGGATAAGAAGTTGGCTCATGGCACGCTTATGTGCATCTTCTCTCCAGTTAGATTTTAGTTCCTCTTCAGTTTTTTTAGTATGAAGCAGATAATCTTCCCATGTTCCTCCAAAGCGAGTAATGTCTGCTTTCATTTGAGCAAGCATATTATTTAACTCACTCTCAATGATTACCTCAGGGAGTTCTGCTTTTGTTTCGGATACGAGTTTTTCCATAATAGCAGTACGACGTTTCTCGCGAAGCTTCTGTTCTTTTTCAAGGACAAGGTTATCGCGAACTTTAGATTTAAGATCAACAAGCGTCTTAAAATCACCTCCGAAGCTCTGCGCAAACTCATCATTAAGTTCTGGAAGTTTACTTTCTTCTTGCTTACCTTCTTCGTGAGAGTGATCATGGTCGTGATCGTGATCGTGGTGTTCATGGTCATGTTGTGTGTGACGGCCTTTACGAAGTTCCTCTAACACATCATCAATATCTTTATCTGTTACTTCGATTTTTTCATCATCCTTTACAACCTCTTTAGCTATCTTTTTATACTCTGGAAGAATAAGCTCAGGCATCACGGGTACCGTAATCGTTAGCTCAAGAGGATTGCCTTTCGCAATCTTGGTAATTGTTACCTGAGGCTCTGAAATAGGGTTCAGTTTGTGTTCTTCAACACCTTTCACATATGCTTCTCGTAGAGCTAGATTCGCCATCTCTTCGAGAATAATCATATCACCATACTTCTTTACAATAAGATCTTCTGGTGCATTTCCTTTTCTAAAACCATCAATTTCTACCGCTTGCTGCACAACAGTAAAAGCCTTACCATGGTAGCCTTCAAATTCTTTTTCATCAACAATGATTTTTAATTCTACCAATCCTTTTGGTAGATCTTTTTTTTCAATTTTCATAAGGAGATGCTTTTATTTGGTAAATTCTTTTTTATAGAGGGCTATTCCTTCTGCAATAACTTCCTTGGCAGCTTTTGCATCACGAATCGTTGGAATGGTTACTTCTTTTTTCTGAATCTGCTTATAGGTTTCAAAAAAATGTTTTATTTCTTCAATGGTATGAAGGTTTACATCTTGTAAATCTTTAACTTCATTCCAGCGTGGATCTTTAACAGGAACAGCTAGAATCTTTGCGTCGCTTTCTCCATCGTCAACCATATCAAGAACTCCAATTGGGCGCGCAGTAAGAAGAAGTCCTGGAACAAGAGGATGCGTAGTGAGGAGCACAACATCAAGAGGATCTCCATCGTGCCAATGAGTTTGTGGAACAAAACCATAATCAAAAGGATAGTCTTGGCTCGTGTACATGACACGATCAAGTTTTATCAACCCAGTTTCCTTATCGAGTTCGTATTTATTTTTTGATCCTTTATTAATTTCAACAATGACATTAATTTCATCAGGGGTTTTTTTACCAGCAGAAACTTCATGAAGTAAATTCATAGTATAGTTACTTTGTTATTAATTAATAGTGTATAGTATAATCCAAAATTATTTTGTTTCTTCAGGTGTTGTTTCGGTCACATCAGATACAGTCTCTGTACTTTCTTCTTCGACAATATTTTCAATCTCTGTATTTTTAGGAGCAACATCTTCAACAACATTAAGTGCTTCAAGAACTTCTCCAACTTCCTCAGTAAGCGTTTCATCACTTACAATACCTTGTGAGGTAAGTACTCCTTCCTCATCTGCTTCTGCAACCATTTCACCACCAGAAATAATGTCGATCTTCCACCCGGTCAATTTTGCGGCCAAGCGAACATTTTGCCCTCCTTTACCAATTGCGAGTGATTGCTCCTCTGGGGATACTGTTACAACTGCTTTCTTTTCATCATCAGTAAGCTCTATAGAGAGTGCTTTCGCAGGAGAAAGTGCTGTTGCAATAAAACGGCGAGCATCAGCTGACCATTCAATAACATCGATCTTTTCACCAGAAAGTTCCTCGGTAATTGCAGAAACTCTAACCCCTCGCTGACCAACACAGGCACCGATTGGATCGACTCGTTCATCGTTTGATTTAACGGCAATTTTTGAACGACTTCCTGGTTCACGAGCAACTGCAACAATTTCAACAGTGCCTGCTGCAATTTCTTGACTTTCATTTTTGAAAAGTTCAATTAAGAATTTTGGATGTGAACGTGAGAGGCGGATAGAAAGCCCTCGAAATCCTTCTTCGATAGAAAAAAGGTACGCGCGAATACGCTCTCCAGGACGAAGACGCTCCTGCTGAATCTGTTCCTCATACGGCAAGATAGCTGTGGTGCGACCAAGGTCGATAAATGCTGTTGAGCGCTCGATGCGCTGTACCACACCAGAGACAATTGTTCCTTCTTTGTCGGTAAATTCACCGACAATGCTTTCGCGCTCTGCTTCACGAAGTTTCTGTACAATCACTTGCTTGGCGGTCTGCGCGGCGATACGGCCGAAGTCATCTTGATTATCAAGTGGGAATACAATTTCTTCTCCAAGCTCTGCGTTCTTCTTGAGAAGTTTTGCGGTAGAGAGCAAAATATGACGCTCTTCATTGTAGCGAGGAAGAAGGCCTTCTGCTGTCTCTTCTGCTTCCTTTGCATGATGTGCGTAGTCGTTGTGCGCTGGCGCAACAGTTTCTTCTTCACCTTCTACTGGCATGCGCACGGTTGTTTCATCGACAACAATTTTTACCTGTTCAAAATTTGTTTCACCGGTATCAAAATTAATATGACAACGGACAATCTGCCCACGCTTGCCGTATTCTTTCTGATAGGCTGCGGCGAGGGACTTTTCTACTGCGTCGACCACTTTTTCGTGAGAAATTTTCTTCTCCTGTTCTAGTTGCTCTAGGGCAACTTTTAATGCTTTGATGTCTAACATATTATATAGCTATTAGCTTGTAGCTATTAGCTTGTAGCAGATACAAATCCGAAAGCTAATACCTACAAAACCGTAATTTTTTAATAAAAATGGCCGGCCACAGGCCGACTCACAACAAGACACATAATTTACATCCGAATACATATATCATTATATCATATATCGCGCATTTTGCAAGAGTGCGTATTCCATAGACAAATGTGGTACTATGGTTGGAATTGAACATTAGAGAAATGGAGCAACATCGTGAGTAACTTTATCTTGCTTAATAGGCAACAACCCACAAAACTCTCCCTAAGAACACATTGCCCGATTATGGTTAGAGGGATAACGGAAAGACAACATCTTTTCCCAAATGAAGTCTGTAAGTGTGACGTCCCAAAAATGAAGGAGGAAATTTACCCAGGGAGGTGCCCAAGTAACAATGGCTGCCCTGTGCAAAAAACTCTACACCCAAGAAACTACGCACTTATGGTGCTGCCATGATCCCCCCCACCGACCCGCAAGGTCGTCACGACGACCTTGCTTTACTTTTTTGAGGGTATGCAATGCATAAGTGCGCTATACTGGTTGAAGTATTTTGCAACATTAAACCACTCTCTTTAATTATGAATAAAAAAATAGAAATAGAAATCAACAATAATATTGGAGATTTTATTCTTCCTCATTTGAGAAACGCAAAAAGAAATATCTATATCGTGTCTCCATGGGTCTCTCCTTCCCATATTGATTTACTTATTGATAAAAAATCTTCTGGCGTTGATATAAAAATAATTACCACCAATGATTATTCTAACAATAGCGGCGCACTAGAAAAACTTCTCGAGAGAGATTCTAGGGTCGTGCGCGAAGAAAGAGCTCATATAAAGTACTTGGGAGTAAGCCTTTTTGTTGTTGGGTTTGTTCTCCTGGTTCTACCTTTTTTTGTAAAAGTAAAAATACTCTCTTTCTTACTTATCATTCCTGGGGCAATATTGTATTACCTGGGAAAAGAACGCAGAGAGCTGTTTTGGGTATCGAAAATAGGAGAAGAGAATCTTACCGTTTTTGCCTATAACTCTTTCCATCTTGTTCATGCTAAAGTGTATGTTCTTGATGACCTTGTCATTGCTGGTTCGGCAAATTTTACAAAAATAGTTTTGAACACAGTCTTGAAAGCGTTGTACTCTTGGAAGATGAAGAAATAAGAACAAAAACTATAGAGCGTTTTAAGTCTCTCCCTTTTGAAAAAGCCTTCCCGCAAGTTGACCATACAACTGTTGGCAATAGTCTCCAAAAATCAAAAACATCCCCCAGATATCCGAGAAGATACAAACGTTTTTAAAAAATCCATTCTACTTCACCACCAGCCCGTCTGAGAGCTTGATAATTCTATCTGCCAGCTTTCCATACTCTTCTTCGTGAGTCACCATGACAATAGTGAGGCCGTCTTCTTTGTTTAGCTTTCTAAAAATATCCATAACGAGGCGTGATGAGAAGGTATCGAGGTTGGCGGTTGGTTCGTCTGCAAAAATAATTTTTGGCTTGTGAGTAATGGCGCGCGCAATCGAGACACGTTGCTGTTCACCGCCAGAGAGCTCAGAGGGGAGATTGCCTTCGCGGTGTCCCAAGTTCACGCTTTCAAGCACTTCGCGGGCGCGCTTTGCAGCATTTGCCTTACTCATGCCCTGCATAAGAAGGGGAACCATGATGTTCTCAAGTGCAGTAAGCTCAGGGAGTAGTGAATAATCTTGAAAAACATACCCGAGCTCATGAAGGCGAAATTTTGTTTTTTCGGAATTGCTAAAATTATCAACCACTCTTCCATCTAGTTTCATTGAGCCTAATGTCGGAGTATCTAGAAGCGACATCTGATAGAGTAGCGTTGACTTACCCGCCCCAGATCGCCCCATGATCGCCACGAATTCTCCTTTTTCTACCGTTAAATCAATTCCTTTCAAAACGTTCGTTATGGTATCGCCATCAGTAAAACTCCTGGTAATATTTTTTATATCAATGATTGGTGAAGGTGTGTGCATATATGATTAGTGTGTTCTTCTTATTTATTTCTTCCAAGAATTGCATTCAAGGTATTTGTGCTTACGATGATGCGTGCTGGTAAGTATCCTGCAAAAATAGAAACAACCATCACTAAGAAAAACTTAAAAGCAACGGAAGCAGGTTCAGCAACAAGTACAATTCTTGCAAATGGCGTATCGATTGGATGTGCATCAATGAGTGGTTTTAGTCCGAGAAAAATAATAACAAGAGCGATGAGTGAGCCAATGAGTACATAGAATAATGCTTGGCAAATATAACTAAACTCAATAGCAAATTCTGTAACTCCAACTGCTTTCATAATACCAATTTGACGACGACGCGTAAGGGCATTGATATAAATAATGATGAAAATGGTAATAAGAGCTACAACAACAGAGACTGATCCAAGAATTGTTCCAATAATATTAAAAAATAATTTAATGCTTACAAGAAAATCAGGGGACCCTTCTTCTGCAGTATTAATCTTGGCATACTCACCGAAACCATTATCAAGAAGGGGGGTTTTTACAATGTACGGATCAACCCCGCTCTTCATTACAATAGCAATCTCTGAAACATCGCCATCTGTTTTACCGAGCATTTTTTTGAGTTCACTGTCAATAATGTAAGCTCGCGAGGAAACAAATTGAACCTTTGAATCAATAATTCCTCGTACAATAAAATCTTTTGTAACGGCGGTATTTTGATCTACTGTTGTAGAAAGTTCTTGCCCTTCGTTTCCTGGATTTACTGTTACCGGCGCTCTTGAAACAGTAACTCTAACAGTTGTCCCAGGCTCAACATCACGAAGTAATGAAACCAAATCTCTTACTCGAGAATATTTATCAAGATAGCCAGAGCCAAGAACAATACCATTAGTATCACCTTCTTGTAACCATTCTCCTTCAACAACGGCTTCGCTTAGGTGAGTTGTTTCATCTTCTTTTTTAGGATCAATTCCGGCAATTTGATTAGATACCGCATTTGTATCTTCTTCTGTTCTTTTTTCCCACCAATTCGCCTCTACCTTTGCGCCGGCAACAATTCGTGTTGCGTAACTATCAACCTGAGGAAATGATGATACGACACTAATAATGTCGTTGGTGTGTTCAATGTATGTTTTCTCATCGCGATTTACTATCATCAAATCCCCAGTCCACTGTTCTTTAAATGATCGAGAAGCTCCTTCAATAATACCAACAAGAAAACCACTTGTTGCTACAAGATTAAGAAATGTCAGCATCATTATAAAAACAATAAGCCCTGTTGCCCAACGGCTTGAACGAGTTACTTGGCGAATCGCCAAGAAAAATCCAAGTGAAATAGTGTTAAAAAAATGTTTCATGGGATAAATTTATTTTGTCTGCTTTTGTGCCTGACGATTGACGGTTGATGGAGCTACAAGCACATCACCGATAAGAAGTCCTCCTGTAATTTCAATAAGTCCGTTTGACCCACGTATACCAAGCGAGACATCTTTTATGGTGGTTATCCCTTTATCATCTACCACGGTGACCTTTCCTTTTTCTACAGTAGATACTTGAATAAATCTTGCGGGTACCACAATTACTTTTGTTTTTGTTTCGGTAATAATCTGAAGGTTGGCTGTCATGCCCTGTCTAATACGATCATCCTTGCCGACAAATGTAACAATTACCTTATATACAGGAACTGTTCCTTCTGTTGTAGCGGCTGGATTAATACGTGTCACCAACGCTGGAAATATACTATCTTTACCGTACGCATCTAAGGTGACATCGACTCGTGCACCAGTTTTTATTTTGACAATATCAACCTCTGGAACTTTTGCTTCAATTTCAAAACTATCAACAGCAAGCATACTGATTACGGTTTTCCCCGGGGAAACTATTTCTCCAAGAGAAACGTCTACATTACTAATAACTCCAGTAAACGGAGCAACTATTATTGTCTTGGCTAATCCAGACTTTGCCGATGCAACCTGGGCTTCAGCTTGGGCGACAACAGCTGATTGGGCTTTTAGTTTATATGGATCAGTTCCGGCTTTTGTTAGTTCAAGATCACGAGCTGCTTGATTAAAAGTATTTTTGGCCGTAATAAGTGCACTTCGTTTTACAGAAATATCAGAAAAAAGTGTTGTCATTGTCGTTTTGACAAGGGAGAGCGTTGTACGGGAACCGTCAAGTGAGGTATTGCTTATACTGCATGACAAAAGGAGGAGGTTAGACATTAGGTTTACAAGATCATTGGTTGCAACTGCCGCATTATATGCTTGATCAAACGTAGCATCAATATTCTGTGTTGATGATAATGATGTTATGACAGAACTTTTTGTTTGAAATGTAGCGAGTGTTCCCTCAAGCGCTGTGCGTTTTTCTTCAATGACTCCCTGGAGGCGCTGATCACATGAACTAAAAGAAAGTTGGTACCGACCATTGGCAAGAGTGAAAAAGGAAGAAAATTTGTTTTTTATAACGTCAGCAGTAGTTGCATCAACATTTTGTATTGAGTCAGGAAGCGAGCTATATGTTTGGTCGAGGGAGTTTTTTGCATTCTCTAGTGTCTGCTCTTTAATTGCAACCTCTTCTTTGCGTGGTCCTTGTTGTAACTGATCAAATACCGCCTGAGCATTTGAAAGTGTTGCCTGCGCCTGAAGAAGCGCCGCCTGAGCATCTCCTCCCACGAGAGTTGCAAGAACTTTTCCTTGTTCAACCTTGTCACCAACTTTTACACCAACATATGCAGCGGCTCCAGTTGTTTGAAATGAAAGACTGGCATCTTTTGATGAGGCTACTGTTCCAGAAACTTTTACATATTGCTCAATGGGTCCAGAATCAACTGTATATACTTCATTTTGAATTTTTGGAGAAGAAAAAAGAGCATAAAAAATAATTGCGATACTAACCACAAAGAGAAAGGCGGCGTACGTTTTATGGTGTGCAAAAAAACGAATACTTGCATGATATCCAGTAGAAAGAAAGGTTGATGTAGATTTTTGGGGTGTTGTTGACATAATACTCAAAAGTATACCACCCCGGACTGATCTCCGGCAGTATTCCACAAAAAGAAGCATGCTATACTATTTTTCATGATAAAACGCGCAGCCCCGATTATTGTAGGTAATTGGAAATCAACTCCAAAAACATTGGACGAAGGGAAAAAACTCATAAAACAAATTGAGAGAAAAATTACACTCTCAAAAAACAAAATTCCAAAGAAGGCTTACTTCGTAGCCACTCCAGAGATTTTTATTCCACACTTAGCGCCATTAGCAAAACGTGGATATATCGGCTCAGAAAATGTATCAGGACTCGAACTTGGACAACATACTGGGGTCGAGATTCCTGCACAACTACAATCAGGTGGTGCGGCATTTACTATTATCGGGCATAGTGAGGTAAGAAAATTAGGAGAAACAGTAGAGGCTCGTGCTCAAAAAGTCGCCAGTTCGCTTCAAATAAAATTCACAACCATCGTATGTTTTGGAGAACATAAACGTGATAAAGAAGGAAAATATCTTGAAGAACTAGAAAATGATGTAAAACAAACACTTTCTCTTGTAAAACGAGAACTCTTTTCTGAATTAATCATCGCTTATGAGCCAGTATGGGCAATTGGGGGAAGTGTCACCGCAACTCCAGAGGAGTGCTTTGAAGCGGTAATTGCTATACGACGCGCTCTTGCTTCAATTGCAGGCATTGATTATGCAAAAAAGGTACAGATACTCTACGGAGGTACAGCAACTGCTGAGAATGCAAAATCATTTTTGGAAGAAGGAGGAGTAGACGGACTTCTTATTGGGAGAGCTTCTCAAGATGCGATATCGTTTATTAACATAGTGAATGCATTATATACACGTTAACATTTAATTTTATGAATACTAATTGGAAAGACCATTGTGTACCTGATGTACGTTTATTTAAGGGGAAAAGAGTTATTGTACGCGTTGATTGGAACATGCCTGTTACTGATGGAGCTATTACTGACACCAGTCGTTTTGATGTAACCGTGCCATTTCTTAAACGCCTTGCCTTCAGCGGGGTAAAAATTATACTCCTTACTCATTTTGGAGAAAAGGGGGATAGTCTTAGTGTTATTGCTTCACATGTTACCAAAAATCTTCCTTTCGTTACCTTTGTGTCTTCTTTTGATTTTACAGAACTTGAAAAAGCATCAAAAGCTCTCGCCGAAGGAAATGGTATGCTTCTTGAAAATGTCAGACTCTTTAAAGGGGAGACTGATAATCTTTCTTCACTTTCAGTATCATTTGCTACACTTGGGGATCTTTTTATCAATGATGCTTTTTCTGTGGCACACAGAAAACACGCGAGTGTTGTCGGTATCGCAGAAAACAAACTCTCCTACTTTGGCCCAACATTTGAACATGAACTTGAAAATCTTACCCAAGCGCTTACTCCAGTGCCTCCAGCATTATTTATTATTGGTGGTGCTAAAATATCAACCAAACTTGATCTCATAAAAGAATATCTTGGCCGAGGCGTAAAGGTTTTTGTTGGTGGTGCCATGGTACACAACATATGGAAAGAGCGTGGTATCGAAATAGGTCAAAGTCTGTATGATTCTGAATATCATCTTCCAGAGAGTTTTGTTAATCACCCGCTTCTCCTTACTCCTGTTGATGTCGTTCTCGCAACCGGTGAAACAGTTGACGTTACAGCAATACCGAGCGATGGAGTTGTTGTTGATTGTGGAATAAAAACAACAGATATGATACGTAGTATTATTGAAGTTTCAAACACAGTTATTGCCAATGGTCCACTTGGTCTTTATGAAAAAGGGTGGCTTCATGGAACTGAAAGAGTGCTCACAGATTTGGTACATAAAAAAGAGACGCTTCATACCTACATAGGTGGGGGAGATACTGTCTCTGTTGCTCATAAACTTGGTCTTTTGGATAAATTTACTTTCGTCTCTCTCGGTGGCGGGGCAATGCTTGATTTCCTCGTATCTGGTACACTTCCAGGTATCGATGCTGTCACAAAATAATCCCTTATCTGTTATAGTAAGTACAGGGGATCATAATGCTCTTAAAAAGCTTATTATACAAGCCAAAAAAGGAGATACTGATGCCTTCGGGTCTTTGTACTCTGCATTATATGTCCCTCTGTATAGATATGTCATCTCTAAAAGTCATGACACTGAGCTCGCAAATGATGTTTGTCAGCAGACATTTCTTCGTTTCTATGAAGCCCTAAGCTCGTATGAACCGGAAAAATCTCCGCTCGCCTATCTTTTTACGATAGCGAAACGATTGCTTATCAATCATGGAGAGAAAAAAACATTTGAATCTTTTGACGAAACTCTTCTAGAAACCTATATCGATGATTCTCCTAGTATTTTAGATACAACACATATCAAAATGCTTGCAGGGTCAATTAATTCGTACCTTCCATCACTTACAAGCGATGAAGAGGACGTGATTCGTTTATATTTTTTTGCAGAACTAAGTTACAAAGAAATAAGTGACATTATCGAGAAAGACGAAGCGTATGTTCGAAAAATAAAAGAACGTGCACTCAAAAAACTTCGCATTCTCACCTCACATCTCCATGAAGCAACCTAACCACCTCCAACAATCTCATATTGAAGAAGCCTTAACCATGTATAAGGAGAACGTATCGCCGTCAGAAACCTATTTTCAAGCAATACTTTCTCAAATACCAGAGCAACAAAAACTTAAAGAGGGACGTGCGATACGTTCCCCGTATAGATGGTTGGCAATTACTCAAACAATGACAGCTCTTGCTGTTGTCCTTGCAATTATCCCTGTGTACGTGGTTGACCAAGAAAACACTTCGAGTAATCCTTACTACGAAACAGACAGGCAGGTTGAATTGTTTGAACGACAAATCAACAATGAAGATTATCAAAATAATCTCAAAGACTTTTCTTTATAAGAAATACATAATTACTACCTCCATGAAGAAACAACTACTACTTGCAAGCATTGGATATATACTCCTCATTCCTTTTTATACTCACGCAGAGGAAACTTTTTCGCTTGAAGCAACATCGACCATTGTAGAATCTACTCAAGAAACAGAAGATGAAGATGTTTTAGCAAGTAGTACTCCAAAGAATTTTACAACCTGTTCTCAGGAGGCAATTGAGGTCCGTGATACAAGTATCGCCACTTCACGTACTATTTATAATAGTGCAATGACAGATGCTCTTAAAGACAGAAAGAATAAGGAAAAAGCTGCAATGGCTATTACCAATGAGAATAAAAAGAAAGATGCTATAAAAGTCTCAGTAAATACATATAAAAATCTAGTGAAAAATGCTCAAAATAATCTTACTGAGGCTCGAGAAGAAGCTTGGAAAACATTTGAAAAAGATATTGAAGCGTGTCGTGAGTTAGAAAAAGAGGAAGTTGCTTCTAATGAGGATGCTCTTGATGCCTACACAGAACCTGCGGAAGGGGAACCTAAAACAATAAAAGAAACTATCAAGGAGCAATTTGAGGCACTCCGTTCACTCTTTAACTAAAAGAAAATACTTTTATATTTCAATTTCAAGCATTATTGGGGCATGATCACTCCCCATAAAAGTACCAAGGATTGTGGCTTGTGATGTCTTCTTATTAAGAGAGATACTGAGTGCTTTACTTACAAAAAAATAATCGATTCTCCACCCAACATTTCTTTCTCTAGACCGTGTCTTTTGATCCCACCAACTGTATGATACTTCACGATCATGCTTGCTACGAAATGTGTCAATAAACCCAGCCGCAATAACTCTATCTACCCACGCACGCTCAATTGGTAAGAAACCAATTTGATTACTGTTTTCTTTTGGTCGTGCAAGATCAATTTCGTTGTGCGCGACATTTAAATCTCCACAAAAAATAATGTTGGGGTGTTTTTTTTCTATTGTTTTAATATATGCAAGAAAAGCATCATAGTACGCGAGCTTAAAATGAAAATGATCTTCGTCTCGCCCACCGTTTGGGAAGTATGCAGTAATAAATACAAACGTATCAAAATAGAGTGTAAGGCATCTTCCTTCTGTATCAAACACGTCATTACCAAGACCATATGCCACTTTGTTTGGTTTTACTTTTGTGTATACCGCTACACCAGAATATCCCTTACGCTCTTTTGCGCTATCAAAATATGAAACATACCCAGGTGGAGAAATGATATCCTTGGACAATTGATCTGGGGTCGACTTGGTTTCTTGTATGCCAATGATGTCAGCATCGATAGCAAGCACATTTGTAAATGCTCCTTTCTTGTAAGAAGCACGTATACCATTTACGTTGAAAGATATGAATTTCATTATTTTAATGAGTATAGCAAATACCTCTCCAGAATATATAAACCCCCACGTGCGGCAGCTGCCACGCGTGGGGGGGTGATGAAAGGAAGTTGGGCCCTAGGCCGTAGTAAAGGTTATTCCTCCAAGCTCAAAACTTGGAGCTGGGAGAGACTGACAGCAAAACCTTGTTTCCACTTGGGTCTCCGATACCACTCCACACTGGATGAGAAAATCTCGCAGAAGTGAGAAGGTTTCGACAAAGAGCATGTGGATCTTTGCCTCTTTTCCCTCTGTATCGAAATCATCATGTTCGGGCAAATGCTGATAAATATTGATAATTCGATCAAGATGCTTCTTCCCAGAGTCTGTGAGCGCTCTCCCAAATGTGTAGAGAGCTTCATCTCCTTTTTGCCCAGAGATGACCTGAGAGACTTCCTTGATCGAGTTGACAAAGATCAGGACAAACTCCATCGGGACATCCTGAAATATCCAATCCTTTTGGTACTGCCTTGCCTCGTTGAAAAACTCAACAGCAGTGGCGATACCTCTGCTGAGGTTTCTCTTCTTTCTTTTCTCTTCAAGGACTTTTACTGGAACGACAATGTTATTCATGTCTCTCCTTTGCTTGTTGAATGAGCTATTTATATATACTACAACTTATTATAGATATGTCAAATACTCTAGCGAAAAATCTATTCTTCTTTTTTTCTTTTCGAATGAAACTTCTCATACTGGTCCCTCAAAAATTTATTAGTCACATTAGTGTATATTTGTGTTGTCGCAATAGAAGCGTGACCAAGCATCATCTGTACCGTACGCAAATCGGCTCCATTGTAGAGTAAGTCGGTTGCAAAACTATGCCTAATAACATGAGGACTACACTTCTTAGCAATACCCGCAATGGTTGCATACTTCTCCACTACTCGTTCAACACTTCGTGGGGTAAGGCGTACTGATTCTTCTTTTACCATACGTGAGTGGGCGCGAGGGGAGTGGTCAATGAACATCGCTTCATCAATATCAACTCGATTAGAAAGATACTTCATAACCGCCTCCCTGGCTGATCCTGATATAAAAACAACGCGTATCTTCCCCCCCTTACCGCGAATAGATATCTCACCATTGTTAAGCTCGATATCTCGATCAAGTGAACAAAGTTCAGAAACACGAAGTCCCGTTGAAAAAAACAGTTCAAGTATTGCCTTATCGCGTAATCCAGCAATCGTGGAAGCGTCTGGCGCGGAAAGAAGGTTGGTAAGTTCGCGCTCGGTAATGAGGTCAAGTTCGCGCGAAGATGTCTTGGCAAGCTCGATGCGCTCTGGATCATATCCATGTATTCCTCGCTTACGAATGTACTTAAAAAATGCTCGAAGGGCAATAAGATGATAATTTTGGGTTTTTTTATCAAGCGTTTCAATTGCTTGCCCTTTCTTTGCAACACGCGCCGGGTGACGATTAAGGTAAACTCGATATTCGCGCATCATTACTTCTGTAATGTCGGCAGGGGATTCTACTTTTGCAAAATCTAAAAAGCGTGAGAGATAATGATCGTAATTACGTACCGTAAGTGCGCTACGTCCTTTTTCTATTTCGATATATTGTAGAAAATCAGATTTAAGAGATGAAAGGGAGCTCATAAGAAATTAAGACAGATAAGAAAAGAAGATGCACAAGAAAGCCCTCTAGTCTTTCTACAAGTCTTTATGTCTTAAAGGTCTTGTTCTCAGTATACCTCAACGTCGTACAATATAAAGAAGGAAAAAGAAAAAAGCCGACTCAGTCGGCCCTGGGAAGAATCCCGTATTTGTTGCAACGATTGTCGAATGCTCGTAGCCATCTCTTGTATTTGGCGGAAGTCATTACTTTTGCCGCAGCCAGTTTGATATCTAGAGCCCGCTTCTGACCGGCTACCGGCTCTTGAAGATATGCCCATTTCTGCTGTAAAATTGTAGCGTTTCTCTTAAAATTGGCCATCAATAACAGAAAGACGGCAATACTCGAACGGTTGTTATTGGTGCGTCTCTCCATTTTGGTCAGATCTGTGTGAGCACAACCAATAATTGCTGACATTTCTCGGGAGTTAAACCCCATTTCCTTCCTAAATTTTCGGAATTCCATCATGACTGACACCTCTTGTTGAATGAGCAATTCTTGTATACTACTCTAATAGTCTATTTTGTAAAGGATGAAAATATCCTTATCTTTTAAGCATTTTTCTATTGCCCCACATCTAATGTACAGCCTCTGCCATGGGCTTGCTTTTTTTTAAAATGTGTGCTACACTATGTCAATAGTTAATTAATATGCTTACACCTAAGAAAAAGGCTACCGCCATCAAAACTGCACAGATTCATACGACTGACACAGGATCTCCTGAGGTTCAGGTTTCTATTTTGAGCAAAAAAATTGCTGAACTCACTAACCATCTTAAAGTACACGCAAAAGATAATCACTCTCGTCGTGGACTTATCCAAATGGTTGCTGATCGTCGCTCACATCTCAAATATCTTGAGACTTCTAACAAAAAGCGTTATAACGCCATTGTTGCAAAACTCGGACTAAAGTAAATTGTGAAGAAGCGGACGCCATCGGCGTCCGCTTCACCTTTTCCCCCAGTGTTCTTCATCTGTAGGTGTATACTAACTATAGTTTCTATTTTTAATACTTAAAAAAATTATTTTGGATGTTTGTATTTGTTTGTGCATGAAGCGTTAAAGCTACTTGCTAAAAGCTACAGGCTACCAGCTATTTATTATATGTCAGTTATCAAACATAGCGACCAGCGCGTTGCCGTTTTTATCGATACACAAAACTTATATCATAGTGCAAAAAATCTTTATAATACCAAAGTTAACTTCGGGGCAATTATGGAGACAGCCATTGGTAAACGTAAACTTATCCGCTCTATTGCGTATGTCATCACGACTGAGGCAGGGGATGAGACTCAATTCTTTGAAGCTCTTACAAAACTTGGTATAGAAACCAAAACCAAAGACCTGCAAGTTTTTTATGGTGGAGCAAAAAAAGCCGACTGGGATGTTGGACTTGCTGTTGATGCTATTCGTCTCGCTCCAAAAGTAGACACTATTATACTAGCAACAGGGGACGGGGATTTTGTACCTCTTGTTATCTTCCTAAAAGAACACTTTGGTGTTCAAGTAGAGGTTGTTTCGTTTGGACGATCCTCCTCAACAAAACTTCGTGAAGCATGTGAAGATTTTATTGATATGTGTGATCACCCAGAAAAATATCTCATGGGATATCGTGTACGTCGAACATTGCCCGCAAAAAAGAGTAAGCTTCATTCAAAAAAAGAGAAGCGAAAGGAATTCTCTGATGAAGATCTTGGTATTTTTAGTGGAGATACTCAGATATAGTAGAAACAATGCCTGCTACATATGTAGCTTAGTGTTCTGATTGTTAACACAATATGTCGTGGCAACAGATTTTTCTGTTACACTATGACTGTATGGTACCAAAAGTAGACACCTTTGAAGGAGACATTGCTGAAGAAATAAAAAGAAGGGAGGCCTCGATGACAAAAATCTCTGCCGCGTCTAATGACGTCGGCAATGACGAGGTACTCCTTCCTACGAGGAAACCTATTTTTCTTATTTTTGTTATTGTTTTTTTACTAGCAACACTTGCTGGATTCGGATATCTTGCTTATTTCTATTTGAATGACTCACTTCTTTCTCCTAAACCAGGAGATACAACCATTAACCCTAATGATGTTCCTAAAACAACGACAGATATAAAAAACATCTCTCAAACACTCTCTGAGCAAATTGGTAGATTTGTTACCCGTATAGAAAAAAAGGATCAAGGATACATCCTTACGATTAGCGAATACTCTCCCGTTTTTGCATACATGACAAGAAATGAAAAAGACTACATCGAGGAACTCTCTCTTCTTTTTTCTGCAACTGAAAATACTGCTCAAGCAACAACCACGGAAATAAAACCTGTTCTTGCAGCCACCACAACAACTCTCTCAACAGCAACAACATCTACTTCAACGGTAGCAACCACAACAAAACCAAAAACCTCTACCCAAAAAACAGCTTCGACAACACCTACTACGAGCACAACCACCAAATCCTCTACAACAACGGAAGGTTTTGTCTCTCTTCCAGAAGCAACTATCTCCGGTGTTGAGTTCAGTGATGTTACTATTTCAAATCAAAACATGCGAGTCTGGAAAAAGGGGGGTCGTACTGTTGTATATGCTTTCGTTGGTAATAACACTCTTCTTATTTCTCATGGGACAGCGGGAATTATGCTCCTGAAGAATGCTATACTTCGATAATGAGTGTTGCTACACTATCGTGCGCTCACATTGTTGGCATAGGAGCTGAGCAAGTAACCGTTGAGGTTGATGTGTCTCGCGGATTATATTCTTTTTCAATTGTTGGGCTACCGGACAAGGCTATTGATGAAAGTAAGGATAGAATTATTTCTGCATTAAAAAACATTGGTGCAAAGAACCCAAAATCTGAGAATCAAAAAGTTGTTGTTTCATTAAGCCCAGCTGCTCAGAAAAAAGAAGGTGCCTATTTTGATGTTCCTATTGCTCTTGCGTATCTTATTGCCTCTAAGCAACTCAAGATTCCTCCTGATGGTGGATGGTTTGTTGGTGAGCTTTCCTTGACTGGAGAGATATTAGAAATGAAAGGTGTGCTTCTTATTGCACAATTTGCAAAAGAATGCGGAGTGAAGTCTTTGTATGTACCGTATGCCAACAAAGAGGAAGCTGCTCTTGTTGACGGTCTTGCTGTATATGGATGCAAAACACTTACTGATATCATTCTTCATTTTGGGGGAGTTCTAGAAACCAATCACCAAAAAAATACACTTAGTAAAGAAGAGAAAACGGAGATTATCTACTCACCGCCAAAACATTTTCTTGACTTCAAAGACATTCGGGGACAAGCAACAGCTAAGCGTGCTCTTGAAATTGCTGCTGCCGGTGGACACAATATTGCTTTGTATGGCCCACCAGGGACAGGCAAAACTATGCTTGCCCGCGCATATACATCAATACTTCCACCACTAACGCATGATGAGGTCCTAGAGGTAACCAGGATTCACTCGCTTTCAGGAAAAACAAATTCGCTTATTACATATCCGGTACTTCGATCACCTCACCATACATCATCTCATGTTTCCTTGGTTGGTGGTGGTACAAACCCAAAACCAGGAGAAGTAACTCTTGCACATAAAGGAGTTCTCTTTCTTGATGAATTCCCTGAATTTGATAAGCGTGTTATTGAGTCTCTTCGTGAGCCTCTTGAAGAAGGACATATTACTGTTTCTCGTGCCAAAGGTTCTTATACATTTCCTGCATCATGCACACTTATTGCCTCAATGAATCCATGTCCTTGCGGTTATACAGGTAGTAAGCAAAAACGATGTATATGCAAACCGTCTGATATTGAGAGATATGCCCGTAAACTCTCTGGCCCGATAATGGATCGTATAGATATGTGGGTGCCAGTACTTCATGTTGATTATGACACGTTATCAAATAAGGAACAGGGCGAGGGGAGTAGCGATATTATTAAACGAGTACAAAAAGCTCGAGACTTTGCTCGTGCTCGTTTCGCTAAAGAAGGGTCTTCTTCTCTTACAAAAAATAAAGATATGAAAGCCAGGGATATTGAGCGCCACATAACCCTTGATGATACATGTCTTGCTTTGATGAAAAACCTTGCAACCTCTAATTCATTGTCTCCACGTGCATACCATCGAGTACTTCGACTTGCGCGAACAATAGCTGACTATAGAGAGTCTACAACAATTAATGAAGCTGATATCTTGGAAGCCTTTCAATACCGACCTAAACTCTACCAAACTATACTGTAATTGTATAAACACTGTAAAACTATTTAGCTAGGTGTTTTGCCATAATAATAATATCATCGTATATTCCTCCATTATTCACCGCTTCTTTTTTTACACCCTCAATTTCATATCCTCTTGCCTTGTAGAGAGTAATTGCGTTTGTATTCTTGCCGAAAACTTCAAGTTCAACTCTTCTAGCTCCTTTGCTCTTAGCGTAGTTTTCAGCTTTTTCCATAAGGGCCGTTCCAACTCCCTTGCCTTGATATGCCCTGCGTACCGCTATTGTAAGATATACATTTCCTTTTAGTTTTGCAAATTTTGGGAAAATAAGATTCACATAACCAATATCCCTAACACCATCATATGCTAAAAAAGTAATCGTTCTTCTCTGACTAATAAGAAGTTTTACGATGATATGAATGAGGTTTTCTTTTCGCTCACCTTTTTGCGCCAAAACATGTTCTGACTCATTATCAATATCTTTTCTTAATTTTGAAAAAAGATGTGCCTGTCTATATGTAAATGGGGTAATTTTTAAATGCATCATGCCTTCGACAATTTCCTTAAAATGGATTCTTTGCTCCACGAACCTCAAAATGAAGATGTGAGCCGGACGACCTCCCTGTATTACCAACTTCACCAATTGTTTGCCCTTGCGCTACTGTTTGCCCTGAAGTTATATAAATGTCACGAAGGTGAGCATATACCGTCTGAATTCCTTTATCGTGAGAAATAATAATCATATTCCCATAACCACCATTGTATCCTCCAGTCTTAGCAACAATGACATGTCCACCTGCAGCAGCAAGTACCGGTGTTCCCTGAGGCGCTGCGAGGTCAACACCATTATGTCCATGAATCCCTTGTGATTTCCTTCCTCCTACGAGGGGTCTAGCAAGAAAACCGCTTGGTGCAGAATATGTATATGAATTAAGAATACGGGTTTTTGTTTTACTCTTTGGTTTAGATGATGGAACTATTTGTACTTCACCATCTGGTACAATAACCATGTCCCCAACAGCAAGCTCCGACTCAGTAGTCAATCCATTATAGATAGCAATATCTTGTGCGTCTGCTTTATATTTCTTTGCGATAGATATGAGGTTATCTCCTTTTTTAACAGTATGTTTAATACCGGTAATAGGAAGAATAATAAGCGTATCGCCCTTCGCTATGGTTTTTGAAGTGAGATTGTTCGCCCACATAATAGTGTTTACCGAAACATTAAAAAGTTTAGCAATGTCTTGTATTGTGTCACCCTTTTTTACCTCATACACACTAATAGCATCTGATATAGGAAAATCAATATCTTCAGTAGAAACCCGAAGTGGTCCTGAAATAGCTCTCATAGACTCTTGGTCGAGATCAACCTCTTCAGCTCCATTGGTTGTGATGCTATCAATAACGGCCGGTTTAAAAAGTTCCATTGTTTGAGAGGTTGCAAGCTCTTGAATACTTTCTTCTTCAGCGCTAACAGTAAAAACTGCTTTTATTTTTTCAGTAAAAGAGGCGATAACTCCCGCATGAACAGAAAATGGTTGAATAAAAACACTAAACACCATAATTCCAAGAATGCTATGTGCCACTTGTAACAGGTGTTTTTTGGGATCTACTACTATAAGGCGTTAAAATTACAGAAACGATTAGATTTCACTTACTTTTTGAAAAAGAAGTCTACCTATAAATTACTGTGAAAGAGACAAAGGGGTAATATATCATATATGTATACTACTCTTGTCAAGAATTTTCTCCTGCATTTACTTGCCAGAGAGGCTCTTCTAGCATAGCAGACATATGGTTCATATACAAGAAAAAAAATACTGAACATGTGTGGAGAAGTTCTATAAAAGACTTGTAAAATAAAGTATACTAGGAAAACGTATGAGTGATAAGAACCACACTTCAGTAGATTTTTCCCAAAACTCAGACTACTACAAGGGAGCAAGAAAAACTTCTAACCCACTTGAGCGCATTAGTGAGCCGAGTGTTCCTGGTATTTTTAGAATAAGAAACAAGGAACATGCTGTTCTTCCGTCAATTACAAATCATACGTTAAAAAAAATTACGGGGAGTACTCTTAGTGTAGGAATGGAGGTTGGTGTTAAAAAGGAAGTTTTAGAAGAGAAAAGAAGAAAAGAAGAAGAAAAGGATGCCGCCCTTAAGTTATTGCGCCTCGCTGAAGCAGCGGGTATAGAAATAAGAGATGATGGTTCTGGTGGTATTTCTCTTGCTGTCCCTGAAAATTTTTTTCAAGGGGAAGATGCTAAAACTGAAAAAAAACTTCAGCGACTTATAGATCTACAATCTTGTATTGTTGCTTTAGCAAAACTTGATGAAAGGCTTGAAATTCTTGACCTAAAAAGTACACCTGCTTCGGGGCTTAATAAATTCTACACCCTAAAAGAGTCTATTACGTGGCTCACCGTTCCACCTGAAAAATGGCCTGATGAGCCTGACGCAATAGAAAATTCAATGTCTATAGCAAGTATTCATGATGCTTTGAAAGAAATGAATAAAGAACTTGCGTCTCTTGAAAAAGAATATGGATCAAAAACTACTTCCACCCCAATACCTACACCCCCATTAACCTCAACCGATACACCCAAAACCCCTGAGACAGAACCACCTCTTGATGTCTGGTCTGGTTGGCCAAAAAGTGTACGAGGAGAGAGCTCTGAGGAAAAAAATAGAATTGAAAGAATACGAGAAAATTTTGCTAAAGAGTTTTCTGACTACGAACTTTTCCTAAAGAATCCACAAGAGGATACTCTGACAAAAATAAGTGCATGCAAAAACCTTATCGATGCAAAAAATACTGTAATTGACACACTTCTTGAGGGGAATTTACACGATGCGAAAAGACGTATTGAGGTATTTCGTGAGAATATAGAAATAGCAAAAAAAGAATGGGAAAATAAAATCTCTCCAGAAATAAAAACCCTTGAAAAAAGAAAAACCTTGCGGCACATATTTGAGGAGGGTAACAAAAAAATTGCTGATCTTGAGGCAACAATACTATCTCTTTCTACTAAGGCAACAGATCTTGAGCGTGAAGTCTTTGCTCGCCATCTAGCAGAACTTAAACGAAATACAATAATTCTTGAAAAAAGATTTGCTGAAGGCGAAGCTGTGACGGAAGAGGAGATAGGACTCTACCTTGATAATTTTGACCCTGCAAATGAAAAATCAATAGCTTTTATGCTGGCCAAAAAGGAAGATACTCTTAGCCGCATCTATGGTTACAAAAATACTCTAGGGCTAAAGCGCCCCACAATATTCGGAGACCCAAGACTTAGAAGGAAAGCTCTAAAAAATGAAACCGCTCCAGAACTTTCTCCAGAAACACAAGCAATTCTAGTGAAAACACATCAAGAATTTATTGAAGAGGATCCAATAAAATACATCAATGTTTACTCTCATAGACAATGGGTTCGCAATGACCCGCAAGAGGAAATTGTAAAAAAAATACTAGAAAAATATAAAAAGGGGGAGGAAGACAAGCTGTTATTTCTTGATGATGAAAAAAAGATACACGAGACACTCCTTAGTGCTGAATCAAATCCTGAAAAAATAGAAACTCTAAAAAAAGAGATCGTTTCTATAGAAAATAAAATAGCCATGATTGCTGCTGTTCTTAAAAAATTTGATAGTGGTAGTCAAGAAGATTCTATTTCGGATAAAACGTTTTCAGGTAGTCTACGTGAGACATACTCTCCAGCAAGCGACCCAACTAGTATTGATGTTGGAAGAAACAGAGAAGATCTTACCCTTCGAGGGAAAATTGCTTTTGATGGAGCTAGAAGAAAGAGAAGCTTACCTGGAGAAAAGAAAATGACCGATGAACAGCTCCATGAAGCAAGAACTACATCATCTCTTCTTTCGCGAGAGGATCCTCTTGGTCGAAACACAGGAATGGTGCGAGATGTTACAAGAGAACAAGCGGTAATACATACTACAAAGGGGGGAGATGATCCCAATGGCTTCAATCATATAGAAGAAGTCCCTCGAGAGGCAATAGCAAACGATGATCTTGAAAAAATAGAAGAGGAGCGAAAATCTGAACTAGAAAAGAAAAAACGTTCTGTGGGAAATCTTCTTAAAACAATAACCAGCGCTCGTCATAAAATACCTGGAAATACTAGGCAGGTTATTGTATATACGTCAATAGCTGTTGCCTCGATGGTGGCACTACAACAGTCTCATAACAATAAAGAAGGACTTCGAACACCTCAAACAGCTGGTGAAGCTGTTTCTTGGAAAGATTCCTTGGGGGAAGATGAGAGGAACTTTCTCAAGGATTTAATTGGGGATGAAAAATTAAATTTTATAAATCTTGCTAAAAAGTACGCCCCTTCGGTTAAAATTGACCCAAATAACCCATCAACGGTTCGGGCTCTTTCCGAATTTGAGTGTAAAAAACTTCTTGACTCACCTGACCCTGTATATGGTCTCACACCTGAACAACGTGTAGAGGTTTGTAGAATCGTTCGACATTTTGAAAGAATTGTACAAGCAGCAGATAGAAATAAAAAAGGGGGTAATCATTCATTTGCTATACCAAGCCCATATCAATATGTTGATCATACAATGAACTTAGAAAATTTTTATACGCTTGTCACAAGGATAGCAACTGAAGAGGAAAATAAGGAGCTTATACAAAGAAAAAAATAATATGAACTTTGAAGAACTTTACAGACAACTTGTGCAAGATTTTAACTTACAGAGCCTCCCCGAAGAAGACAAAGAGGAGATGCTCCTTGAAGTTGCTAAAACAATTCAGAAACAATTCCTCCTTGATATCTATGATATTCTTGGCGAAAAACAATTTGAGGCTTTGCAGGCATCTGCAAACATGGGGGAAGAATTCTATGAAACAACACTCAAACATCTTGTGCCGAACTATGAAGATGTTTTTAAGAAAGCAAGGGAGAAAGTTGTGGTTGCTTTTAATGCAAAGTGATTATCTGTTAGCGAACAGAGATAGTGAGGCATGGAAGCCTCTCTTTAGACTGCCTTTCGTATTTCTAATCATAAGATTCACTGTCTTACGTTGTGGTACACTACACCTCTATGACGGATTCATTTTCTATGAAAAATACTGCTAAAGTAGTATTAAACACAGCCCAACAAGACGCCGTCTCTCGTACTGAAGGACCTCTCCTTATTGTTGCAGGAGCAGGGGCAGGAAAAACCAAGACCCTTACCGAACGCATTGTAGCGATTATTAAAAAAGGAGTTGATCCACGAAACATCCTTGCAGTAACATTCACCAATAAAGCCGCAAAAGAAATGCGTGAACGCATCATTAGTCGTCTAGAAGAGGAACACAGTATCGAAAAAGAAAACCCATACCACCACACACCGACCATAAAGACATTCCACTCTCTTGGGTTAATGATGTTAGGAGAACAAGCTGATCGTCTTGGTCTTCTTCGTCATCCAACTATTTTTGACTCTGCAGACTCGTTGTCAGTTATTAAGCGTGCCGCTGAAAAGCTCGGACTCGACCCAAAAGTACATGACCCTTCGAAGATTCGCGCCATTATCAGTCGTGAAAAAAGTGATTTTGTCACCCAACAAGACTATGAAAAAAAGGTAGCCACGGCTCAAATGGGAATAGTATCTAACGTTTGGAGAATATATCAGGAAGAGCTCGCACATCAAAAAGCGGTTGACTTTGATGATCTTATTGTACGAGCGGTTCAGATGCTGGAAGATCATGAAGATATTAGAAACTACTACCAGCATCGTTTCAAATATATTCATGTCGATGAGTATCAAGATACCAACGGCGCACAGTACGCCTTTATTAAACTCCTTGTTAATCCATCATACAATCATATTTGTGTTGTTGGTGATACAGACCAGAATATCTATAGTTGGCGTGGGGCAAATATCAGAAATATACTTAACTTCGAAAAAGATTTTGCTGGTGCTCACACCGTGATTCTCGAAGAAAACTATCGATCAAGTGCAAATATTTTGCTTCTTGCCAATGCAGTTATTAAAAAAAATACAGTTCGTACAGAAAAAAATCTTTTCACTTCACAAGCAGGAGGGGACACCGTAGAGGTTGCGCCTTGTTGGGACGAAGAAGCTGAAGCCCAAATGATTGCAAGAACATGCAAAAAATTAATTGAAAACGGGGAAGACCCAACAGACATCGCAGTTTTATATCGAGCGAATTTTCAATCAAGAATTATTGAGGAAGGCTTCCTAAAAGAAAATGTGATTTATAATTTACTTGGTACAAAATTTTTTGAAAGAAAAGAAATAAAAGATGTGCTCAGCTATTTACGTGCCGCGCTTAATCGAGACTCTCAGGCAGACTTACGAAGAGTGATTGATACCCCAAAGAGAGGAATTGGAAAAGTTACCGTTGCAAAACTTTTTGCTGGTGAAGACATCCCTCTTAAAGCGCAAGCAAAAATAACTGAGCTATATACATTTCTCGACAAAATAATGACAACACTTGAGACGGAACCACTCTCTCATGTTATTTCTATGATTATCGTAGACTCCGGAATGGAGCGAGAAATGCTAGAGGGTTCTGGAGAGGACAAAGAGCGTCTTGAGAATGCGCGCGAGCTTGTGTCTCTCACAGTACGATATGACGGAGTCCCTGGGCGCGATGCTCTTACTGTGTTTCTTGAAGAAACATCACTTCAGTCAGATCAAGACAATGATACAAAAGAAAAAAATGGTGTGCGTTTAATGACAGTACACGCAAGCAAGGGTCTCGAATTTAATCACGTCTTTATAACAGGACTTGAACAAGATCTTTTTCCTCATAAAAATATTGGTAATCGTAAGCGAAGCAAGGAGGAGGAAGAGGAAGAACGTCGGTTATTTTATGTTGCCGTCACCAGAGCGCGTAAACAATTACATCTTTCATACGCTGAGCTTCGAACTATTTTTGGTCAAAAACAAATTAATGCCCCTAGTGAATTTCTTGAAGATATCCCAGAAGAAATAGTTGAATACCATGATCTGTACTATAAAGAAAATGGCGGAATGGTAGTATATCTCTAATACAAGTATCATTACTGTTTGCCTATTATCATCACATACTATAGAGTGTGTACATGTCACGACCAAAAAAATCTCTTGGGCAAAACTTTTTAACATCAATACCTGCACGTAATGCTATGGTTACAGCAGGGGATGTCTTGCCGACTGACACAATTCTTGAAATTGGCCCGGGGAAAGGCTTCCTCACGGAAGCTATTCTTGCAACAGGTGCTCACGCTATTGCTCTTGAAAAAGATGCTGATCTGCTTCCTGTTCTTGCTCAAACATTCTCATCAGAAATCTCTAGAAGACAATTAACTCTCATTGAAGGTGATGCCCTCCTCTTTGATCCAAAAAGCTACAAGCTACTGGCTACTGGCTACAAGCTAATAGCAAACATCCCATACTATATTACGGGGGCAATTCTCTCGTATTACTTATCGGAAGTATCGCAACCATCCATTATGGTTGTCCTTGTTCAAAAGGAGGTTGCGGAACGTGTGTGTGCTCGTGATGGGAAAGAGTCCCTGTTATCACTTTCAGTAAAAGCCTACGGCGAACCGAAGCTGGTATATAAAGTAAACAAAGGAAGCTTCCATCCCATCCCTTCGGTTGATTCTGCAATACTTCAAATAAAAAACATTTCCCGAAAAAACTTCAATGACAAAAAACATGAGGAAGTGTTTTTCAAACTTATTCATGCCGCATTCGCTCACAAACGTAAGTTCGCCATTTCAAATATCCAAGCAATCTTCAAAGAATCTGATATGCATTCACTTTTTGAAGCCGCCGGGATCTCTCCAAAGGTCCGCGCTGAAGATGTTCCTCTCTCTTCATGGATTGCTCTTTCTCTTACATTGAAGTAGGTTTAGATTTTTGTCTTATGCTCTTTCTCCCTGCTTATCTACAATACTACTGATACCTTTTCTTTCTTCCTTGCTATACTACAGAAGTAATGGATGAATCTTATAAAACAAGAAATTCTCTTATTGTTCTCGGTTCTGTTGTTTTTTTGTTTGGTTTAAGTGCGGTTATTCCAGCACGATGGGTAGGGGGGAGTCCAAAGGTCATCCGTAGCCCAAAAATAGATCTCTCACGCATGACATCTCCAAGTCAAATTGCTAAGGATATAAATGGCGATGGGGGGGTAAGTTGGGGAGAAATTATTACCAGCACATTAGGAGCATCTAGTTCGGCATTAGAAACAATAAAGAAAACTAGTGTTGACCAAAAGGCGATAGAAGAGTTAAATGACCCAAACAATCTTACTGCATCCTTTTCAAAAAACCTCTACCTTCTTTCGGCCTATTTTGAAAAAAATGGTATTACTGATGAAGCCACAAAAGCAAGAGCATTAAATGAATTAATTCAGAATGAAAAAAAGAAAATCACCCATACCGTATACAAATATAGTGATCTTCTTGTTGCAAAAACTGAATCCAAGGATAGCCTAAAATCTTACGGCAACACAATGGCCCAGCTATTACAAACAACATTATCAAAGGAAATAGCAAGCAAAGATCTATACAGCATAACACTATATAGTGAAACAAAAGATGCCTCCGCGTTAAAAGATCTTGTTTCTAATAAAAAAAGATTAGACGCGGTTCTTCAGAAGATGATATCAGTATCTGTTCCTCCTTCAGCTATTAGTTACCACATCCTCACTGTTAACAGGGTTGCGTCCTACAGAGATCTTGTAAAAAATTTATCTACCGCAGACGCTGACCCTATGCGTGCATCATTTGTTCTCAATGATTATACTAATACCACACTTCTTGTGTTTCGATTATACGAACAATTTTCTAACTATTTTACATCACGAGGTATTATTTTTGACTCAAAAGAACCCGGGTTTATCTTTGTGGCGGGGTATACTATAGAATAATCATACATGACACAAACACTCTCTAACAAAAAAATAGGTATCATTTCCATTCTTGGAATATGTTTGTTGTTTGGATCATTCACAACAAGTAACGCCATTGTTTGTTCAAACTGTGCCAACGTTGCTCAGGGATGGGCGATTCAGATCAAGGATACTCTTACCGCAGCCAACACGAACATTTCTGCTGTAAGCCAAAAGTTGGTTGAAGTAAATGAGCTCGTTACCAAACCCCTTAATGATGCTATGACGCTTATTAATATAGCAAAATCTGGCGACCTTGTTAAAAACCTTGTTCTTGGTGGACTTGATGGTGAGACAAGACTTCTTATTGAAAACCCAAAAGAATACCTTGAAAATGAAGGAAGGGAACAGCTGAAACTTAATTTAGCTCAAATAGAAGAAACCAGAGGAATCTATAGTGAAAGTATTCTAAAAAATGCAATTGATGAAGCAAAAAGGTCTTCAGATGTAGGGGGAGTGCTTCAGTCTCTCTCTCATTCATCTATCCCGAGTACCGTCCAGAATAACCTCTGTCTTGATGAAACTCTTTCCGATAAAGCAAAAAATGATGTCATGCTCTCTGATGGAACCTATGATGAAAGTGACTACAGGAGACGCAAGAATGAACTTTACAACACCCTGTGCACCGGAGATCCTAATACCGACCCAGCACTTGCAGAAACGCTTGTTGCAGTCAATGAGGCTGATCCTACTATTGGTGGATGGGACACTTGGCTCTCTGTTACGGGAGGTGATAACCTCTACACGAGGGGTGTGCTTGCTCAAGAAACTCTCGAGAGTGAGCAAGCGAAAAAAGAAGAAGCAAAAGCAAAAGATCTAGAACAAGGAAAAGGTATTGCTAGTAAGACTGAGTGTGTTGAATGGAAGGTAAGTGATTATGACGGCGCAAAGTACTGTCTGAGAGAAAATATAACCAATCTCGGTGATCAGTTAAGTAAATCTTATGCAGAGGCAATCAATGCTCCTCTTAAAATACTACTTTCTTCGTATGGTAGCGGTGCCATTCCTGGCATCTTGGGAAATGTCATCACTATTATGGGGTCTGTAAATACATTAGAAGGCGTCTTCTCTGCGGGGGGGACAGGATATACATCCTCTGGGAATACTTCATCTGTAGTAAAAGAAACACCCCTCAATGATCTCACAAATAATGCTGACAAAAAGAGTCAGCTCTCAACCCCTCCATTACAACAACTCAACCAACATCTCGAGTCACTTAACACCTTGAGCACTATTGATAATCAATATCTTTCTCTTGTTAATTCATATCAATTGCAAATTGGAAATGTAAAAGCTTGCTACGACAGGTTGGTATTTGATTACCCAGCGCTTACGAGTGATTCTCGTATTATAAGTGCAAACTCTATATATACAAATAAAAAAAGTTCCACAGATACACT
>CAYYCT010000006.1:0-35178 GCA_964470485.1 uncultured Candidatus Saccharibacteria bacterium
AAGACTTGCATCATGGGCGGGGTATCATAAAACAGCGCGCAACTCAGCCTCCAACAAAGTCAAAAAGTCGTGAGTTCGAATCTCACATCCTCCGCTCGTACAAAAAAGCTTATATGCCCCCACTCGCCAGCAGGGTGTGCTACAGTATCTATATGAATAAAAAATCAATCATCATTATCGGCGGTATCATTCTCCTTGTATCTCTTACTTATTTTTTGGTTCCAAAAAAGGAGGTGCAGTTTACAGGAACAATTTCCCCTCAATCGGAACAGAAGATTAAAGCGGAACAGAAGATTAAAGATGTAACTGATTTTTATTCTATTACAGCTACATATCCTCATGAGAGTCTAGACACAAAGAATGTTATGGAAGATTTTGTGAAGTATAAAGTAAATGAAATGAAAGAGGCTTGGAAGATAGGAGGTGAGATCTATAGAGAAGAACAAAAAATCGCTACAAATTTTCCTGATAGACCCAAGATGCAGTATCAGTATGATATCTCTTACGGAAAACATGAGTCAGCTCTGTACGGAACAGTATCGTATATTTTTACCACCTATGAATTTACTGGTGGGGCAAATGGTAACACGAAGGTGGATACCTTTACTTTTAATAAAGATGGGAGGGTAGAGATAGATAGTGTGCTTAGTTTGGCGACAGATAATAATGATATTAAACTGTCTCGTGTTTTGGCAGATACTGCTATGAATGATGCGGAGGAAGGATTTGATAAGACCATGTTGTATGAAGGGTTAGGACTTGCATACCTTAAAGCAGATGGGAAAACTCTGGACACGAAAAAGTGTTATTGTGATGGGTTCTTCTTTGGATCTAACTTTCAAAATTTTGTGATTACTGATGAAGGTATTGAATTCTTGTTTAGTAAGTACCAAATAGCACCAGGAGCACAGGGGACTCCAAAGATTATGCTCCCGTGGAAGCTTTTGCAAGGATATCTCGTCGGTTCTTTTAAAGGAAAGTAAGGAGGAGGCTTGCGCTTTGCGCAACTCTTTGGTTGTGACCATAAAAACAAGAATTTCTCTATAGGTTCTTCCTCAATGGAGGGGAGACACATAATGAAAAGAAAATTTCAGCCCCGATTTTGCTCTTTTAGTATTTCATAAGTTCTGCAAGTTTTCGAACCGTATTTATGTTTCTTGCGGTCATATTTTTGTAGATAACTGTACCTATAAATGTATTCATTCCGCTTTTGTTATAGTCTTTTCTTTTTATATTCCAAAGTATTGCTCCATCTATGTATTGTAGTATGTCCACATTGGCGGTTTTAATTAAAGAAAGACTATTCTTTGTGTTATATTCATCCCACAAGAAAAGAATATCCGTTTTTTGTTCAGTATTGTTAGCGTATTCCTTGGGTATTTTTTTACAAAGATTTTGTATATTGTTAGCATTACGAACGACTACACGTATTTCAAAACCAAAATGTTCCTTTAATTTTTTCTCTATAGCTTCAGTTATAATTTTTGTATCTTTTTGTTCTGTTTCAAAAATAACATTTCCCGTATTAATGTATGTTAAAACACTTGAAAAACCAAGTGATTCAAACACCTTTTTAAGCTTCGTCATTTCAACTTTTTTGTTCCCCCCGACATTAATGCCACGAAGAAGGGCTACATATTTTGTCATAACTTCATTGGAGTATTAGTAATATATGAAGAAGATCTAGATAATGTAGCTGGAATTAAATAAATAGTTCTCTCTAGTTGTGTTGTGGCAATTATTTTCCTCTCCATCTTGGAGCAAAGCCAATCATCCAGGTGAAAAATTTTGCTTTCAACGGGTTCATTCCTCTTGATCTCATTGATGTATATGCTTTTGCCTTGAATTCATTAACATCATTTCCCTCGTAACAAAGTTTGCCATTTTGAAAACATAAACTGCAGTAATCTTCGTGTTCTCGCTTGCCTGTATCTTTATCAAAAGGCATAAGGCAACTTTTACAACTCATATGTTTCATATAGTAAAAGTGTATCAATACTGGAGTAAGAATTCTAGTATGTTATAGTGTGCATAATGAAAAGGGACGTGGTACTTGAACCAGAATGGAAGGATGCCTTGAGTGATTTTCTTGATACAGAGACATTTATGCAAGTATCAGAATTCGTTCGAAATGAGTATGCAACTAAGCAAGTTTTTCCTCCTCCGAAGGATATTTTTAGAGCGTTTTCTCTCACTCCGTTTTCTCAAGTAAACGTTGTTATCTTGGGGCAAGACCCATACCATGACAATGGTCAGGCATGTGGGTTATGTTTTTCTGTTCCTCCTTCTGTGGTCGTTCCACCGTCACTTAAAAATATCTATAAGGAAATTGAGAGCGATTGTGGTGTAAAAAAAGATGTTAAAAATGGTGATCTCGAATCATGGGCAAAGCAAGGGGTATTTTTACTCAACGCAATTCTTACGGTTGTGGCTCATACTCCAGCATCACATAGAGGACGTGGATGGGAGGAGTTTACGGACAATGTGATAGCAACAATTTCTGAAAAGCATGAGCATGTTGTCTTTATGTTGTGGGGAAATTATGCACGAGGAAAGAAGGGTCTGATTGATGCACAGAAACACTGCATTCTTGAGGCTCCTCACCCATCACCATTTTCGGCGCATTCTGGATTCTTGGGTTGTCGACACTTTTCGAAATGTAATGAATATCTCAAAAAACATGGGAAAAGGGAGATAGAATGGTAGAAATTTATACGCCGCCCAAAGGGCGGCGTATAAAGCTTACTAGGTATATTTTATAAGGCTTTTACATAAAGTTTGTCACAAAATGCTCCATGAACCGTTATATATAAGTATAAGGGGGACTTATTCCTTCTTGTTAAGTTTTCCCTCATTACATAAACAAAAGATTTTACACACATTTTATACACCATGAAAAAAACAATTATATCAACGCTTGTTCTCGGAATTGTTCTCTCTGCTACATCTGTGTTTGCGGAGTCTAATAACGATGATGTCAGGATTCCAACAACCCCGGATGTTACGTATGTGAATGCTTCCTCAGAACGAGCAGAAGAAATACGCACAACCTCTCTTTCTCGTGTGAAGAGTCGAGGGATGCAGCTTATTGACGAGAGAATCAGAGCACTTGAAGGTAATAAGTTTCTTATTACTACAAATTCTAAGCTAACCACAGAACAGAAAGCTGCGCTTTCAACCATTTTGACAAACAATGTAAATGGACTTACTGTTCTTCGCGGGACTATTGCTTCTTCCACAGATGCAACAAGTACAAGAGCGCTGGTACAGTCTATTTATGTTGATTTTAGAATTTATGCAGTCGTTCTTCCTCAGGTTCGTCTTGAGAAGCGTATCTACGATCTCCAGAATCATTCAGTAAAACTCTCTGATACTTTTATTAAAACTCAAGCAAAGATTGATGAGCAAAAGGCAAAAGGAAAGGATGTTACTGAGTGGCAAAAAACTCTTGATGATGCAAAAGTATTAGTTGCTAATGACATGCATACTCTTGCAGGGCTTTTCACAACAGTGAGCGCGCTTAAGCCATCTGATTATGGAACAACAAGTAAAATGGTAATTGAGTCGACGAATGCTAGTCTAAAGAGCGTAGCAAAAGATTTCAATTCTATTGGCAAAACACTTCACCGACCAGTATTACGAAATAAAATACCTCAACCATTTCCTCTACCGCTAGCTACTTCTACTACACCTGCTACAACAACAAATCGCTAAAGGTAGTGTGTTGTAAGATAAATAAAATGAAAGCCGCCCCTTCGGGGCGGCTTTCATTCTGTTCCTTTATGTCATTGCGAGGTACTAAATTTTCTAGTGTGCAATAGTAAATGCTTCTACATGGGCAGCTCCATGCTTAAGAAGTAGTTTGCGTGCCTCAAGAAGCGTTGCTCCTGTGGTTGTCACGTCATCAATAAGAATAATGTTCATCCCCGCAACATCTTGTATTACCATGAAAGCATTGCGCTGATTTTGTATGCGCTCACGTCGAGACCTGGTAGTTACTTGGCGTTTTTTGGAAAAATGTCGTACTAAGATATCGTTTCTAACCGTAAGTCCTGTTTGTTCTCCTATCTTTTTTGCAATCGCTTCAGCATGATTGTATCCACGGATGTATGTACGAATTTTTGGCATAGGAATTGGAACGAGCACTCTCTCAATTTGAAGAGGGTTCTCTAAAATTTCTTTTGCGATAACACCCGTAAGAGGAGTAATAAGGTCTTTTCTGTGAAAATATTTTATTGCATGAATTGCTTTCTTAATGACTGGGTCTTTGAATGAATAAATACTTAGTATCCATGGAGCGGGGGTGTTGAGTGCTTGAGCGCGCTTAAGAAGACAGACCTCACACAATGGCGAGCCTTCCTTACCACACACACAGCAATATGAAGGGAAGAGTACTGACGAAAAAAATAAAATGAATTTTTTGATACGAGACTGTATCATCCACATATTGACATAGTCTATAAAGAAAAAGAGAGGAAAGATAGTATATACTTATGTGTATATGTTTGACTTTTTAAAGAAAGAAGAAATCGGTCAAGCGATTGGGCTTGATATAGGGACTTCAACAATAAAAGTTGTACAGCTACGTAAAGAAAAGAATCGTATTGTTCTAGATACGTATGGTGAAGTCGCGCTTGGTCCATATGCTGGGTTAAAAATCGGTCAAGCTGCGCGCCTCGGAGAAGAAAAGTTACTTGAAGCAGTAAAAGATCTTTTTAAAGAAGCAAAGGTAACCGCCCGTAATACGGTCGTAGCACTTGACTCATCTGGGGCGTATGTATCGCTTGTCCATGTTCCAAAGGTTAGCGATGATGAATTGCGCACCATGATGCCAATAGAAGCAAGAAAGTATATTCCGATACCGCTTACTGATGTGCAGATGGATTGGTGGCATATACCAGAGACGGTGAAGTTTAGTGGTGACGAAAAAACAGTAAGCGTTGTGCTTGCTGCCGTAAACAATTCAACACTTGCTGGGTACGATAGTCTTGTTAAAAAGCTGGATCTTGTGAATGTTGAGTATGAGATACATGGATATAGTCTTCTTCGTAGTTCTCCACCACATACTCATAACATGGTGATGTATGTTGATATCGGTGCAGTAAGCACAGTACTTTCTCTTGTATATCAAGGGATTGTTCTTGATATGCATGTGATTGGTCGCGGGTCACAAGACAGCACCATGCAGCTTTCTCGAGCGCTCTCTATTACGATTGATACCGCCGAAGAGTCCAAAAGAGTTTTTGGGTACAAGGGGGATGAGTCGAATCCATACCTCAAAGATATTCTTGAACTTTCGAGTTATCCACTTTTCGGGGAGGTCGCTAGACTATCGCTTATGTACGAAAGAAAGTATAATCAAACTATAGAAGGAATAATTTTAACAGGAGGTGGAGCGCGAATTCCAGGGATGATTACCACGTACAGTAAGACAGTACACATCGCAGGAAGAATCGTAACACCTTTTGAGCAAGTGATCGTTCCAGAATTTCTTTCTGAAATGATGGAACGTGTTGGCCCGACGTATGCTGTTGCACTCGGGTGTGCTCTCAAGAAATTAGTTTCCTAATAACAACGTATGCCATTTTCATTTAATCCAGGACAAACTACAGGCACAAGCAGTGCTCCAGCACAAGCTCAGGCACCAGCTGTTCCAACTGCCCCAGCAGCCTCTCCTGTTCAACCTCAGTCTCAAGGGTCAACGAGTAAGGTGAGTGCGCCATCAGTTCCAGATTCTCCTTTCCTTTTTATATCTCAGAGAAATCAAAATAAAGAGATATCAGTAACAGCATACCTACAGATCATTCTCATGGTGGTTGCAATATTATCCGTTCTTGCTTCCCTAGTGCTTTTTGCCTACGGGATGTATCTTTCTTCAAGTATTGAATCAAAAAAAGAAGAGCTCCTAGCTAAAGACACAACATTTCCAACATATTCGTTAAGTGACATGAAGCGACTCTCTCTTCGATTTAGAGAGCTTGATGCTATCCTGAAGGGGTATGTTTCTGTGCGTTCTCCTCTTATGTTTTTACAAGATGTCGTAGAGAATCAAGTTGTTTTTAATAACTATTCTTTTACAAAGAATATAAATGGTGGTGGATATACGATAGCTTTTTCAATAATTACCAAAAATTATCGAGTACTTATTCAGCAACTCGATGCTCTTAATCTTTCGCAGTATAGTAAGATTGTCCCAAAGCCGAAGATTCTTGGGCTTACTGATAATAGTGATACCATAAAAGTGAATGTCTCTGCACCAGTTTTTGTTGAAGGTAAATTATCAAATGACATTACTTTCTTGCCTCCAACTTCCTCAACAACGACTAAGAGCGACGTTGTTGCTAGTTCTACCACTAATTAATATCTACGTATGTCACCAAAACTCCTCAACGTACTTCTCATATTAATACCAGTTGCTTTTTACTATGGATATATCGACCCAATGTACAACGGTACTCCTGGACTTGTTTGGACACCACAGAAAAGTATCAGTGTTTTGAAATCTGAGAATGTGCAATATACTAACGCACTTAATCAAGTTTCATTTCTTGAAGAAGAAATAAAAAAGATTGATAAAAATTACAAAGCGGTAGATGGTAGGGTTATTGCTTCATCAACGATACTTCTTCCTGACTCTCTTGATCCATATAACATTCGCAATGAAGTAACTTCAATCGCCAATAAAGCTGGGGTGGCTATTACTGGGGTAAACGTTATTCCAAGCAATAAAATCAAGTCACCAAAAATCGGCACCTACACAGTTTCCTTTACGCTTATAGCTCGCTACCCTGTTTTTAAGAAATTAATGGAAGAATATGAAAAGAGTATGAGACTTTTTTTGATTGATTCTGTTATGATATCGCGTGTAGAAGAAAAGAAAGGTGAAGAGAAAACTTCAGTAATTACCGACAAAGAAGCCCTTAATATCTCAGTTACCTTTAATGTTCCTTATCTATTAAAGTAATTTTATGCAAATTAATCTTTCAAAATTCATGGCTGGGGTTACAGGAATAGTAGTACTAGGGCTTATTTCATTTTCTTGTTATCTTGCATATCAATTATTTTTTGTTGGGAATGATGTAGAAGCCGTTCCAACAATTGATACTCTTAACGTTGGTGCTTTTGGTCCAAAAATGCAAAGTACAGCCACCGCTCTTACCAACAAAACTGAAAAAATTTCATTCACAAAAAATGACATTGCCTTTACTGAATCACCACTTTTCAAATCATTCACAGAATTACCACAATCTGTTCCACTAAGCGAGAAGCGAGGGCGAGAAGACCCTTTTATTCCGTATGTTGCTCCTTGATCTCTTTGTTAGCCAAAATAAGCTAACAGAAATTGAAGCAAAAGAAATTGACGCTAGTGTCTCTTCCACAGAAGGGCTTCTCGTTGATGATTTACTTTCAAAAAAAGGGATAACAAGCGATGAAATTACTGAAGTGCGCAGCACGCTTCACGGGCTTCCTATTTATCGCGATGAGATAGCGGAAGATCAGGAGCTCACAAAATATATTAACATCATCCAATCCAAGCAATTTCTTGCTGTTCCTCTTGCAGTAAAAGATGAGGTGGTGTTAGTTGGGGTGGTTGACCCAGAACATGGTAATGTTCTTGCCAGTCTTCAATTTCTTTTTGGTGCCGATCATCAAGCATATAAAGTATATCTCGTCAGCTACGATGCTTTTAAGAAACATTTTGGTATTACGTCACCTGATGACCTTAAGGAAGATAAAGCAAGTGTCACCGATAAGGTTGATAATGAAATTCTTTCATATGTCAGCAAAAGTGATGAAGATGAGCTGAAAAAAGATGATGAAGAGGAAGGAGAAATCGACCTTGAAAATTCTTCAGGGGTACTTGATAAGAACCTTGCCAAGTTACCAATTCCAGAAATCTTCAGTACGCTACTACGTTATGCTATTGATAATACCGCCAGTGATATTCATATTGAGCATATTGGGGTCTCTGTGCGTACTCGTGTACGTATGGATGGTCGACTAGAGCAAATAGCCGCACTCCCGTCTAGGTTACATCCAATGATTATTGCGCGTATAAAAATTCTTTGTGGTATGAAGCTTGATGAAAAGAGAAAGCCACAGGATGGTCGTTTTAGTACAAAATTTGGAGATCGCAAAATTGACTATCGTGTGTCATCATTCCCTGGATACTATGGAGAGAAGATTGTGATCCGTATTCTCGATAGTATTAAGGGTGTAAAAATATTGAATGATTTAGGGTTTTCAGAATTGCAAATGAAACATATTCGAGAAGCTCTTGGGGCTCCGTATGGAATGGTACTCATCTCAGGACCAACTGGATCTGGAAAAACAACAACATTGTATTCTATGCTCAATGAAATTGATCGTGATCACAGAAATGTGGTATCACTTGAAGACCCAATAGAATATAACGTGGGGGGGATGAACCAGTCTCAGGTGTTTCCAGATATTGGCTATACATTTGCTTCGGGACTCCGATCAATCCTTCGTCAAGACCCTGACGTGATCATGGTGGGAGAAATTCGTGACGGTGAAACTGCTCAACTTGCTATTCAGGCAGCGCTTACAGGGCACTTAGTGTTTTCAACAATTCACACCAACACTGCAATAGGTGTAATCACGCGACTTCTCGACATGGGAATAGAACCATATCTTATTGCTCCAGTTCTTATTGCCGCACTTGGACAACGTCTTTCACGACAAATTGCCGAAGGATGTGGAGTTGTTATGGAGATGACCCCATCACTTAAAGAAATGGTTGATACACAGTTTAATGATTTACCTATAGAATTTAAAAAAGCATATAAAGCTGACAGACCTTTTTATGAAGTAAAAACAAATGAACAGTATCCAACGGGGATGAAGGGGCGTGTCCCAGTTTTTGAAGTACTTCATATTACTGATGAAATAGAAGAGGCGATTTTGCGCAGTAAGGGTGAAGAAGAAATAAAGAAAATTGCTAGAAAAAATGGCATGGTAACCCTTAAGGAGGATGCCATGCTTAAATGCATGGATGGCAAGATACCTTTTATAGAATTGGCAGAATTATAAGACAGTCTGTAGCTGTTAGCTTGTAGTCGGTAGCTTTTTATTCATTAAGAATAATATTTGCCCATATTTAATTCTGTGAGTTATACAATTGTACTTTGAAAGTTACTTGCTATACTTTCTTATAGCTAATAGATATTACCTACCCCTATGAACTACGAAACAGAACTTGATGACATCATTATGACGCTTGTAAAAGAAGGTGGGTCTGATTTACATCTTAGTGTCGGATGTTTCCCAACATTAAGAATCAGTCGAGAACTTATCCCCCTTACACGAAAACAAGAACTAACAGGAGAAGACACGCTTGGATTTTTGCGTTTGATGATAGGGGATAAATTGCTTACTACTTTTGTTGTAAAACAAGAACTTGATTTTTCGTATACGCACCGCAAAGAATACAGACTTCGTGGTAATGCTTCATTTCAGCATGGAGTTATTTCTGTTGCGCTCCGCCTTATCCCACGCGTAAAAACAATAAAAGAACTTGGCCTTCCTGAGCAACTGATTTCTATTTCACGCGAAAAGCAAGGATTTTTCCTTGTAGTTGGCCCTGTCGGGCAAGGTAAATCAACAACACTTGCTGCTATGGTTGCATTTATCAATCAAGAATCACGGAAACATATTCTTACGATTGAAGATCCTATTGAGTTTCGTTTTGATCATGATAAATCAATTATTGAACAACGTGAAGTTGGTATTGATACAGTTGACTTTGATACAGCGCTTCGCCAAGCGCTTCGTCAAGACGTTGACGTTATCATGATTGGTGAAATGCGAGGAAGAGATACGATTTCTACTGCAGTAACAGCAGCTGAGACTGGTCACTTAGTATTCTCTACACTTCACACCAACTCAGCAGCCCAAACCATCGACCGCATCATCGACTCGTTTCCTGGGGATCAACAGAATCAAATACGTATTCAGCTCTCAAGTTCACTTCTTGGAATTCTTTCACAGCGACTGATTCCATCAACAACAGGAGAGCTTGTCCCGGTATTCGAACTTCTCTTTAATACTGGGGCTGTGGCGAACCTTATCAGAGAAAAAAGAACCAATGAAATCGATACGCTTATTGAGATTGGTTCGAAGGATGGCATGATTGATCTTGATCGATATATTGCTCAATTGGTTCGAGATGGAATTGTTGCAAGAGATGTTGCATATAGTTATGTTCGTCGCAGAGGTCTTTTTGATAGACTCCTTAACTAAATATATACAAGTATGCTATATCATTACGCATGGCTTAATAATAACGGCAATAAAGAAGAGGGAGATATTGATGCGACATCAGTAGATAACGCAATTCTGCTTCTCCAAAAGAAAGGAATTATAACTATTCTTGAAGTAAAAGAAAAAGTCGACAAAGATAGTAACATTTTTAAGTTTGTTGCAACATCAAGTTTTTTTAAGCAAAAAATTAAACAAAAAGACATAGTGCTCTTTTCTCGCCAGGTATCAACACTCTTTGAAGCTGGAGTTTCTGCTCTTCGAGCCTTCCGACTTCTCGCACAGGAAAATGAGAACAAGACACTTCAGGAGCGTATCATGGCGGTAGCGGATGATATCGAGTCCGGTGTGTCACTCTCAGATGCACTTGCTACACGTCCAGACCTCTTTTCTAACTTCTATGTCAACATGGTAAAGGCAGGAGAAGAAAGTGGAAAGCTAAACGAGGTGTTCCTTTTCTTGGCAGATTATCTCGATAGAAACTACGAGCTTAATCAGAAGATTAAAAAAGCCCTCACATACCCATCCTTTGTTATTGGAACATTTTTTCTCATTATGATAGGTATGCTTACCTTCGTGGTACCTAAGATGGCCAAGATGTTCGCCGAGGAAGGTGCAGAACTTCCGCTCGTAACAAGAATTGTGCTCTTTGCTTCTGACTTGTTTGTTAAATATGGACCAATAACGTTTCCAGCGCTTGGTATCGCGTACTTTATTTTTCTTCAATGGAAAAAGACAGAAGAAGGAGGGTATGCATATGATGAGTTTGCTCTCAAGGTTCCTGTGGTGAAGAATTTACTTCAGAAGATTTTTTTGCAACGTCTGGCAGATAACATGAATACCATGCTCACCAATGGTGTCCCCATCGTGAAATCAATCGACATTACTACATCTATCGTCGATAACAGAGTGTATAAGCGTCTCCTTATGAGAGTTTCTGAAAAAGTTCAATCAGGGAAGGCATTCTCAAAAGCGCTCTATGAAGAACCTCTTGTGCCTAACATTCTTGTCCAAATGGTACACATTGGAGAAGAGACAGGAGAGCTTGGATACATTCTTAAGAATCTAGCAACGTTTTATCGTCGTGAACTCGATACCGCTATTGATAGTATGATTGGACTTATTGAGCCAGCCATGATTGTGGGGCTTGGTGTTGGTGTTGGAGTTCTTGTTTCTGCAATTCTTCTTCCAATGTACGCTCTTACTGACGCCATTAAGTAGCTTTTAGTCAGTAGCTTGTAGCCAAGCACAAAAGCAACTACCCTTAGGGTAGTTGCTTTTGTATAAGTTATTGCTAAAAGCTACTGGCTACGAGCTAAAAGCTGTTTTTAGTTATCCACACTATTTCCGACTATCTCTTGTATTTTGTAAGTTGGTAGGTATATACTTTAGAGTATCTATAAAAAGATAGAAAAACATTATGTCAAATACATTTAAAAAAATTAGTGCCCGTGGGTTTACCCTTATTGAACTTCTTGTGGTGATTGCAATTATCGGATTGCTCTCCACAATTATTGCCGCTCCTATTCAAAGTGCTCGTAAGAAAGCGCGTGATGCGAAGAAAATTGCCGAACTCAAGTCTACCGAACTTGCTCTTGAGCAATACGCTGAATCTAACTCAGCACAGTATCCAACAAACTTAGCCTTTCTTTCGCCTCAGTTTATGCCTGTTTTGTCCGGGTTTGCTTCTTCGACAACATCAACAGCGCGAGATGCTTTTAGTTATGCTTATTATGAAGCATCAGCAACTGGAGGTGCTTCATCTACGTTCTCGTATCACCTTGGAGTAAAGTTGGAGGTATATGGTCCAGCACTTGAAACTGATCGTGATTGTATTGGAGGAACACTAAGTAGTGCTCTACTTAACCCTGCCTGTTCTGTGTATAACGGAAATACCATGATAAGCACAATTTCTCCTACAGGAAGTTCACTTTCTACTTCCAGAGCTTCTTCTTCAGCAGATTATACAACTGGCTATCCTACAGCCTTTCCTGCTGGTAATTATGGTGGATCTGATTTTGAGTCACTATACAATATTTCTGGAATGGTAAATGAAAATAAGCCATATAAAGAACTTTCAACAAGTACTTGTGTTGGGGTTACTGACTGTATTTTCGACGTAACGTCACAACAATAGTTCTCTAATCTCTCTGCATTCTTGAACGTGTTATCTATCTTAGCTTTCATATTTGGTGCATCAATTGGAAGTTTTGTTCAGGTAATTGCCTCACGACTTCACGTTGCACCAATTATGAAAGGGCGTAGTAAGTGCCTCTCCTGTGGAGAGGCACTTCGCCCATATGATCTTGTCCCTATATTCTCCTATCTTTTTCTTAAAGGAAAATGTCGATACTGTAAAACAACGTACGGAGCATCAGCGCTTGTTGTCGAACTCCTTTACGGTATTACCTTTCTCCTTCTTTACAAGGTAATTCTTGTTGGGCAAGTATCTCTTCTTGTGAGCTTCTTGTGGCTCGTGTATTATTCACTTCTCTTCATTGTGCTTGGAGTTATGGCTCTCTATGATAAAGCTCATTCATATATTCCGCTGTCACTCCTTAGCGCATTCCTCTTCCTTACCGGGCTCATGTATGTAATGAGAGTCTTTTCTGACATTTCTGACATTAATGTAATGACACTCTTATCGCCAATCTTTGTTGCTTTACCATTTCTTACGATCTGGCTACTTACTAAGGGGAAGGGACTTGGGTTCGGGGATGTTATTCTTTTTTTTGGTGTTGGCGCATTCTTTTCTCCATTACAAGGTTTGGCCGTACTTGTTATTTCGGTTTGGCTTGGAGCTATCTTCGGGCTGTATCTTAAGTATATTGTTATGAAGAATAAAAGTAATACAACCGCAATGCCGTTTGTGCCTTTTATTGTTATTGCATTCTTAATTGTGTTGTTCACAGGTATTGATGTTTTTTCAATCGCAATGATATTTTCTGATGGTACTATGTAAGTATGTCAAAAGACAGTATCAACTCTTTGTACTCTAACCATACATCTATTCTAAAAAATGGCTTTACACTCATAGAACTACTTGTTGGTATTGCTATTATGACTATTATTCTTGGAATCACACTCTCTGGAGGGCCACAAGCCATTACCAGGCTTACCTTGTCTGATAATGTGTATCAGATAGAACTTATGATACGAGAAGCGCAATTACAAGGAAGTGCTATTAATTCAATTGGTGGTCTCTATGGTGGGGTCGGAGTGTTCTTCGATAGAGCAACATCTTCTCAGGTGATTAAATTCAAAGACATTGTTGATACTAGTATTGATAGACCAATAAAGATAGGTAACGGTCTATACGATACATCTCCAACTGATGAAAAGGAAACACCTTTTACTTTGACAAGAAATAACCGCATCGGACAACTCTGTGTTGCTACAAGCACTTCGCCAATCATGTGCAACGATACCTATACCCCCCACGTCGATACGCTTACTGTTTCTTTTACGCGACCAAGACAGACCGCTCATATCTATATCAATGGTACAACAACGGGTGAAAATTACACCTTTGCGTGTCTAGAAATATATCCTCTTGGTGCCTCGTCGACTCAGTTTATTAAATCAATTCTCATTTACGGGTCTGGGATGATAACAAAAGCTGATGCCAGGTGCAACTAATTAGTAACTATGAATAGTACCTTTTTTAAAAAAACAGCCAAAGCATTTACACTTGTAGAAATGCTTGTAGTGGTTGGACTTTTTTCATCGATTGCTACCCTTAGTCTTGGGGCGCTCTTCAATGCACAAACAATCAATGGTAATCTTCAAAAAACTCAAGCAATACTCGATAATATCAATCTCTCTATTCAAACAATGACACGTGATATTCGTTTTGGGTCAGATTTTTATGCTACGTCCACCATCCCACAATCCCATGATGATGTTCAAACAATGAGAAGAAATTGTGCATATGGAGATATAGCCGTTCCCGCTGGATGTTCTGTGCTTGTGTTTAGAACAACAGATGACACAGGAGGTCTTGATCGTACGGTATTTTATGTTGAAAATGGAATTTTGTACAAAAAACAAATTCCAGCAAGTGGAGATCCTGTTATACTACAAATGACATCAAATGAAGTTGAAGTAACATCACTTATTTTTTATGTACAAGGAGCACAAACCTCCGATGGATCAAATGATGAAAGCGGAATAACTGACGACATCCAACCACTCATAACAGTACTTATTTCTGGGATTACAAAATCATCGAGAGCATCTGTTCCTTCCACAAGCTTTAATATACAGACGAGTATATCAGCTCGTGAGATAGATAATAGATAACACACCATGATACTAGCATCACATAACAACAATAGAAACAATGTAAACACACAAGGCTTTACGCTTCTTGAAACACTTGTTTCTGTGGGTATTCTTGCACTCGTCATTGTTGGGCCCCTTGCAGTAATAATGAATTCATCATCGTATGCAAGACAAACAAAAGATACCGTAGTAGCAACATATTTAGCAGAGGAAGCAATTGAGCTTTTGCAAAATCAATATGACTCGCTTTATGTTTATTGTAAAAAGAACCAAGGAGTTTCGCCGTGCACAGGAACTGAAACAACTGCCGGACAACTGGCTTGGAGAGTTTTTAAAGAGCGATTAAATGCTGGGGGAGGTCAACCATCTTGTTTTCTTACTAGTGATGGTGGACTAACAGCTAATAGTGACGGGTGTTCATATGATTTTGAGCATATGATTGGAGATATTACAGAGAATCCAACACGATATAGTTCTTCAGATGATGAGTGCTCGTATCTTGTAGGAGCAACTACCACGATCATAAAACCAGTCTCTCCAGATGAGGGGCACTATCAACAGATCACGCGGTATACATATGTTTGTAAGGGAGATATACCACCAGGAGCAACTATTGTTGATAAGAAGCCGTTTACCCGTAGTGTTAGTGTAGAGTGGTTGCCAACCTTTGATGAAGGTTCCACGGATTTTGAGGATCATTATAATGATGATCTTCGTATTATCTCCAGTGTTACCTATAGGGGGATTAACGGGTATCCTTATACTGTTAAAGTTACTCGCTTTATGCACTCACGACCATAACTATATGACAAGAATTTTTGAAACAATTACAACAATAGCAAAAAAAATGTCTTCGAGTGGTTTTATTCTCCCTTTTACCATGCTTATTTCTGTCCTTGTACTTCTGGTGATGGGGAGCATTATGACACTTCTTTCTAAGCAACTCTATTTTTCAAGGATATACAAACAAAGTCAAAGTGCTTATTATGCAGCAGATGATGCTATTGCTTGTGCTATCGAGATTGATGATACGTATGTTGGGTCAGATGGCCTTGGTATTTTTCCAAGTGATCCAGATGATGATCCCCTAGAATATATTGATAACGTTTTAGTATATGTAAATCTTAAACGAACCGATGCTCTGCAAACTGCTATTGGTAGCCTTAATGATATCAAATGTGCTCAGTCATCCATTTTTGATCCAACCGTAGCTTTATCTAATTTTGAAGTTTCTTCAACTGATTATGTGTATAGTAGTCCGTCTGGACCCGAAGAAGGAAAGACCTCTACCTATACAATGCGTATGCCACTTGGAGATGGGTCATATCGATGCGCAAGAGTGACTGTAAATAAGACACAATCATTTCGTCAGATTATAGCCCAAGGGTATGCAAAGACCGTAGATGGTTCTAGTAGTTGCACCCTCCAAACAGGCTCTGTCGAACGTGCGGTTGTTAATACGACACTTACTGAGTAAACACGCCGGATACCTCTCTGTAGCTCATATAAAAACAAAACATAATATCCTTTTAGAATAAGGCTTTTTGTGCTATTCTACTAGTATGAGTAAAGCTGATGACTTGAAAAGAATAGAAGAACTTAGGAGTCTTCTTGAGCACCATCGAATACTGTATCACGTACACGATGCTCCTACGATTCCTGATGAAGTGTACGACTCTTTTATGGTTGAGCTTGATTCGCTTGAGAAAAAGTATCCAGAGGTAGACTCCCGACTTTCTCCAACCAAGCGAGTTGGTGGGACTACCCTTGATGTATTTGAGAAGGTGAAACATGACATGCGCCAGTGGAGCTTTGATAATGTTTTTAATTTTGAAGAACTTGTTGCATGGGAAGAACGAAATTGCACCATACTTCGCAAACAAGGAATTACCACGACACCAACGTATATTACAGAACTTAAGATTGACGGCTTAAAAATTGTTCTCACCTATAAGGATGGAAAACTTATTCGCGGGGCGACACGAGGTGACGGAGAGGTTGGAGAAGACATTACTGAAAATGTAAAAACAATACGGTCTATTCCACTTATGTTACCTGAGCCTGTTTCGATTACTGTTATAGGCGAAGCGTGGATTAAGAAAAAAGATCTTGAAGAAATCAACGCGGAACGAAAAAAAGAAAACCTCCCGCTTTATGCTAATACCCGTAATCTTGCCGCAGGGACACTTAGACAACTTGATCCTCGAGTTGTTGCGTCGCGTAAACTACAATTATTTGCATATGATATCGAGGGGGGTGCGTACACAACACAACAAGAAGAATTAGAAACAGTATCTCGATACGGTTTTTTGGTAAACAGAGATCATGTATATTGCAAAACATTACAAGAAGTACAATCCTTTTATGATATCTGGTCACGCAAAAGACATGATGAGAATTACGGCATCGATGGTTTGGTTATAAAGATTAATGAACGAGAACTTTGGGATGCTCTTGGATATACCGCCAAGTCTCCACGAGGGGGTATTGCATATAAATTTCCAGCCGAAACTGCTGCAACAAGACTTGTATCAATAACGTGCCAAGTTGGTCGAACTGGTGCCATAACTCCAGTTGCTGAACTCGCTCCAGTACTTCTGGCTGGGTCCACAGTTTCGCGGGCTACACTACATAATCAAGAGGAAATCAATCGTCTTGATGTTCGTATCGGAGATACAGTGGCTATACGTAAGGCAGGGGATGTTATCCCCGAGATTTTTGATGTTGTGAAAGAGCTTCGTCCGAAGAACGCAAAAGCATTTGTCATGCCAAAGCATTGCCCTTCATGCGGAGAAGAGCTTGTGCGAGTGACCATTGGAAAAGAAGTATCGGCAGCTCTCTATTGTAGAAACAAACATTGTGAAGCACAGCATGTAGAAGGACTTATTCATTTTGTAAGTAAAAAAGGAATGAATATTGAAGGGTTAGGAGAAAAGATTATAGAGACCTTCCATGATATTGGTATTATTACCGACGTTGCTTCTATTTTTCATATTCGTAAGGAAGATATTGCAGGACTTGATGGTTTCGGAGAAAAGTCAGCGGACAATATCATCACCTCAATCAATGCAGCGCGAAATGTTCCGCTCCATAGACTACTCTACTCTTTGGGTATTCGCCATGTTGGTGAACAGACAGCAAAAGATATTGTACGATACTTCCAAACACTTCAAGCAATCCAACAAGCAACATACGATGAACTCTCTCGTGTTGATGGTGTCGGAGAAAAAGTTGCAGAAAGTATTGTTACATTTTTTGCTGACGCAAAAAACAGAGCTCTCCTTACTAATCTATGTAAAGAGATTACCATTACAAAAGAACAAGTAAAAAGTTCCGATGTACTTTCTGGACTCACATTTGTTATTACTGGCACACTACCATCACTTTCTCGAGATGAAGCAAAGGAGCAAATAGAGAGGCACGGTGGCAAGGTCTCCGGAAGTGTATCAAGTAAAACAGAGTATCTTCTTGCGGGCGAGGGAGGGGGGAGCAAACGTATTGAAGCAGAAAAATTTGGCGTAAAAATTATCTCTGAAGAAGATTTTAAAAACATGATATAATTTCGATTATGCAGTTTACCGAACAAGACTTAGACAATCTTTCACGCCTTGCACGTATTGATATAAGGCCAGAAGAAAAAGAGAAGATGCTTCACGATATGCAGGCGATTTTGGGGTATGTTTCGGAAATAAACGATGTCCAAGGAGAAGTAGTTCGCGGTGAAGAGGTTCTTTACAATGTTGTTCGTGAAGATGTTATTACACGTACTCCAGGATCAAATACTGAAGCATTACTAAGAGAGGCGCCACACACAAAAGATGGATATGTTGAGGTGATACAAGTACTTAAATAGCTAGTAGCTATTAGCCGATAGCCATTAGCAAATATTATGCAGAAGACACTTAAACAATTACATGAAGAATTAAAGAATGGTACGCTCACTATTGAAGCGGTTGTTGATGAGTGTAAAAAAACAATTACCAAAAAAGACGCAGATATTCATGCGCTCCTTGGAATGTATTCCGATGCATTGGTTACTTCTCAGATTGCGCGTGCAAAGGAAATGTTCATACAAGGAACAGCCACACTCCTTACGGGGATTCCTATTGTTCTTAAAGATAATATTCTCGTAGAGGGGGAGAAAGCAACCGCAGGGTCAAAAATTCTTGAGCACTATACAGCAACATACGATGCAACCGTCGTAAAAAAAGTAAAAGAGGCGGGGGCGATTCTTCTTGGAAGAGCAAACATGGATGAGTTTGCGATGGGGGGGTCAACAGAAAATTCTGCCTATGGAGTTACCAAGAATCCACTCGATACAACAAAAGTCGCTGGCGGGTCTTCTGGAGGATCAGCTGCTGTCGTGGCATATGGAGGTGTGCCTGTTGCGCTTGGATCTGATACTGGCGGCTCGATTCGTCAACCTGCATCATTTTGTGGAATTGTGGGGCTTAAAACAACCTATGGGAATGTCTCTCGTTATGGTGTCATGGCAATGGGGAGTTCGCTTGACCAAATTGGACCTTTTGGTAAAACAGTAGACGATGTTGAAGAGGTATACAAGGTAATTACTGGATATGATCCGCTTGATAGTACATCACTACCAGAATCATCACGACACAACAAAAAAGAGTCGATAAAAAAAGTTATTGGCGTACCAATGTCATTCATCAACCAGAAGGGAATAGACAAAGATGTGCTGGCTAATTTTAATACAACTATCGAAGCATTTAAAAAAGAGGGGTACACCGTTCGTGACATTACTATTCCGAATCTTGAAAAAGCTCTTTCCGTGTACTATGTTCTTATGTTCGCAGAAGTTTCAAGCAACCTTGCTCGATATGATGGTATACGCTACGGGCTGTCTCATCCGGGGGAGACGAGCATTCGTAGCTATTTTGAATCACGAACGGCGGGGTTTGGTGATGAAGTTCGCCGCAGAATTCTTCTTGGAACATACGTCTTATCATCTGGGTACTATGACGCATATTACAATAAAGCAAATCTAGTTCGCGACATGTTGCGGAAGGAATTTACAAAAGTCTTTCACGATATCGATGTTATCGCTACTCCTACATCTCCTGTGCCAGCCTTTGCAATTGGTGAAAAGTCTCACGACCCGCTCGCCATGTATCTGGCAGATATTTTTACCGTTCCGGTGAACATCGTTGGAGTCCCCGCGATATCTGTTCCGTCTGGTATGACAAAAGAAAACCTCCCGCTTGGTGTACAGTTTATTGCTGCACATACTCGCGAGGATATACTATTCACTTACGGACGTGAAGTAGAAAGGCTATACTAGGAGCAGTCTGTAGCCTTTAGTGGTTAGCTTTTAGCAAATCAAAATACTAAGGAGTATTTTAAGCTACTAGCTAATAGCCAAGAGCTAGTAGCTGTCACCGTATGTATTCTCTTTCCATTGATTATATTTTTAATAGAATTTATGATGTTTTACTTTGGTTGAAATATACCTGGTTATTTTCTCTTCTTCGTAACGATCCAGGAGAGTATCTTGAAGCACATAAACAGAGGGACTGGGATGGATTGAGAGACAGGGGATGGTTTGATGAGTATCTTGCACAGAAAGACGCGGTAGTACCTCCAGCAGATGTACATGTTTCCTTATGGCAACAATTACTTGAGTCGCTTGGTATTAAAGTTCGCGACAGTGACGGTGATGGTATTCCTGATATCACTGATAGTAGTCCTTACGATAAGGAAAACCTTTCAAAAGCAAATCTTAAGGAACGATATCAAGAGGATTATACATTTTCAGATACTGTTCGAGATATTTTTGGTATTGGTCCAAAGGATTCTGATAATGATGGAGTTCCTGATAGTTATGAAATAAAATATAATCTTGACCCAAATAATCCTGACTCAGATAGAGATGGTATATTAGATGGTCAAGAGCTTATTCAAGGAACCGCTCCACTTAATAATGATACCGATGGGGACTTGGTGCTTGATGGTCGTGATGAAGCACCACTTGATGCCCATGTTTCATCTTTAGGATCCGATACAGACGGCGATGGAGTAAGTGATCTTATAGAAAAAATAATAGGAACTGATAGTACAAAAAAAGATACGGATGCGGATGGTATCGGGGATAACATGGATACATACCCACTCGATTCAGAAAATCTTGGCCAGATTACGTCATTTGATGTCGCAAAACATACCGAAGGGTTACATTTTTCAATTCAAAATCCTGTTCTTTCCTTGTTTACTGATATTCTCTCTGTGCTTACGTTTGCAGTCCTTCTTGTTTTTGTGTACGCTCTTTTTCGGTGGGTACTTACTTTTTTTGAAGGAGCCAATCATTTTGAGCATCATTTCCACCACAACGACAAAACACATGATGGGGGACATATAATAAAAGATGGAAATGATCACAGTAGTATGCCCGCGGGGATAAGTGGGCTTCCTATTGGCGAAGGAATACTTCCTCCTCCACCAACTGCCAGAGAATTTAACGATCACCCAAAATTTGCTGTTATTCAAGGGTATATGAGTAGTACAAGTGAAGCACTTTGGAGAATTGGTATTATGGAAGCAGATAATCTTCTTTTGGAAATTTTAACTGAGAAGGGATATGTTGGTGATGGTGTTGGAGAAAAATTAAAAGAAGCAAGTTTCAAAACAGTTGACCTTGCTTGGGATGCTCACAAGATACGAAATAGAATTGCTCATGAGGGGTCTGATTTTGAATTAACAGAAAGAGAAGCAAAGCGCGCATTTATGCTCTTTGAGTCTGTTTTTCGAGATCTAAAGGCGATTAGATAGGAAACGGAACTAGACGCGGAATGTTGCGGAACGAATGCAGAACATATGCGGAAAATACAAGATACAACTGAGCGACACCGAAGGTGTCGCTCAGTTGTATCTTGTTGAGATATCGAGTACAGCGCCCCTTTTATATTCTTGTTACGGGGACAGGAAATGTGAGTACACTTTCGGTCACAAAACTTCTCGTCGCAAGCTCCTCAATAAAGTTTTGCGACCCCTATTCGATTCCTGACATAAATGACGAAGGTCATTTATTTCTTACGAGACAAATAAAGTAAAAGCAGTATTGGGTACAATACTGCTTTTACTTTATTTGTTGCGGGGACAGGAATCGAACCTGTGTCCCGAGGTTATGAGCCTCGTGAGTTACCTCTACTCTACCCCGCTATGTTATGTAGTCTGATTTTTTAACGAGTATCATCAACCTCGAAGGTTATGCTTGTTTAATAAGCAACTCTACCTTAATTCATAACTCATGATTAAGTCACGTTATAGTACCACAATTCTAACAACTATACAAGATTTTTTTCTAATATACCACGTGCTAGATTGAATTTATGTCAATTATATAGTAGTATTTGATGTACTTGTCGGCGTAGCTCAGTTGGTTAGAGCGTGGGACTCATAAGCCCAAGGTCGGTGGATCGTTCCCACCCGCCGACACTAAAAGATCTAAAACATAAATTCTTGAAAGAAAGCATTTTTGTGGTATAATATCTTCGTTGCAATAGTTTTTGTTTTCTAAAGATTTTTCTTAATCATGTAATATGCAGCGGTAGCTCAGCTGGTTAGAGCACCGCCCTGTCACGGCGGGGGTCGTGGGTTCAAATCCCATTCGCTGCGCAAAATCAAAATACCAAGGCTTCTTGCCTTGGTATTTTGATTTCTGCACAGAGTAGAAGCACATGAACTGCTTCATGTGCGTTGGGATTTGAATAGGGGTCGCGGAACTTTATCGACGAATTTACGAGGAGAAGTTCTGTGACCAAATCCCATTTTACATACAAAAAATCTTATCCAACATAAAAGATCAAATGGTATACTTCCTATAGTATGAATCTAGAAGAAAGAAAAAAAGAATTAACAGAAGAGGAGAAAAATGTACTCCTCTATGGCGGGACAGAGATGCCTTTTACGGGGGAGTTATTACATGAAAAAAGAGAGGGGAAGTTCAACTGTAAGTTGTGTGGTACAACGCTGTTTGATTCATCAAAAAAGTTTGATTCGGGAACTGGCTGGCCTTCATTTGATGAGTCGATACCCGGAACTATTGAATATCATGAGGATGCCTCACTTGGCATGACAAGAACCGAAGTCAGATGTGCCACATGTCATGCACACCTAGGCCATGTTTTTCCAGACGGGCCAACCAGTACCGGTAAACGGTACTGTATTAATTCTGTTTGTCTGGGTTTTGAGGAGGAGAAAGATAAAAAATAACGTTAAAAAGTTTTCCACCACTCCCAGTTTTTATTGGAAGGCGGCGTGATATACTCTACTGATGAATTCTATACTACGCAGAACTATTTTCTCTTTTGGTGCGTTTTGTATGTTATTTTCTCTTCTAAGTAATAATGCGTATGCCTATACGTTCGGCTCCCCACATTGGGTAGAGAGGCCAGCCACAAGCGGGTATGTTTACTTTATTGGAACTGAATATTGTGGGGTTGATGAAAACGGAAATAATATAGATTGTACAGGAGAAAGATGTAGATCCTGGAATCTTGACGCTTTTTTTACATTTTTTGATGGTTGGGGCTACGGCTACTATGATGGGAATTTTTATAGCAATTCTTCTTGTAGTAATAGTATTCCAAATCTTTCAGGACCTGCTCATACCTGGATGTATAATAAAGAGGCAGTATGTCCGGCGGGAGAGGTTATGACAGGGACTCGATTCTATGAATATAGTAAAGAAGTTGATGATGAGCATCAGGATGCACAGTGTCAACCCGTTTCTGGTCTAACTTTTGGGGCTTCTCGATGGGTGGTTCCGATAAATTCAGGAGTATCACTTGCTCCAGGCAATAAATATGCTCAATGTGCTTCAGGGGAAGTAATGACTGGTATAAGTATGTGGGGAAAAAATCAAAATCTTGATGACGAACACATTAATGCATACTGCACAAAAGTTACTGGGCTCCTTTCTGGTGGGACTTATTCTTGGGTTTCTCCATCGAACGCTTTTAGTACGCTTCATGGTGGTTACAAGGTAGCTGTTTGTGCATCTGGCAGCATCATGGTTGGTGCGAAATGGTATGAATGGGCGGAGGAGGTAGATGACGAGCATACTGATGCGTACTGCTATAAGCCACCAGCAGCATCGGTGAACGTATGGTTTTCTTCACTTATTCGTCGGGTTCTTAATTATATTTAATTTTATGTCAATAGTTACAAATGATAATACAACTATACTTGAAGAGACTCCTAGAAGTATTATTACTCCAAAAGTAGTAGGAATTATTCTCGTTGCTTTTTTGGCTGGCGGACTCTCAGTATCGTTATTTGCATATTTCAACAGAATGTTGGTTTTGAAAATGATATTTCCATCGTCCAAAACTGTAGAAAGAGTTTCTCCAGAAAATATCCCAACGTGTATTTCAAGTGACATCAAAGGATCTTCAGATAAGGACTTTATTGTATATAGTTTGAAGTATGACGAAATGATGAAGCCTCGTTTGCAAACTCTTCTTACTAAACTTTCTAATGAGAACTATAAGTCTCTTGTAAACAGTGCTCTTGTTCACCTGGAAAAGGAAACTGAACTTATGAAGAACCTCTATAAAGCCGAAACAAAGAAAGAGTACGTTTCTGCTAACGAAAAAGCATCACTACTTGGGGCGATACCTTTTCCAGATGATGTTTTTTCTCGTGATGAGTTTACTGAAGAAGAAAGAGTATCTCTGTTGCGTGGAACTTTTGAAAGTATGGGACGGGACTACTATTCTGTTGTTGCCTCTGTGACCAAGAACACTGCCCTCAAAGAAAATGCAATGAATTTCCTTGCATTTAAGGCTGATTTTGTTAAAACAATGAGTGCAAAATAGTTCTACGAGGGACTAACCTTTCACGACTGAACTAAGAGGTATATACTTTATGATATGCATCATGAGATTGAACGAAAGTTTCTCATTCAATCAATACCACGAATTAAAGAGGTGGAAGCTACCCCCAATGAAGAACATTTCTTGCAGCACGGAGATCTGGTTGAAGAAAGAATACAAAAGCGAGGCACTAGTTATGAATACGAAATAAAAACTCTCTTTGGTAACCATGAATGGAGAAGAGATAAAAGAACTATTACCAAGGAGGAATTTCTTGACCTAAAGGCAAGGGCACCTAAAGGTTTGTTTCGTGATAGTTATCTTCTCTCAAAAGAATCTCCAAGATTATCCATAAAAAAATATCAAGGAGAGTACAGAGGGCTCATGTTTGCACAAGTTGAGTTTGACTCCCACGATGAGGCAGAACGCTATGAGCCACTTCCATGGATGGGCACAGAAATAACAAATTCCCGCCTTGGGAGAGATGCCTGGTTACTTGATCTTGATCGAGAGCATTTTCTTGAAATACTTAATACAGAGAAAAATAAATTCTCTATGAGTATTGAGCAATAGAGATGTGTCTTGTGACCGTATGCCGATAATTTTCTCATAAGCTCTATTCCGAGATTGATTGCCTGTATCAATTATTCTTGATAGTATGTGCTTTAATTATGGGACAGACTTCAAGCGTTCAGGTTGTTATACATAGAAATACAGTGATGGGTAATTTTTGGAATGTATACACAAAGAATGTGCTACGAGAAATTAAACAAGTAGTACAACAACTCCACTTTTTGTATACCATCATTGCAATTAGTTTTATTGGGTTTATTATTTTTCTTGCAAAATTTCACTTTTTAACTACGATAATTAAAATTGGTATGGCTGTACTGGGGGTCTATAGTATTGTGAAGTATGCCACAGTACTTCCCATGGAAAGCCTTTTTTTGTTCTTAGTAATGCCACCAAAATGGACCGGGATGGTACTCTCGCTTGCTGTTGTATATTCGTTTTTTAAGGTAATTCTGATATAGCCAAAATAGTACTAATTGTAGCTGAGCATATCGCACACTGTTTATTTTTTTGCTACAATCGTTATATTATGCAATTCCAAGTATTACTTTTTTATAAATATGTCAGAATTACTGACCCAAAAGTACTGCAGCAGTCGTATACAGCGCTTTGTGAAAGCTATAATCTTACAGGGCGCACCATTATCTCAGAAGAGGGAATAAATTCTACTCTTGAAGGGACGATTGAAGATACTGAGAATTTTTTGAAAGAATTTCTAAGAGATAGTCGCTTTTCTGATATGCCCATAAAAAGAAGTAAAGGTAATGGTGAATCTTTCCCAAGGCTTTCTATTAAGGTTCGCCCAGAAATAGTTGGTACAAGATTTCCAAAAGAAATTGATCCAACAAAGTTGACGGCAAAATATCTTAAACCAGAGGAATTAAAAAAATGGTACGAAGAGGATAAAGATTTTGTTGTGGTAGATATGCGTAATTCATACGAGTTTGAATCTGGACATTTCAAAAAATCAATTGACCCCGGAATGACTGCCTCACGTGAACTACCGGAAAAAATTGCCAAAATAAAAGAAGAGGCAAAAGAGAAAACCATTCTTACGGTATGTACTGGTGGAGTACGTTGTGAAAAAATGTCAGCATATCTTCTTCATGAGGGTTTTGATAAGGAGAAGGTCTACCAGTTAGATGGGGGGATGCATAGTTATATGGAGAAATATCCAGGCAAGGATTTTCTTGGAACATTGTTTACGTTTGATAATCGTTTGGTGATGGATTTTGGCGGTGAACGGGAGGTTATTGGTACATGTAAGCGATGTGGTGTGACAAATGAACAGTATCAAAATTGTGCAAACGCTGAGTGTAATATGTTATTCCTTATTTGTAATGACTGTATGTCTGCTGAGGGTCCAGGATTTTGTAGTGAGAGATGTGAAGCGTCAGCCGCTCGGGTAGTACAGCGTGTTCGTGGGTAATATGGGTGCACAGAATATTCTCGGCATATTTGACTCTGGTGTTGGAGGTTTTTCTGTTCTAAAAGAAATTAGAAAAAGCTCAAATGCCGACATTGTTTATTATGGGGATTGTGCTCGTGCTCCATACGGGAATCGAAGCGAAGAGGAAATTCTATCCTTTATAAAGGAGGATATTAATTTCTTAGAAGAGAAAGAAGTCACCCACTTTGTGAATGCGTGTAATAGTATGTCAGTAATAACTACAAACAAACTTTTAGATGAGTGTGGTATTGATAGTAGCCGATATACTGATATGATACGAGCATTCGATGCACATGCTATATATACTCATGCAGATCGTGTCCTTGTGCTAGCTACTGCCGCGACAATGCGAAGTGGCATTTATCAAGACGTTATTACAAAAAAAGGTGGGAAGGTGTATGAATACGTTTTTAGTGATTTAGCGTTTGCTATTGAAAATAATGCCACACGCGATGAGCTGTTAGAGATTATACGTAGAGGAGTTATGTATGCTAAAGAAATCGAAGCAACAGAAGTCCTCTATGGGTGTACACATTACCCGCTTATTCATGGGCTGTTTCTTGTTGCACAAGAAGAAATTGGTTGGGAAGGAACATTTATTAATCCAGCGGTCTATGTTGAAAAAGAGGTACGAAAGTGGAAACTTGAAGGAAATCGAAAGCTGTATCCGCATTCAAGCAAAGATACTGCGATGTTTATAAAAAACATTGTTCAACTCCTCTAGGAGGCAACGTGGGTCGACCCTATGTAAGTGATGAATGGAATAATCCATTGGTATAACAACATGATATTGTACTATGTGGTAGTATCATGAATATGAAGTTTGAAGATAAAGTAACTACACTTCGTATTAAGAAACACAAAGGTCGCGAGACTGAAGCTTTTTTGTTAGATGTAAAGAAAATGGCAGAAGGGGAGCCGCTTGAGTATTTGCTCGGTGAGGTCGACTTTTGCTCCGCAAAAGTCGACCTGTCGTTACGCCCGATGATCCCGCGCCCCGAGACAGAGTTTTGGGTACAAACGGCGATAGAGGAGATACGTGATACACGACGAGAATTTGTTTTACGAGGGCTTGACCTTTTTTCTGGGTCAGGTGCAATTGGTCTTGCTGTGCTTAAAAATATCCCTGAGGCAAACATGGACTTCATTGAGTTTGACCCTACGCTAAAGGAGCAAATTGAAATTTCTATTCTTCGTAACAATATCAAAAAAACACGTACCCGAGTTCTTACAGGAGATACATGGGACGGTGCACAGGGCACGTATGATATTATTTTTGCTGTTCCACCATATGTTCCAAAAGAAATGAAGGAAGAAGTAATGAAAGAACTTAGTGCTGAAAATCCTCTTTCTTTTTTTGATAAAGAAAATGGTTACTACTATCATAAGCAAATACTTAGTCGTGCAAAAGAGTTTTTAAAAGAAAAAGGTGCCCTCTATCTAGAATTTGATATTACTCAGCGAGAAAATATTGAAAGGCTTGCGCTTGATTATGGCTTTACTGGGGTTCATTTTTTCAGAGATCCATATGGACATGAATGTGCTTTGGCTATTACACACTAGCAAAAATTTGACAAATTAGCTCAAGTCTGCTAGAATAGATCTATTATTTCCTTATGGATATCCGCGTGTAGTCAGGGCAAATTGTTTTAGATTGATTTGACGCGTTGTGGCTAGCCATAAATCTACCCTTCTTTGGTAGACCTGGTCTTCACACACATGAAGCAGAGCGTAAATAATTTAATTAAACAATAACGTTGTAGGGCACAAAACTGTTTTGACTTATGAATTTTAGGTAATTCTACGTGTTGACTAGTTTTCTAAAGCCTACAATATACATACACTATGTACACTATTACAACAGGGGGGTCATCCTCTGATTCACGACACGATTCTCGTTCACGTTCATCTAGCCCATCACGGGGTCGCTCATATTCATCATCTTCTCGCGGCGGGTATTCTCGCGGCGGAGCATCTTCTTCGCCTCGTCCATTTAATGCAAAAAGAAGTTTCAAAAAAGATTATATTGATGAGAAACTTTTTATCAATAAAGAGGCAGGCATTACTGAAGTAGATCACTATGAAGCAAAGCATGCTTTTACTGATTTTGGTATTGCAGAAATGCTTTCTGCTAATTTAACAGCAAAAGGGCTCGTCACGCCATCCCCAATTCAGGATCAGTCTATTCCTGTTGTCTTAGAAGGTAAGGATGTTATTGGTATTGCAAGTACTGGTACTGGGAAAACTGCGGCATTTCTAATCCCTCTTATCAATAAACTTGTTGCTGACAAAGATCATAAAATTATGGTTCTCACACCAACACGTGAACTTGCTCAGCAGGTAGAAGCAGAATTTATCGCATTTACCAGAGGGATGAAACTCTTTTCTGTCTCATGTGTAGGAGGAGCACCAATCATGCGTCAGATTAAAGAACTTGAGCTTGGCGTAAACGCTGTTATCGGTACTCCAGGACGTGTTAAGGATCTTATTGAACGTGGAAAAATCAAGATGGATTATTTCAATAGTATTGTTCTCGATGAAGCAGATCGTATGCTCGATATGGGGTTCATTGACGATATGCGTTCTATTCTTGGAGCGATGCCAAAAACAAAACAAGGACTCTTCTTTTCAGCGACATTTTCTCCTGACATCAAAAGACTTTGTACTGACTTTTTGAATGATCCAGTAACTATTTCTATCAAGTCACGCGATACGGCATCATCCGTCATGCAAGATGTTGTTCGTGTAAATACTGATGCAGAAAAAGTAGAAGCTCTTCACGAAATTCTCCTTAAACCAGAATATTCTAAAGTTCTTATTTTCCGAGAAATGAAGCGTCACGTGGATGGTCTTGCTGAAGAACTTAATAAGCGCGGTTTTAGAGCTCTTGCCCTTCATGGGGATATGCACAATCGTGAACGTGAACGTGCAGTACGAGCTCTTGAGATGGGGAAGGTACAAGTCGTTATCGCAACTGATGTTGCAGCGCGTGGACTTGATATTTCAGATATTTCACTTGTCGTTAATTATGATATTCCAAATAATTATGAAACATATATTCATCGTATTGGAAGAACGGGGCGTGCAAAGAAATTAGGGAACGCAATTACCTTTGTGCCGAAAGTACGAGAAATGAGATCGTCACGGTACTAAAACTGAAACAAAAAGATGCAAAACGTGGCGCCTAGGCGCCACGTTTTGCATCTTTTTGTTTCATACGGTATAGTAAGTATATACAGATTTTGATGGCGACGATTGTATAGAAAGAAATCTATTACTATAGTATATATTTTAGCTCTTATTATTAATTAAATTTAAATTATTTTTAACTATGAAAGAAGGTAATTCAGTTCCACAAGTTATATTCAAGACTCGTGTTCGTGATGAAGAATTAGGTGGAGAGAATCCATTTCGATGGCAAGACCTTACAACAGATGAAGTTTTTAAAGGAAAAAAGGTAGTTGTATTTGCCCTTCCAGGAGCATTTACACCAACATGTTCATCAACACACGCCCCAGGTTACGAAAAACATTTCGACGAACTTCAGGCGCTTGGGGTTGATAACGTTGTCTGTCTTTCAGTAAACGACGCTTTTGTAATGTATCAATGGAAAAAAAATCTAGGGATTGAAAAAGTCTTTATGCTTCCAGATGGCAATGGTGACTTTACTCGCGCCATGGGGATGATGGTAAAAAAAGAAAACCTAGGATTTGGAGAGCGTTCCTGGAGATATTCTATGCTTGTTGATGATGGGATTATCAAAAAAATGTTTATTGAAGATGGTAAGTCTGATAATTTTAAAGATGATCCGTTTGAGGTAAGTGATGCCGAAACAATGCTCGCATATCTTAAAGGATAAAAAGTATTACCTTTAAATCTAGTGTCTGTTGATTGATGCCAATACGAGGAAGGTGGGGATTTTATTAATTACAAACAAAATACCAAAAATTCTATGTTTGATTTTACAATTAAGGCGTACATACGAGATTTAACTAATCTCAGGGCAATTTTAGAAAAAGCAAAGGAGTGGCAAGCATCGCACAAGATAGCTGACGAAACTATTATGAATGCACGACTTACACTTGACCAATTTTCGCTTGCGGGGCAGGTTCGTTCTGCGTGTAATTTTGCGAGAAATTCAAGTTCGATTATTCGTGGACTAGAGTCTCCGTCATACGAAGACAATGAAAAGACGCTCACTGATTTACAGGCAAGACTTGATAAAGTTATCGCATATTTAGGAGAAGTAACCAAGGAGTCTATTGCTACCGATCTAGAAACAAGAATTATTCCACTTACTTGGATGCCAGGGAAAGGTCTTAATGCAAAATATTTTTTGGAGGTATATGCACATGCTAATTTTTATTTTCACTATACTACCGCTTATTCAATTTTGCGTCATTACGGACTTGCAATAGGAAAAGGTGATTATATGGGGCAGGTTGATATACAAGATCTCCCTAAATAGTTTTCAACTATGAAACACGCACTTAGTATTCATGGTTTACAAAAAACATATGATGGTGGCAAGGAAGCCTTAAAAGGGGTTGATTTGGAGGTGAACGATGGTGAATTTTTTGCCCTCCTTGGGCCAAACGGTGCAGGGAAGTCAACGCTCATCGGGGTTGCTTGTGGATTAGTTAAAAAAACAAAAGGCAAGGTTCTTGTTCAGGAATATAATATAGATACAGATGGTGATATTGCTAAAGTGCATGTCGGTTTAGTCCCGCAGGAGTTCAACTTCAGTATTTTTGAAACAGTAGAATCAATTTTATTCACTCAAGCTGGGTACTACGGTATTTCTCGTAAAGAGGCCGCTCCACAGGTAGATATGCTTTTAGAAAAACTTGGCTTAGCAGAAAAAAGAAATGTGAAATCAATGACTCTTTCTGGGGGAATGAAGAGACGTCTTATGATAGCGCGGGCTCTTGTTCATAAACCAACTCTTCTCTTCCTTGATGAACCAACGGCGGGAGTGGACGTTGAACTGCGACTTGAAATGTATACATTCTTGCGTGAGCTTAATGAAAGTGGTGTAACTATTATTCTTACAACACACTATCTAGAAGAGGCGGAAAAATTGTGCAAACGTGTAGCAATTATTAGTGGGGGGATGATTAAAGTAAATGGGACCCTTTCTGAGGTGATGAATGGTCGCCCACTCGAAGAGGTCTATCTTGAGGCGACGAGAGTAGATAGTAAATAATACAAATACAATAATTATGAATTCACATCAACTTTTTATCGCATATATGACAATCGTCCGCAAGGAAGTGGTTCGTTTTTTGCGTATTTGGCCTCAAACATTTCTTCCTTCGGTTATTACCACAGTATTATACTTTCTTATTTTCGGCACGTTTATTGGTTCTCAAATTAAGCCAATAGGAAATGTATCCTATATGTCATTTATCGTGCCGGGACTGGTTATGATGGCTATTTTAAACGGAGCATTTCAGAATATTGCTTTTTCTTTTTTTCAACTTAAATTTATGAAAACAGTTGAAGAGATTCTCGTTTCACCAATGCCCCCATGGGCAGTAGTATCTGCGTATGTTACCGGATCACTTCTACGAGGGATGGTTATCGGGACACTTGTCTTTCTCTCTGCCTTTATGTTTGAGGTGATACCAGTTGCACACCCTCTTCTTGCTATTCTTATTGCTTCAACGACAGCAATACTTTTCTCACTCGCTGGACTTATCAACGCTATTTATGCTAAAGGATTTGATGGTATTAATATCATTCCTACGTTTGTGATCATTCCGCTAACCTATCTTGGGGGGGTGTTCTATTCTCTTTCTCTTCTTCCTCCAGTATGGCAAACAATCTCCCACGTAAACCCTGTTCTCTATATGGTGAGCGCTTTCCGATATAGCATACTTGGTTTTTCTGATATTTCTTTCACAACATCTCTTTCGGTCTTATTTGGGTGTGTGGTTGCACTGTTTAGTTGGGTTCTTTATCTCTTTAAAACAGGACGAGGGTTGAAAACATAGTTTTTTGGAAAAAGAATAACAATAATAAAGGAAATACAAGAAAGAAAAAAGCGTGGCCACTTGCCACACTTTTTCTTGAAAATGTCTTTTTTAGTAATGTCTTCGTGCGGATTTTTTTATTTTTTTCAAAAAACCCTCAAAACATCCAACAGGGGGGGCGCTATTATTTACATTCATTTTGTCTCGCACCATCATTTCAACGAGATCAATTCCTGAGAATTCAAAAACAGCATATTTCCAAAAAAGATGAAGGGGGGTAAAAAAGGACACAATGGGTATTCTGTAGTATGGAGCATACGACCCCGCAGTGCAGAATACTTTTGCAATTTTACCTGTTAGAAGTGGAACTGCCTTACCCTTTTCATTATATTGGAAGGCAAAATGAGGAGAGACCATTGCGTCTACCCAATTCTTTAGTCCTGCGGGTAATGTTGCCCACCACACAGGATGGACGACTACTATTTCACCAGCCCAAGCAATCATCTCCTGCATTTTTTTTATTTTAGCAATATCTTTGGCATCTAAACTGTCTTTTTCAAAACTCATATATGGCAAAACAAACTCCGGGGCATAGACGTTGATTGTTTTTGTCGTGTGGCCCAATCGCTCAACTTCATTTCTATATGTTTCTGCAATAATAAGAGTATGGTTCTCTTTTTTTGGGTGACCCACAACAATAAGTATGTTCATAACTATGAGTCAAGTATATATGGGTTCAGGTGTAAGAGCTAGTGGACAAAAAGAAAGGATAGTATTGTGGTTATTTCTTTAAAAAAGATATTTTTTGGTACACTAAGGAAATGAATTGGACTCATCTCATTAAAGGAAGCTCTAACCACATAAGCACACTTCTTTTTATTGGCGGTTTTATTTTTGACCTTTTCATCCTCCCAGAAGCAGGACATCTTTTTACTGTTTTTCTTGGGGCTTTATATCTTTGTATTGTTGCCTTTGCCATAGCACTTCGTGAGTGGATAATTTCACAAAATACAGCATCAAAAGAAGAACAAAAAATCTTTTCAATTCTCACGTTTATCATCGCTTATTTTTCTGGTTCAGCACTTTCATTTATTTCAGTATATGCTATTCGTAGCGCAGCTTTTTCTGTTTCGTGGCCACTTCTCGTACTTCTGCTTTTATGCGTGCTTGTTAATGAACTAATTTCATCACACCATTTTAGATTTACGCTGGATGTTGGGGTACTCTTTTTGGCGACATTATTTTTTATAGTTTTTAATCTCCCCGTTTTTCTCAAAGTGCAAAATGATATGACGTTCGTACTCTCTTCTGGGATTGCTATTGTTGTATCTCTTATATATGTATATGGTATTCGCTTTACATCTGAATCGGCAGAAGAAGAGGCTCCGCGACTCTTTTCTTTGGCTGTGGGGATTCCCATGTTCATTGGGATGCTTTATTTTTTGAATGTTATTCCTGCTGTTCCATTATCGCTTACCAGTGGGGGGGTATACCATACTATTGTCAGAGATGAGTTTGGCGAATTTAACGCTATACAAGAAGTCGACACAAGAGCATTTGCGAGTATTCGTGTTCCTGTATATCATATGCAAGAAGATACCCTAGGAGTATATTTTTTTAGTTCAGTAAGTGCCCCAGCAGAACTTACTGCGCCAATTAGCCATGTATGGGAGTATTATGATACAACACAAGGAAAATGGATCGAATTAACAACAATAGCCTTCACATTATCGGGGGGTCGAGAAGATGGATATAGGGCATATTCACAAAAAGAAAATATAGAAGAAGGGCTCTGGAGAGTTACCGTTAAGGTTGGTTCAAAACGTGTTGTCGGGAGAATGAAATTTTATATTAAAAAAGATTTTAATACTAGTATTGATTTGGTTAGAGTAAGATTATAGATGGGTATCAGGTATCTTATTTTCCATCATGCGATATAGACGCTGTTGTTCGTTCAAGTTTTGTTGCTGGGCGGATAAACTTTTCGTTATTCTTTGGGATAATCATACGGTGCGGGGCATCATGAATTGCTTCAGCAATAGTAAAAAGATTACTTTTATCAGTTACCCAAGTAGTTCCAAAACGATTTAGATTAATCGGACGTGAGTATCCCCTGAGTGTTTTTTCTCCAGTCTGTACTAGGAAATATTCATGGAAATATGAGAGAGCAAGTTCTCGAATGGTTGCATAAACAGGGTCACGAAACCCAAGTACTGCATGGTTGGTTTTACTAATTGCTCCCCAGTAGCCATTTTCTTTGTAGAGAGCTATAACATGATCATAATCTTTATCAAGTACTTTGAGACTGAGAATAAGCGGTGCACGACCTTGTAGTGACAGGGCACACGCAGCGAGCATTGCCCCTTCGAGACAGTGAGCAACTCCATGGTGTATCACTTCTCGCGGAGAACGACATGTCTCACCGTTTTTTTCATGATTAAAAGGAATAGTGTCGAGGTAGTCTTGAATTTTGAGAGGGGTATTGAGACCCATAAAAAATTTTTTTTCTGTAGGAGTGAGGGTATCCATAGAATTAATAGGATGAGCAAACTTCTCGCAATGCTTCGATGTCTTCCTTGCTTAAGGTCGTAGTATCAGCAGTGTTAACTGAGTACATGATTGATGCAATATTTTGGGTGTGTTTACTAATACCAAGAGCGTGCCCAAGTTCATGGGCAATTACTCGACGAAGCTTGGTGAGATTACTGTATTGATAAATTTCGATAGTATTATTTTTAGAAGAAAATTTTCCTTCGGTAAATTTCTTTGCTCCAAGAGAATT
>CAYYCT010000006.1:35278-38528 GCA_964470485.1 uncultured Candidatus Saccharibacteria bacterium
TTTTCTTACCATGGGGAATAATCTCTCTATTGGTTATAAGAGCAATAAGTATCATCGTAAGAAAAATCGACGTGATGAATTTTAGACTCGTAGTAAGTGTCGGCATAGTAAAAACGTACCCTTATTTTATCACAATAAGCGAGAGAACTTTTTATTTTTTGAGTTTAAATGTCATTATTTCTTTGTTTGAAAGTATAAAAGTAAGAGTTTCATTTTCTATTTTGTAGAAGTCAACTTTGGCAAGGAGTGAAGAGTATACTGACTCTTGCGATCCATCACAGGCCATAAGTGTAGACATAAAACTACTAAAACGAAGAGTATCTTTGCTTGTAATATATGTTCCACCAAGAGTGTTGCAGTCAGTCGTGCTCTGGACAGTATCACCTTTATCAAAGGTAAGTACGAACTTGTCTCCTTTTGGGGCGTTAAATGGGGTTCCGCTTGCTGTTGCGCTCTGCCAAATCCATGATGATCCTTGAATTGATATCGAGGAAGAGGTTGAGCTAGTCACTTGAATGGTTGAGGTTGGGGCCGGGGTGTATTTTGAGAAAAGAACAGAATACAAACCATTTTTTTCAACCAAGGTGTAAGCAATACTCCTGGTTACCTTGTTTTGTGTCGTTGTAGCACTTGTAGTGGTTGAAAGGGGGAACTCTCGAACTAAGACTCCTCCTATAACAGTAAAACTATCATGACCTGTATATCCTTCAAAGAGCTTGCCTTTTTTTGTGTCTGCTTCGGTTATTGTTGGCACGGTAACTGGTATAAGTCCTAAGTCGTGTGTTGTTGTATAAATAGTTGCTTCGCCATACTGTTGAGCATCTTCTGTTGTGGTAATCATAATGAGTTCCTCATACGTATCTTTATTGATATCAGCAAAAAAAGATTGAGTTAGCTTATTCTTTTCAAGTAGAAGGGGGGTATTTGTTGCAAAACCTTCTGGTGTAATAGCAATAGTGCTAAGATTTTTTTCGGCAGGGTTCGTTTCAATCACTTTGATTGTTTTACCTGTTTTGGTCGTGAATAACTTCTCATTATCAGGAGCTTTAACTGGCTCTGGTGTTGTTATAACTTCTTGTGTTGATGTAGCAACAGCCGTTGAAGGAGAAACATCTTTTTGAGAATATGCATAATACACAACATATACAATAAGCCCCACTGTTATGAGAGTAAGAACGATATAAATGTGTTTCTTCATAGAGATTGTATATAGTAAAAAGCCTCCTAAAAGTATAGCACTTCTTTACCAAGAGCAACAAAATTTTCACACAGGAGTAACTATCGTATGGTATTTACTTGAAAATCATTGAGCCAGAATCCATTTTTATTTCCAGAATGAGCTCACCCTTACTGGTGAAGAAATAACTAGCAATAGTGTTTATTGATTTTATAAAAGAGTCTTCTTGTGATCCTTCACAGTACATTTTAGTTGAAGCAAGCTGCCCAAAAGTCAAAAGATTTTTTTGAACTACATAAGATCCGTTTGCGCTATTACAATCAGTACTGATAGAAGCGACTCCATTTTTTCCAAAAGTAATTGAAAAGGCGCCATTTTTTTTAGGAGTTATAACCGTGCCATCACTCATCTCTGTTTTCACCCATTCCCATTTTTTCATATCGAGCTTCATCACAGACGGAGAAGCCTCACCCTCAAAGTCTTTGGCAAGCTCTCCTATTTCTCCTGTTGCTGGATCATAGTATACGTAGAGACTTTTACCAATAGAAGGTTGTGCTGTCATTGGTTCTCCTGCTTTTCTTTCGGCATAGTTATATACAGCATGACCAGATTCTATTGCAATATTTTGTGGTGCTATTCTATCCCCAAGAAGAAGGGGGAGTGTTGGAATATAGGTATTATTTTTTGAGAGAATAAGCACAGCGTAATAGAATGTTCCACTTCCACCGGGATTATGTACAAGCATGAGGGCGGCATCGTTAACTCCATCTTTGTTTAGGTCTCCGTATACAGGCTCACCAAATAGCTGAAGTGTGTTTTTTGTCGCAGATGATGGAGATATATCTCGAGAAGCTACTCCATTTTTGAGCGTGAACACTTCTCCGCTTACGGTATATGTAGCATTCTTTGCGTCGAGTACTGAGGTGGTAGTTGTTGCAGTTTCAGAAGGGGCTTCATTCTGAGGAAGGTTAGATCTGTATATAGTTATACCGGCAACAGTAATAATAAAAAGAATAATTATTATAATACTAGATATTGTTTTTTTCATTGTTGTTATAGTTATTTTGTAAACGTAAATGTTTTTATAATTGTTTCCCCAATATTGTAATAATCGTTAAGTGCAGTATCGTTAATTCCTGGAGCCATTTTTTCATCACGGTAGTTTGAACCATTTTTGATCTGCTCTATGGCAAAACATTGGTTATTATGGATAACTCTATAGCTTTCAGATTGGACATATTTCATCATGGCTGCATCCGAAGTAGAAAACTTCTTGAAAGGTATACCATTAATAGATACATTTGTAACTTTTTGACTAGCGTAGCCAGCGTCCATGGTATAACATTCTTGTGTGTTTTTACTTACACCAACACGGACCATTGATGCAAAGTACAAAGGGTAGGTTTGTTTCCCGTTAGGGATTGAGCCTTGGTCAAGGGTAAAGATAGATAATTCTAAGATTCCTTTCCCTTGATTCCCTTGTGAAGGGAATAATCTCCAATTATTTCCTAGTTCGTGGAATGTTGAGAAACTATTTTGTGGGCGGACATACTGAGGGTATTGTATTGTAAAATTATACTCCGCATTAGCATATGAGTAGTATCCCTTCTTTTGGGTTGTTGGAGTTGGGGTGGTTTTACGGGGTTGTTTTTCTATTGGTGTTGGAGAAGTGCCAGGTGATTGTTTTGTACTTACTTCAGTCTCTTGTTTGGGGGTCTCTTTTTCTATGTCCGTCCCAAGAGATACTTCTGTATTCACCTCTTGCATTCCAGTAGAATTTTTACCCAGATAAAAAGCAATAAGCCCAATGAGGAGTGCAGTTATAATTCCTGCGCTAATATATTTTGTATTTTGTTGCATATCTGATAGTGTACTACAGAAGGAAGATAGATTACTACCCTCCGCCAGCCCTTTGTCTCAATGTTATCAGGAGGTCATCATGCCATGTACGGTTTTTACTACTCCCTTTATTTCTAAGGTATTTCGTAGACTTTCTATTGTAATTCTTTACATAAGTGGGTGGAGGACTGAAGGGAAGATACCTTCATCTATCAAAAAATGTGTTGTGATTGC
>CAYYCT010000007.1:0-32236 GCA_964470485.1 uncultured Candidatus Saccharibacteria bacterium
AGAGATTACTGGTGTTAGTATAATAGATATCTCTTAGTGTTATCAAGAGAGATATCCCCTGGGGGGGATATCTCTCATTGATGAACAATCAATTACCCACACTAGAACCAATCATAATACCATTATTATTTACCTTATTAATCCAAATTGGATATTGCGAACTTTCACTATCAAGTGTAGTTGGAGGGGGGAGTTGTATGTTATTTTTGCATGTACTTGATGCCATATTACACTGAGGGAACCACCAATCATTTCTATAACCAGCTATATTCATCCAAGCAACAGTATTTGTTGCAACATGATTATTATAGAATGTTCCTTTTGGAATACCACCATAATAATCCCATAAAATAAGGCCGACATTTGCAGATTTAATTTTTGAACTATCAGAAAGCAGGCCAGAGGAAATTACTGTATTTTCGTAAGCAATTGAATCATGCCCAGAATCAATCGCAATCCCATAATTAGATGTACCCACTACTTGATTATTATAAATTTTTATATAACCAGAAGCAGTACCCATTGTAGCGCTTGGTCCTTCTATAATAATTCCCCCACCTGAAAAAGAATCTGTGTTTGGATTAGTTGGGTAAGAACCTTGTATATAATTATCATGTAAAAGTATAGGGGACTCTAAAGTTCCACTAGTATCATATAAACTTATAACATCCTCTGTTCTACTTTGCCAAGGTTCGTTAATAATTTGATTCCAGGCAACTTCTGTATTTTTTGCTGATTGTACTGTATTAAATTGTATAAACTGTGCAGGGAAATAAGTAGAGAGATATCCTCCATTACCGTCACTTAACCTACCGTCAAGATTTAATGATTTGTTAAATAAAATTGAAATTTTATCAGTTGATGACCCAGCTGATACTATATAAATCCCAGATGTATGATTAAGAGTATTCTTCTCAATTACAACTGTTTTCGGTTTCCATAGATTTACAAATCTCCCAATTCTAGCATTAAGTACATTAGGATTAACTCCATTCCCAGTACAATTTCTAACGGTTACATTTGTGTCTTGCAATAAAGCGGAAATATGATGTCCTTTGCTTTTTGTGTTACAGTTTTCAATTATTACAGGTTCAGTTGTAGAAATTTGGACAGCTGGTATAGTTGGGTCTGTGCTTTCCCAATTTCCTGTATATATACCTCCTTTTGAAATTATGATTCTTGGAGAATAAATAATCTCTTTATTTTTTAAAGTCGCCGAACACGATGCAGTCGTTCCTCCATTACTTCCTAGACAACTCCAAGAGTAAGTAGAGGAGTTGGTGGTAACTGGGGATGGAGTTCCTGAAGAACAGAGGTTTGTAGTAGGTGGAGTGGTGAAGGATTGGTTGTTAGAGGATCCACAGGAACCGTTGATTGGAGTTACCGTAGGGGTACACGTAGCCCCATCCCAACTAGTACCAGCAACACAGGATGCAGTAGCAGTCTTAGTATCAAGAGTAGTTGCACCATCAAGAAGCGTAAAGGTGTTAGTTCCATAGGAGAGTGAGCGAGATACACCACTACCAGAAGCAGAGGTAGAGAATTGAGTAGATCCCTGGCGTACTGATGGAGAGACTGGATTAGTGATAGACCAGGAGACTGGGATAGTACAGGTGGATGCTCCGGTAGCTATAGAGCACGATGTGGTAGTAAGGGTGATGGAGCCGGTTGGAGCTGGAGTAACTGTCCTTGTCGCCGAACACGATGCTGTCGTTCCTCCATTACTTCCTAGACAACTCCAAGAGTAAGTAGAGGAGTTGGTGGTAACTGGGGATGGAGTTCCTGAAGTACAGAGGTTTGTCGTAGGTGGAGTGGTAAAGGATTGGTTGTTAGAGGATCCACAGGAGCCATTGAGTGGAGTTACCGTAGGAGTACAGATACTTCCATTCCATGTTGTTCCTGAAGTACACGATGCAGATGCAGTCTTGGTATCAAGAGTAGTTGCACCATCAAGAAGCGTAAAGGTGTTAGTTCCATAGGAGAGTGAGCGAGGAATAGAAGATCCTGTAGCTGAGGTAGAGAATTGAGTAGATCCCTGGCGTACTGATGGAGAGACAGGATTAGTGATAGACCAAGATACTGGGATAGTACAGACTGATGCTCCTGTAGCGATAATACAGGTAGTGGAAGCTATGGAGAGGGAGCCGGAGGGAGCTGGAGTAGCTGCTTTTGTTGTTGCGCTTACACTACTTGATTGTGAAGAGGTATTCCCTGCTGCATCATAGGCAGCAACAGTGTAGCTATAGAGAGTGGAAGGAGTAAGGTCGGTATTGGAATAGGTGGTTCCAGTTGTTACTGTTCCTATTTGGGTACCATTACGGAATACCTTGTATCCTGTTACTCCTACAGTATCTGTAGAAGCATTCCAGGAGAGATTGATTTGGGTAGAGGACACTACTGTTGCTGAAAGTCCAGATGGTATAGAAGGTGAGGTGGTGTCGGGAGCGGGGATGATGGTCGCCGAACACGACGCAGTCGTTCCTCCATTACTTCCTAGACAACTCCAAGAGTAGGTAGAGGAGTTGGTGGTAACTGAGGATGCGGTTCCTGTAGTACAGAGATTCGTAGTAGGAGCTGTAGTGAAGGATTGGTTGTTGGAAGATCCACAGGAGCCGTTGATTGGGGTTGGAGTAGGTGTTGGAGTTGGAGTCGGCTGTGGTATTGGTTGTGGTGTAGGAGGAGGTACTGGAATCGGTATTGGTATTGGGGTAGGCCCTGGCGTAGGAGGAGGAACAATTCCTGTACAGTAGAGAGCATAGAGTTTCTTCTTGGTACTAGAACCAAAGAGTCCAGTACCTCTTGTGAGTCCATTAGGGGTTAGGATGTCATCTTTGTATTTCTCTTGGAAGCGTTTGACTGCTAGGAAGGTAGCAGGACCATACTTTGTTGTTTCTTTACCTGGAGATCCTGCTCCTGTAGTAGTTACTTGAGTAGAAGGATCTTGATTAAGAGCTCGTTGTAGTTCTTGTACTCTCGTACTAACTACTCCTGCTTTGAGTGTCGTAGTAGTGTTGAGAATAGAACAGAAGGATGGGGAGGCTGCTGAGGTAGAGGATGATAGTGAAAAGAAGAGACTAAAGTATAGTATGGTTCTTAAGGATGCTTTTGACATAATGAAGGAGGACTTTTGTTGTGAGTCTTTGTAAAGAGTATATCACTAGACGGGTGAGTTACTGTTGACGGCTGTTTATGAAAATTCAAAAATTCTTCTTGCATTCTCAATAAGTTGCATTCTTACCTCTTCAAAAGGCTCTCTTCTTAGAACTGCAATTTTGGCAACAATCTCTTGCACATACATTGGGGTATTTCTCTCTCCTCTAAACGGAGCAGGTGTAGCGTACGGGCTATCAGTTTCTGCTTGTATCATGGTTATTGGAAGATACCGTACCACATCATCGTAGTCATGAGTAAACGTAATAACCCCCGAGAAACTCATGGTAAATCCAATATCGACAAAGCGCTTCGCAATATCGATATTCCCCACAAAAAAATGTGCATTTCCTCGTAACTTTGTTCCGTGTATTTTTTTAGCAGCCTCAAGAATCTGGAGCATATCTTCGTATGCATCCATTGACCCCTTACTCGGTCTACCGTGGAGCATGAGGGGTAAATTATGTTCGCAAGCAAAAATTACTTGCTCTTCAAAAATTCTTTTCTGTCTATCTGCTTCATCATGGTTACTCCACTCTAGTTTCTTTTTTTTCTTATCTGTTTCAAAAAAATTCTTGATATAGTGGTAATCAAGTCCACATTCCCCTATTGCAACAATTTTTTTATTTTCAAGAAGAAGAGTAGTAAACGCTTCTTTATCAAATGTTTCTGTTACATTGTCCGCAGGATGAAGACCAACTGTTGCATAAACATTCTCATGTTTTTCTGCAAGAGAAACAGCTTGTTTGCTCATGGCAAGATCTGTCCCAACAGTGATAGAGCAAATACCATACTCTTTCATATCAGTAATGACTTGCCCCCTGTCAGTATCAAACGCCACATCATGAAGATGAGCATGTATATCAAAAAATGCGTATGTCATATATTTTTCCTAGTATAGCAACAACTAGACATAAAAGTGATACCCTTCTTTGAGAACAAATGATACTTATTGCAGCGCAATTTAAAGTCTTCTAAAAAGTGGTGTTTCTGGCATTTTGTGTTCACGAATACATTCGATGATCTTTGCAGAAGTTTTTGGCATAAATGGTTCAAGCAACAATGCAATACCAAAAAGATGATACAGCTCCCTATAAACATCTTTCTCTGCTTCTTTTATATTAACTTTTATTTTTTTAAATGGTTCACTTGTTTGGATATCTTCATCAAGAGAAGCAACACTACTCCATTTACCATTAACCGTGTTAACACTGCTCCATAGCTCGTTGACACTTTTTGCTATATCACATTTTTCTAAAAATTCGTTTTTAATATTGTTTCCGTATGCAATCATATTTTTGTCTTCTTTGGTAAGATCTACCCCATAAGAGAGTGCCATTTTCATTATTCGGTTTGTAAGATTGCCAATACCATTAGCAAGATGTGCTGTATATGCATTTTTAATAGAATCAATAGTAAGATCACCATCTTCAAATGACGGCACTTCATGAAGTAAAACAAAACGGAGTGCCTCACCGGCTAACTCGCCTGCTACAGGACGAAACATTTCTATGACCTCACGCGGGTCAATCACGTTTCCGAGTGACTTGCTCATCTTCTGCCCACCACTTGTAATATGACCATGAACAAGGATCTTTTTTGGAAGTGGAAGCCCTGCGGATAAAAGCATTCCTGGCCAAATAGCTGCATGAAAACGTAGAATATCTTTTCCAATGACATGTGTCGCATCCTTCCATCTTTCTACATCAAAGGTATCTGTTCCGTACCCAAGTGCAGTGATGTAGTTTGAAAGCGCGTCGCACCAAACATACATCACTTGGGTATCATCTCCTGGGACTGGGATACCCCACGATACTTTTGATATCGGGCGGGAGAAGCTAATATCTTCAAGTCCGCGACTAAGCAGTGCTAAAATTTCATTCTTGCGTGACTGTGGCACGATAAGAAGCTCATCGCTTTCGATTCGCTTGGTAAGTTCTTCTGTATAGTTTGAAAGTTTAAAAAAATAATTTTCCTCTTCGACTACTTCTGGTTTTTTCAAATGTGCAGGACATTCCCCTTGCTCATTTAGATCTTTCTCATTTTTAAATTCTTCACAACCAACACAATAGAGTGCTTTGTAGACACGCTTCTCAAGATCTCCTTGTGCAACAAGCTTATTCCAAAGCATTTGTGCCCCCTTATAATGTCTTTCTCTGTCACTTGTCCTTACAAAAAAATCATAGGACACCGCAAGGTCAGTATCGAGTTCTTGGAAAAGATTCGCATACTCATTAATAAATTCTTCTACGGGCACACCCTTTTCTTTTGCTTTCTCTTGTATCTTCTGTCCATGTTCATCCATCCCCGTTACAAAGAAAATATCATCTCCAAGTGACTTCGCATAGCGCACAATGGTATCTGCCATTACAAATTCAAAAGCATGCCCGATATGGGGCACACCATTGGCATACGCAATTGCAGTAGTAATTATTTTTTTACTCGACATGTGACTTTCTTTTATTGATATCATCCGCTAATTCCATAAAAATAGAAGCTAGTGGTACGGCGAGAATTACCCCCCAGATACCAGCTAACTTGGCACCGATCAAAATAGCGATAATAACCACGACCGAAGGAACGCCGACCATTTTACTCATCACCTTCGGATAAAAAACATGATTCTCGAGCTGACTAACAATAAAGTAAATAAGTGCGACAATACCAAGAAGTGGTACCCCTCCATGAATCCACGCGAGGAAAAGTGCTGGTATAGTTGCTAGTGTAAGCCCCACCATAGGAATAAGTTCTCCGAAAAAAGCAAGGACAGCAAGAAGTGCTGCATATGGCATATTAAGCACAAGCATAGGAATATAAATAAGGAGAGAAACAAGAAGAGAGAGGAGTAATTGTCCTTGCATCCAAAGGCCTATTTTTTTCTGTGCACGAGCCCAAAGATCAGTAACATATGCTTCTTTATGTTTTGGAACAATGAGCTGTAAAAACTTGTGGACACCATTTTCCTCGAGAGCTAAGTAAAAAGCAATAACAAACGTGACCACAAGATTAACAATTCCTCCAACAACTGCAGTTGTTGTGGCGAAGAACCCGCTTGTACCAAATAGAGATGTTTTCAAAACGCTCAAGATTTGACCTTTTGAAATATCACGAGAAAGATCCGCTATAGCAAGCGACAGATCCTTGAACCCCATATCACGTCCAAAAATACGCACTGATTCCAAAATTTTAGGAAGCGTCTTAATAAAAAGAGCTAAATCGTCTGCAAGTGGCGGAATAAAAACAAAAATAACTGCCGCAAGAAGAATAAAAATAGAAAAGAATATAGAAATAACTGCAACAGAACGAGGAATACCCCACTTCCCCATCATACGTACAGGCATCTCAACAGCAGAGGCAAGCACAACCGAAACAAGAAGTGCGATAATAAAATCACTCACATAAAACAAGCCAGCAAAGATTGTAACCCACATCAAAATCTTCACAATTGTTCCAGTCGAAATTGAAATCGTTGTTGTTTCTTTCATTTATGTATTCTACCATATTAGGGATACCACAGTAAGCACATACTACTATAGTTATAGTGTAGAATCTCCACGGTTCTCTTCCATATTTTCAACCACTAATTACCAATCTTCGCTTGCCTATCAATAACAATTGATGGATTTTCTGGCCAAGTTTCTCCTTTTATCGCAGTAGATAATGGAGAAAGTACTGTGTGAAGATGTGCTCGGGAAACTTCCTCGTCGGCATCAAGTATAATACCAGACGTAATTGCTGGAGATTGTCCAACATGGCTTTGAGAAGGTTTGACGATAAAACCAATATCCACCGAAGATGTTTTCCCTTCTGCTAAAGCTCCTATATTCCAAGCGACTGTTCTTGTTCTTGTATCATATGTAACCGCCGCTTGATCTGAGGTAACCCCTCTCCAAGAAACATATGCTGGTAAAGTAAAGGATACTTTGGCGCTACTTAGAGTATTCTGTGCGGTTACACTTAAATGAGTAGTATAGGTTGTTTCTTTATTTGGTTCTGGGGGAACTGGACCTGAGTTTTGGAATGAAGAATTTTTATACTGAGTACTTGCCGCAAGTGTTGCACTCCCTTGTACCCCCCATGTTTTAGAAATTGTAGTAACCACATCGTCAAACTCTTTGATGCCAGCGGTACCTACAAAGGTTGCTTTGAGTGTTGGGGAATTTACCCCCTTCCCAACAATAGGAATAATGACTTGTAAGACTCCATGGGAATTAGGTGCCAATACTGCAAGGTCTGGGACTGTTGCCTTATCCCAGGTAATTGTCTTTGCCAAAGAATCATAATACCCATTTGTTGGATTAATCGTATTATATACAGCAGCATCCCCACTTACTTGTAGTTTAAGTGAAACATTTTCAAGTGCTTGTAAGCTTGCATTGGCATAAGCAAGTGTTAGCGTTACTCTGTCGCCATATTTAACAGTATCACTACCCCCGTTTTCTGAAAGAAGGCTTACATCAAGTGTAAGTGGTGACGACCTTAATGTAACATCTTTAATGTACGAAGCATAAACAATACCAATAGTGGCCGAATTCTCTCCTGGTGAACCAATTTTAGCCTGAATTGTAGCAACTTCATCTTGCTTACCATTAAATGATCCTGTAATAGTAACCTGATCTTGCTCACCTGAAGCCAAACTTTTAATATTCCATGAACTGCTTCTTGCGATTGATTTTGGAGAAGTTGATTCAATGGTAAAACTATTTGGGAGCGTTAATGTGAGTAGGCTTGGTAGTGATGTTGTTGCAGAATTATTTTTTATTGTGAATGTATAGGTTCCATTTTGCCCAACAGATATTTTATCTGGCCCATCTATTGCCACCCCAATCGGAGGAGTCCGTAGTACAACTTGTGTATTTATAACTTTATTAAAAACAGCATTAGACCCAGCAACCTTATATTCAAGCTTTACCACAAGTGATCGGGCTTCTCCTTCGCTTCCATAAAGCACAACAGAAAAATCTTGCTTCTTATACTCCCCTGAAGTAATTACCCCTAGCTCTCTTTTTTCCTGGATTTTTTCTTGTTCATCCTGAGAACCGATTCCTTGCTTGTAAAGGAGTGTTAGACTCGCACCTTCTAAAGCTGCTGTGTTTCTATTACGAAGTGTAAGGATAAGTGGAGTTGCTTCCCCTCCTTCAATGTTTGGGGTAATATCTGCGGTCATGTCTATATTTGCTGCCGAAACAACATTGCGTAGCGACATAACTCTCCATGTCGAAAAAGCAAGCATGATAATAAGGAACAGCGTTGAAATCATGAGTAACTTTGCTCCAAAAGAAAACCTTTTTTCTTCATGTTCTTTGACAAGTATTGGCGAATCATCTCCCCATGATGAAGGTAGGTCCAAATTTCTTGACGTTTTAACGTGATGAGGGTCATTTGTATGTATGCTCACTTTTGGATCATAAAGCTCATGCTCGATTGAATCAAGAGCGCTTCCTTTTGCTTTATCAAAAAAATTATCCTCCATGTCTCTTAGTATAGCAGGCGCACGCTAGAAAGTGAGTATGGAAAAACTAAAAAATACCCTAAAAGACTTTTTATTATGCCTATTTTTATAAATGTATTTCCTTTAAAACTGCATGAACGTGGTTTCGTACAGCGGTTTTTTTAAGAAGAAGATGAGTATAGAGATCGTCAACACTAAACGCAAGATATTCTTTAACATTATTAACTCCAATTATTTTTATATCAGCATACCCAAGATCAACGAGAAGTATGTAATAGAGAAGAAGTCTTGCAGACTGTTCTTCGTACGTAGACGCTATTTTCAAGTATGAAATAATACGATCATATAAAATAACATGTGCCCCCTCCCCACGAATAAATCTTTTGAGAAGAGTTGTAACTTCATGAAAGTAGGGAGAGCTGATGGATTCATTCTCTGCTCCAACAAGCCTCCAAATCTCCCTTCCTTTGACCAACGTAAGGACACTACATGAACGAGGAAGGGTGTGTGCTCTAAGTTTACTCTCTAGCTTTCTAATGCTTTTTGCCTGACACATAAGAAGCCCATACTCTCGAGTAAAAACTTTGTATGCTTTGTCGTGTTCTCCTTGGTCATGGGATTCTAGTACGATTGCGCGAGTTACATACTTCTCTATTGCCATAATACTTTATGAAAAAATCTTCTACTCTTCAATGTCAAATTGAAGGAAGGAAGATTCAAAATTAATACCATAATGAGATACGTGTTTACTTTCTTTTATTTCTTTAATCTTGCACGATACACGTAACTGAACATCATCTACAATAAGTTCCTTAGATGAAACCAAAAGTACTATTTCCTCACTTGGTTGTAATCCTTTTTCTTTTCGCATGTCTTGTACCGCACGAATAAGTTTACGCATATCACCTTCTTGTTTTAATGCTTCAGTAAGTGTGGTATCTAGGCTAACCTCTTCAATTTGTGATTCATTAATAATGACTTCTTTTACATTTAATTCATCCATAATAAGACTGACATACTTTTGATTGATTGCTTTTTTGAATGTTACAGATGAAAGTGGCTGTTTTACATTTATCTTGGTTTCAGTTCTCTTCATGAGACCAAGAGAGACCGCTTCACGGACTTCTTTCATTTCTTTAACCAGAACCTCATCAACCTCACCACCTTCTGGCCACGCGTCAAGATGCACGGATTCTTGGACTCCATCAAGTTGCTTATATATTCGCTCAGCAATAAAAGGCATAACGGGTGCCATTACTTTGGCAAGCGTGAGAAGTGTGTAGCTAAGTGTCTCGTATGCCATTTGTTGCTCCTCTTCTCCTTCAACTCCTTTTAATCGATCGCGTGAGCGACGAGTGTACCATACAGATATATCATCTATGATATATCCAATGCCGCTCGTCGCGTCATCAAGAAGATACCTCTCATACCCTTGTGTTGATTCTGCTACAAGTTGATTAATTCTGGCAATCATCCACATATCCAAAACATTAGAAGACGTAGCGCTTGGCATAATTCCATCTCTCTTGTTCATCTCATAAAGGGTAACCACATTCTCAAGACGAGAAATACATTTCTTATATACCTCAGCTATATAATCATCATCAAACTGCAAGTTCTCTCCTTTAACAACTGGAGAAGATAGAAGTGCGTAGCGCATAGCATCTGCTCCATACATTTCGACAAGCTCCATTGGGTCAGTGTAGTTCTTTTCACTCTTGGAAAGTTTTACTCCGGAAGAAGCAAGAACAAGGCCATTTACGATAACATGTTCATAGGGTGCTTTATCGAAAAGCCCAACACCAAGATTAATAAGTGAATAAAACCACCCTCTTGTCTGATCCATTCCTTCGGCGATAAACTGTGCTGGATAATTCTTATCAAAAATAGTTTTATTTTCAAATGGGTAGTGAAGTGACGCAAACGGCATAGAACCAGACTCAAACCAACAATCAAATACATCCCCAATTCTTCTCATAACCCCTCCTTTACTGTCGAGCATCTCAACTTCATCTATGTATGGTCGATGCAGATTTATCGCACCACTTTCATCACGAGGAACCATCTTAAGATGAAGAGGTCTCACCTCAGCATTACCTAAATAGAGTGTTGTAATCACCTCCTTCTCATCATTGAGCACCTCTTCTTCGGTAAGAAGTTCGCCTCCCGCAAACATCATACGCGCAGGCCCACCATGAGTTACAAGGAGGATGTTCTTTCCTGAATAGGTATTCTCAAATTCGTAAATGGCTTTCATTACTCGGTGCATCATTTCGCGATGTGTTTCCCCCCCCGTAACTCGGGTATCGAAACGTAAGTAGGAATGTCCATAGTGTTCGAGGTATTCAGATGCTGGTTTTCCACTAAAATCACCCATATCAAATTCATGAATCTTGTCTTCTGTCACAACAGGGACATTAAGCATTGTAGAAATAATGTGTGCTGTCTCTTGTGCGCGAACAAATGGCGATGAAATAATGAGGTCAACACCAAGCGTCTTGACGTATGAAAGTGAATCAATAACTTGCTGCTTCCCCTTTTCAGTTAAGTGATTAGTCGGGTCACCTTTTGTTTCGAGAACTCCTTGCTCGTTACTGTGCGACTCTCCATGTCTCATCACATAGTATGTGTTCTTTGGTTTCTTTGTGGAGTGCTCCGCAAGCTCTCGAAGAGAGCCGACTATTTTTATTTCACTTCCGTCTAAATTCTTCCAAACAGGAAGAGGTGCCCCCCAGTAACGTGAACGTGACACCGCCCATTCACGTGCGCCTTCGAGCCACTTACCAAATCTTCCGTCACGCGTATGTGATGGAGTCCATCCGATTGCCTGATTTTCAGAAATAAGTTTTTCTTTTATCTTTGGAACATCAACAAACCAACTGCTCGTTGCATAGTTAAGAAGTGGTGTCTTGCATCGCCAACAAAGTGGGTAGGAGTGAATAATTTTATGCTTTTCAAATAATTTTCCATTGTGTGCAAGATATTTAATAATCTCAATGTCGGCAGACTGAGTATCATCTTTTACTTTTACTTTCATCCCTGCAAAATCAGTAACCACATCAATAAATGTTCCGTCCATTTTCACATGCTTAATGACAGGAATCTTATGTAATTTCGCAAGTTCCATGTCCTCAGCACCAAACGCTGGTGCTTCGTGAGCAATACCAGTTCCTGCATCATCAGTAATAAAATCAGCATGCCAAATCTTCCAAATATTTTCTTTATGTTCAATATCTGTCTTTTCAAAATATGGAAACACTGGTCTGTATGATTTGCCAACAAGATCCTTTCCTTGGATTTTTTCAACAACCTTCCATATAGTACCTTCTCCTTCTACGCCAAAAACTTCTCTAGCTCGATTTTTTGCTGTAATATAAAAACCTTCCTTATCTTGAACAGATACTTTTTCATACATAATATCTTCTCTTACTGCAAGTGCTGTATTTCCTGGAAGTGTCCAAGGTGTTGTTGTCCATGCGAGTACATATGTGCCAGGCTCATCCTCGAGTTCAAACTTCGCCGTAACAGAAAGATCCGTTACGTCATGATATTCCATACCAACCTCACTCTGTGCAAGAGTTGTTTCGCATCTTGGACATATATGCATCATCTTATTACCTTCATATGCAAGCTTCTTTTCGTGCAATGTTTTCCATGCCCACCAAATACTTTCTGTATAATTTGCGTCCATGGTCTTATATGGATGATCCATATCAATCCACCTTCCAAGCCGAGGCACAATCTTTTTCCATTCCTCCTCATACTGAAGAACGCTCCTATAGGCGTCTTGATTGAACTTATCAATACCAAATTCCTCGATGTCCTTTTTACTTGCTAGACCAAGTTTTTTCTCGATTAGATTCTCTATTGGTAGCCCATGACAATCCCAACCCCATACACGCCGAACAGAGTTTCCCTTCATTGTTTGGTATCGAGGGATTGCATCTTTGATTGTCCCTGCCAAGATATGCCCATAGTGAGGAAGACCAGTTGCGAAAGGTGGCCCATCATAAAATGAAAAATTTCCTTTAGGTTTCTCCCCGGCTGGGGTTTCTATTGATTTCTCAAAGATGTTATTTTCTTCCCAGAAAGAAAGAACTTCATTTTCTTTTTCGCTAATTGTCTTTGGTGGGGTGTTATTGTTCATGATGTGTACTAATAATGATTGTTATTGATAGCAGGAGAAACAAAAATCGTCCTTGGAAAAAATTCATCATAAATGAATTTTTTCCAAGGACGATTTTATGTCGTGGTACCACCTTGTTTCCCCTTTACAGATTACTCCTGTTTGGGCTCATTCTTCTTTGGGTTCTAGATAGCACTATCTTTGCTATTTCTTCCCATGCTCTGGAGTGATTAGTTCCTTCGTTGCATTTATTCTATATAAGTAATACTAACAAATACGTACCAGAACGCAAGATCTTGTGGTTATCACAATAAAAGCGCTACGGTTATCTGTAACGCTTTTCCTAAACACGTTTGTATGCTTTACCGAAATTACCAGTATTGCTTTCAACTTCTTGTATAAATCCTTGCTTGATAAGTTCCTCTATAGCAAGAAGTATCGCCGTTTGTACTGTTTCGATAGAAAGACCTGCATGATAATCTCGAAGTGTCTTCATGAGATAGCCTAGTGAGGCTGCCTCACTAGCCAGAATCGAGTAGATTGCCCACTTAAAAATATTTACTTGAAAGCGTAAGATCTCTTCCATTGTGTTCTTCTTCTTCGAGATTGATTCCTGCTAAGTCATTACGCCATCGTGGTGATTTTTCAATGAAAATTTTCTTTTTTGAGTTTCATTGTGTACCCAATGAGAGCACTTTCCTGAATACTGTCGCTCTCTTCATTTTGTCTTGAGATCTCAGTAAGGGCTTGTTCTAGACAAAATCCAACTTCGTGACTGATTTGGTAGATCTTCCCTTCATACTTTATCTGATAGAATATAATTTCTCTCCCGTCATCAAGACAGAAAGTTTCTTCAGAAAAAGTTACAGTATCTTGAAAAAAAATATTTCTTCCGAGATGGACTCCCATACCACACCTCCTCTATAGTATTGAAAGAACTTGCTCCTACATTCTATTTGGAGCGAAAATCCCAAGAACATGTAATCCATTAGCGAGAATATTTTTTGTCGCTTTGGATAGCATGAGATAGTACATACTTCTGTTCTTGTTATTTTCATCAACAATTTGTACTCGGGAATACATACCATTAAAAACACGAGTGAGTGCGAGTAGGTACTGTACAAGATGATGCGGGCCTATTTCTTTATATGCTTTGGAAAGTATTTGTGGATACTCTAGAATCATTCCTTCAAGGGCGCGTTCCGGTGAATCAACGACATAGCCATGTTCTGAATCAATTCCAACCTCGTTTGCTTTATCAAGAAGTGCGGAGAGTCTTGCGTGAGTATACTGAAGATACGGACCAGAATCACCTTCAAAAGAAAGTGACTTCTCAAAATCAAATACCATATCTTTCCCTGGGGCGCTCTTAAGGATGGCAAACTTAATAGCCCCCACAGCAATATTAGTAACCAATTGTGCCCTATTGCTCTCTTCTACACGCATCTCCTTTACACGATCTTCTATACGAGATTCTACTTGAGAAATAAGATCTTCAGCTGAAATAATATTGCCAGTACGTGATGACATCTTCCCCTCTGGAAGACGAAGCATCCCATGAGAAATATGATGTATTGAATCAGAGAGAGGTGCATCAATTTCTCGAAGTGCTGCTTTAATGACTTTGAAATATTCATCTATTTCGTTTGCGGTCACGACGATTGATTGTGTTGCATTAGGAACAAGAGTTTTTTTCTTGTAAGTATTTCCAAGTTCTTTTGCTTCATACGTTGGGAGTCCTTCTTTGTTCACAAAAACTCTAGTGTGAAGTCCAACTTTCTCACCTTTATAAACAAGAGCTCCATCTGACTCCTCAAAAACAGTACCGAGATTCTTCTTTACAATTTCTTTCCCCGATTCCCCTACCTCACTTTCCATAATAAGATAATCAAACTTCGTTCCAAGTTTCTGATAGATAGTTTCAAAATACTCCAGGGAGATTTTTTTTCCGTAATTATAATATTCTTGAATGTCAGGAAAAATGTCCATATTTTCATTTTTGTATACCGCTTTATTTATCTCAATGATTTCATTTTTTACTTGGGCATTTTCTTCATAGCTTAAATTACCAAAAGCATAAGCCTTGCCCATATAAGCAACTTTATCTTTCAAAGATCCGTTTTCAGGAATTGGGTCTTGGGCTTTTACTTGGTTAATAATTCCCCAAATTGTTTTAGCTACATGCATACCGACATCCCCTTGATAACAGATACGCGTTACAGTATTGCCTTGTGATTCGTAGAGTCTTGTAATTGATTCACCAATAGCATTTGGTACAAGATGCCCAATATGAAAAAGTTTAAAAGGATTAGGGTCGGTATATTCTACAATGACACTACTTTTTTTTTCTACATTGAACACATCACTTCGCGAGAATGCTTCTGCCTCATCAGTTCGGATATCGTCCTTCAAAAAGAAATTGATAAACCCGGGACCTGCGACTTCGATTTTTTCAACAACCTCACTCAATACTTCTTGTAATTGAGGAACTATTTTCTCTGCATAGTCCTTTGGTGGTATTCCTTCTTTTTTAGAAAGAGAAAAAGCAATGTTGGTAGCATAGTCGCCAAACCCCTCTTCTTTGTGATCTAAAGAAAAAACAGTTTTTCCTTCTGTCATTTTCTCTAGCACCTGCTTAATCCGGTCATACGAATTCATATCCCTATACTACCGTATTTTTGAACATTTTTATAATCCTTGGCAAGATTGTGTTATATCTCCATCTTTTGTAATATAAAAATAGCCTTGTTCGAAAGAACAAGATCCTGAACTTTTAGATGATTGGAGATTGTCATGGAAGACCACAATACTCTCACTCCTGAAAAAGCAGCGAGTGCGAAGAGACAAGCACAAGCAGCATTCAAGGCTCGCAAACCGCTTGATGAAATAGGGTTCGTCCCTGGAAGAGGTCAGTTTGAAGACTACCTCGCGCATGTCTACTCCACAGGCGAACCAAAAATCGACCGTACTGGTACTGGAACTCTGAGTACCTTTGGATACCAGATGCGCTTTGACTTGAGCGAGGGTTTCCCGCTTGTGACAACGAAGAAAGTTTTCATGAAGGGGGTAATCCTAGAGCTGTTATGGTTCCTGCGTGGTGACAGTAACGCCCGCTGGCTACAGGAACGAGGCGTGACTATCTGGGATGAATGGGCAAAATCAGATGGTGATCTCGGTCCAGTCTATGGTGTTCAGTGGCGCAGTTGGCCAACGCCTGACGGTGGACATATTGATCAGATTGCCGAGGTCATTAGGACTCTCAAGAGCAACCCTGATTCTCGACGGATCATTGTGAGCGCATGGAATGTGGCAGAGCTCTCGAAGATGGCGCTCATGCCTTGCCATGCATTCTTCCAGTTCTACTCCAAAGGTCCAAAGAAACGTGGTGGCCGACGAAGACTTTCTTGCCAACTGCTCCAAAGGAGCGTTGACAGCTTCTTGGGACTACCTTTCAATATCGCGAGTTATGCGCTCTTGATTCACATGATCGCGATAATTTGTGACATGGATGTTGGAGAGTTCATTTGGGTTGGTGGTGACTGCCACATCTACAGCAACCACTTAAAACAATCTGAACTCCTACTCTCTCGTGAGCCAAAACCCTTTCCAGAAATGATCATCAACAGGAAGCCTAGCTCGATCGATGACTTCGTGTATGAGGATTTCAAGCTGGTTGGGTATGAACCCCACGCTGCCATCCCAGCAGACATTGCAAAATGAGCTGACTGTACTACTGTTGAACCCCTGCCTTTGGTGGGGGTTTCTTTTTATCATACTTGTAGTAGGATTACGTGTAGATAGTTCTGTTTTACTCATTCTAGTGTGGAGGAAGAACATCATGAGCAACCCAATTGTAAGCGTTATCGCTGCGTATGCAGATGATGGTGGGTATGGCCTTGGCGATTACAAAATGCCATGGTCTCCTCCTGAGGGAGGTATCCCTGGTGACCTTCTCTATTTCCGTAACCACACAAACGATGCACCAAATGATCGTGTAAATGTGCTTGTTGCTGGACGTCATACGTTTACCTCAATGGGGAATATCAACCTAGGAGTAAAGCGCGTCTTGGTCGGTGTTTCAAAGACGATAGAGGTTGGTGCTGGGTATGGCCCAAATCGGCAGATTGTCGGAGCTGTCGAAAACGCTTTCCTTGTTGCTGAGAAACTTCATGCTCACAGAATTATTTTCGTTGGGGGTGGAGCCCTTTGGTTGTATGGCTTAGATGTGGCAGATGAAGTCCATATCACAATTGCTCACCGGCTCTGTTCTAATTCTGAAATAAAAAGGTTGAAGAAACCTCTTCATGCAATCGCCCACGACAATGGTATGACGCTTGTTGAAAGAAAGACGAAGAACGAACCGAAAGAAAGTCCTGCTTGGGCGAAATATCACGAGCGCCAGGTTTGGAGAAGATAATAGTTCGTTGTTTGCTCAGCGGCCACCTTCGGTGGCCGCTTATCTATTTCCCTGTACTCCCAAACGCTCCTGTCCCACGGATTGAGTCATTCAATGTTTCAGCCTCTTCTATATCGCAGAGCTCAACTTTTTGTATCAGCATTTGTGCAACTTTATGGCCATGTTCAAATGTATACGAAACATTTGAGAGATTGTTCACCATAATACTCACCTCACCTCTATACCCCGCATCGATCACTCCACATAATGTTTTTAAACCCTTGGAACCAATTGAAGATTTATCCCAAATAAGCCCAACACACCCTTCTTCTATTTCAAAAGCAACGCCGGTTGGAATCATTACTGTTCTGTGTGGTTCTACTGTGTGATTACCATATGCATATAAATCCATCCCCGCATCTTCCTTGTGTGCTCGAGTAGGAATGCGAGCATCATCGCGCAACTTTTTTACTTTTAACTTCATATCTAAAATCATACCATGAGAAAGAAAAAGCGGTCCAAGGACCGCTTTTGTTAGAAAATCACTGGCATATATGTTCCACACCACTAACAAATGACATGTACTGAGAGGCAAATTCTTTACATGCATGATTAACTTTCTCAAGTATCTTTTTCTTGTCAGCAGAAGGAATCATCGGGTCTGACAATTGAAAATAAAGTAGTGTTTGTGTCTGATATAAACTACAGCGACCTTCTGGGCGAATTGCTTCTATAATCATATGTGCAATTATATCGGCAATCTGTTCTTCCATTTCCCTTCTTTTCGCTTTTGTTAGTGTATCTTGTGCAAGAGCATAAAGAAGTGAAATATATCGTGGAAGACCATGACTCTCCGGGTCGGAACGTGCCAGATTCGCAACACGCTCTTGTATTTCTCTAAAGAAGACCCGTCTCCATGTACCTTTGTTTTTTGATAAAGTTTTTCTTTTCTTTTCGTAATAGGTGATTGCAAGAAGGGCTTTATCCTTACCATCAAGATACCCTGAATCAGATGTATACCAGTAAGTAAGAAATGGGAGGGACAACAGATTTTCATCTCTATAGAACCACCCCCTTAGAAACATCCTCACATCATGTGGAGAGATGGTAACATATTCATTTGCAAGAATAAGAAGTTCTTCTTTGGTGAAAAGCTGAGAACCATTTTCCCTAACGGGGAAAATATCATCACTTGTTATCCCCCCAACATGGAGCTTCCACATACCTTCTATTGTCAGGTATGGTGACTGGGTTCGCACTTCAGGGCTTTGCATTCTGTACAACAAGATCACTTCATTTTTCCCAAGAAAGGAAATTGCTACTAGCTCGCGTAAAAGATATTCGAATTGTGATTTTGTAAGCAACCCTCTACAAGCAAGTACCCACGACGCCCATTGTGACGGTGATGAGAAGGATTGCTGTTTAATGATATCCCTGGCCCAATCTTCTAGTAAAAAATCTTGCCCAGAAGAAAGTGATGTTCCGCCGCCAGGAATGAGAGAAAATTGAGTAACGTCAGTAATTGCAAGAGAGACACTCACTTGATGAGACATGGGATTCTCCTTGATGTAAAGAACAAAAGATTAAAGAACATTTTTGGTTAAAAGTAACCGACAGTCTTTTGTTCGACGTTATACCATATACCGCAATTGTAACATATAAAAAAGAAAAGGGTGGCGCCGAAGCGCCACTCCAGAAAACAATTCCTCAAGCCTTCCCGTGACGAAGGCCAACTGGGTCGTACCCATTCACCTTTATCCAGTTTTCAAGAAATGGTGAGGTGTGCCGTATCACGCGCACCCCCAGGCGACTGAGATAGTCCGTCACGAAGTCCTCGCGACCATATTCCCATACATAGTAGACAGTACGAATACCTCGATTCACAATCTGTTTCGCACAAACATAGCATGGATGAAGTGTTATCATCATCCTTACGTCATCGTACAGGGTCGTGTCTACTGGACAATTCCCGATTGCGTTGAGTTCAGCGTGTGAACCGCGACAAAACCCTTTGCCTTCTTGAATTTCTCCATTCACTACTCGTGCACAACCAACAATACGAGGATCATCATCACCCTTTGATGCACCATTATATCCATCTGAAAGGTGAAAAAAGTTTCCGTCCTTAGCATGAAAGATTGTTGCACCAACTTCATAGAACAAACAAGTACACCGCTTTGAAATGATGATCGCTTTCTGTGCCTCAATATCAAGACGTGAAGGTCTCTCAAAAGTCGGTTGAATTTTGTATCTAAACATCCTTTCCAATACCTTTGGGTTCGTACCCGCCACCCACTGAAGAGGGATACCTTCTTCTTTCAAGTCTGCCATAATTTCCTCACGCTGTTGGAACTGAATCCCATCTCTGGGGCCTACACCAATCCTACACAGGAAATCAAAAAACCGCAACTTGTGCGGTTTTTTGATTTTATTGCTCCCTTGTTTAGCTAGAAAATGAGACAACTACGCGAAGACGTGATATTTTTCGAGGAAGACGTAGTAGATCTACGTTGACTGAGAAAAATATCACGTCGACAAAGTAGGTGGCCATTTTATGGCTAAACAACTTTGATACCGGCAGAACGTGCAGTACCTTCAATAATCTTCATTCCCTGTTCTACAGTGTGAGCTGTAAGATCCTTGAGCTTGAGTGTGGCGATTTCTCGAATCTTATCCTTACTGATTGTACCTGCTCCACCTTTACTGTTTCCTTTTGCAACATTAGCCCCTTTCATAACAAGTGACGTTGCTGTAGGACTTTTGATAACAAAATCGTAGGTACGATCTTCATACACATAAATCTTTACAGACATTCTTCCTTGCTGACCTTGGGTCGCAGCGTTAAACTTGTTAACGAAATCCCCAATCTGAACACCAGCCTGACCTAGGGCAGGACCAAGTGGAGGAGCAGGAGTAGCTTTCCCTGCTTCAATCTGAACTTTTACGTATTTTGTAATTTTCTTTGCTGCCATATAAGTTTGCCTACTATACCTTAAATTTTCTTAATTTGCAAGAAATCGAGTTCAACCGGAGTCTCGCGTCCGAACATATTTACAAGCACTTTTAGCTTCCCGCGAGCCTTGTCAACCTCAGAAACTTTTCCTTCGAAGTCTTTAAAAGGCCCATCAATAATCCCCACAAGCTCCCCTTCGGTAATTGCGATTTCATGTTCAACTTCGCCAGTATTCATGCGACTAAATAAGAAATCAATTTCCTTCTGACTAAGTGGTACTGGGGTTGTCCCTGCTCCTACGAACCCTGTAACACGAGGGGTATTACGAACAACGTACCAACTATTGTCATCCACAATCATATCGACAAGTACATATCCTGGGTAAATTTTTTCTTCAACTTCAACACGCTTGGTTCCTTTTACTTTTATTTTCTTCTCAAGAGGAACGACGACAGCAAAAATTTTGTCTTCCATACCAAGAGACTCAATGCGTTGCTTTAAATTACGAAGTACCGCATTTTCATATCCACTATATGTATGGATCGCGTACCAGTGACGTTCTCCTGTAAATTCTTGTTTAGCCATAACTATTTTAAAATTAATATGTTGTTTGATTTATAATAAAAATAAAAACTAGCGAGCAAGGAACTTAGCAAGAGCTTCGCGAAGAACAAGATCGATTCCCCCCAACATAAGAGCTATCGCAACAGAAATAGCAATTACAATCACTGTATAGATAATTGTCTGTGATGATGTAGGAAAAACAACTTCTTTTAATTCATTTTTTACTTCTTTAAAGTAGTGTAAAATTTTATTCATATCGTATACGTAATACATTAATACCTTGCCATTTGTAATACTGTCATTATTCTAAAAAACGCCCCCAGGGGCATTCATATACACATTATTATATATGATATATATGCAAAAGTCAATGGGTTCTAAAAAGTGTCTTGTTTCAATAAGAAAAGCCACCTTTTAATGGTGGCTTTTCTTATTACTCTTTAGCAAAATTCAGTACTCTGAATATTACTTTAAGGTGTACGTAATAGTCACACGTGACTTAATGATATTTTCCCCTTGTGGAAGAGATACCTTTGATTCTGCCCCGTTTGCAGATAATGACATAACATCTGCGCGATATGCCATTGGTGGATAATACCCTCCCCCATCTTCACTAAAAGAAATAATAGACCCGAGTGATACCCCAAGAGCTTTCGCTTCTACTTCTGCCTTTTCTTTTGCTTCTTTGATTGCAATAGCTTTGGCTTCTGCTTTTAATGTATCCATATCATCTACAGTAAATTCTGGGCCAGAGATTTCTGTGATATTTGCTTTTCCAAGTAATCCAATAACTTCTCCGGCTTGATCAACTTTGCGAACCTTCACCATAATTGACTCTGTAACCTCATACCCAGTAACGACTGTCTTTGTAGGCGGGCAGACGTACCCATTACAATATCCTGTTTGTTGTGACTCATACTTAGGACTAACAACATACGAAAGCGTCTTTGTATCTTTTTTATCAACACCAAGAGTCTCGAGACTACTTAATCCTTTTGTAATTTTAGCTTCAGCAAGCTTTTGTGCTTCTGGTACTGTTTTTGCAGACTCACGAACAGTAAACGTTACTGTTGCAATATCTGGAACAGCGGTGACTTCACCGTCGCCAGAAATAGAAATAGATGCTACTTGTCCGTTTGGATGTTTAGCAGCATCGAAATTACTCATCCCAACTCCTAGTGCTGCATATGAAATACAGACAAGTGCTAGTGTACCTGCTATCCATGTATATTTTTTATAATTTGATGATTCCATTGTAGTTTTAGATTAAACGTTAAGTTAACAATATCTTTGGTCATGTACTATATTACAGAATTCTAGATATCTTTTATTTATAAGCGCCCGTTACCATACATATACCCCAATATAAGTATTATAACAAAAAGCATCACCCCAGCCAAGAAAACCAAAGATTCATCTCCTCGTGTAAGTGGTGTTTTTTCAAACTCAATTTCTTGATCATTGTCCTTCTTTGCTGGAACAAAATGATCAACTTGTGGTTTTGCAATCGAAGGAAAGGTTTCTTTTTTTGGCTCTACAAAAATTGGCTTTGGTTTTTCTACCTCTCTTTCTACTATCTCTTTTGGTGGCGGACTTCCTCCATGAAATACATTTTTATAGCGAGAAAAAGACCAAACGTGAGGAGAACTTTCAAAAGGTCGAAGGGGGAGGTCTTCTGGAATATGTGTCTCTTTTATTTTTACTTTCTCTTTTACTTCATCTTCATGAACTATGAGTGACTGTGGTTCTATTTCATGCAAGATTGATGTAGTGTTGGGAGAAATAATTGGTGGATTAAATTTTTTTTCTGCAACTTTTGCTACATCAGTACTATCACGAACTTCTTGTGTTTGTGGTTTTTGGGTTACCGTTGATTTTTCTCCTTTATCGGCGACACTTTCTTGCTGATCTCTTTTTTCTATTGTCTCTTCATGGAGTTCATCTTTTGTTACCTTTTTTTCTGGCAACTCTTCCTTTATTGTAGTAATCGTTACTTCTGGTAATACAGCACCAATAGTTGAAAGTATCCCTGGCTTTTTCTCTGCTGGAGACTCTCTTGGAGTATTACTTTCCGCAGCAAGTCCTTGAAGTTCCTTTTCTTCACTTCCATCGGGTTGATAAAAGGTTATTTCTTCCTTTATGTTTTGGGGTACTGTGGTAGGTTGTATTTCTTTCTGTTGCTCTGGTGCAGGAATATTTTTTGGCTTATTAGTAACCCCCTGTTTAAAGAGTGTAATGGCTTCCTTTATATTTTTATCCTCCCAGCCCGCAGACAACAGGAGAGTATTGAGCAATTCCGTGTTTAGGTTTTGATGACGTAGAGCAAGCTCTTCTAAGATGGTTTCAATTTCAGAAAGTGTCATTGTATATTGAGAAAATTTCTTACAAAGAAATTTTCATAAAAAGAAACAAGAATTACTTCTTCTTTACTGGTGGTTTTGTTGTGGTTGTTTCAGGAACTACAGGAGGTGGTGTAAGTGAACTAATGAATTTTTCAAGATCAGCATTTCCAGGATTACGTTTAAGAAGTTCATCAGCAAGAGGTTTTGCTAAATCACTACGACCACCATCACGAAGTGATAATGCTAGGAAGTAGGCAACGTTTGCATTATTTGGATCCTTTTCGAGCGCTGTTTTGAGTGCCAAAACAGCATTTTGATAATCTTTTTTACCGTAAAAAAGAAGTCCTGCTTGTGTATATGTTGCTGGGTCATTTGGTGCACTTCTGATAGCTTCTATTGCATAGGCAATAGCTTCATCAATTTTACTTTCAGATGCTTCAAGTTGACTCATGAGATAGAGGGCATCGGCAAAATTTTGCTTCTTCTTAAGAGCCTCAGTTAAACGTTCACGAACACCATCTTTTGTTCCTGCTGACGTTTCTAAGCGTGCGAGCATCAAATAAAGATATGGATTGTCAGGATAAAGCTTGACTGCTTCTTGGTATGATTTTTTAGCATTATTGAATCCCCCTTCTTTATCAAAAGGAATAGCTAATTCGTATGCTCGTCCAAGTGATACGTAATTCTGATAATTATTTGGATTAAGTTTTACTGCAGCTAATCCATAGTCAACTGCTTCACGAGACTTATTAAGATATGCATTCTTGAGTTCTTCTTGATTCTGAGAATCAGAAGAAAGTATATTTCGATTATGAGTAATAGCATACTCAACAAGAATTCTATAGAATCCATCGAACTGATATGCTTTTGATGCTTTTAGGGTAAGGGCTTCGGCGTCTTCTATCTTTGTTGCTTTTTGTGCTGAATTATAGAAAGAAAATGCCTGTGCTTTCTTGATTGTAATAAATGCATTTATGACGAGAAGAAAGAGAACTGGTACAAACAGATACATTAATTTTTTACTTGGATGAAACTCTGTAAGACTAGCTTTGGCAAGACCAAGTCCGCCAACTGACATCCACATAACAAGCATTGCGTATGACAATGGCACAAACCATGAGATAACAACAAAATAAAGAAGTGTAACAAGTAGCAATCCTAAAATAAAATGCTCTTGTCCTTCCCTGTTTTGTCGATAACTAATAAAAGTACTGTAGAGAGCGGCCAGAGTAAGTATAAGAAAACTAAGAAGTCCCAAAATACCGATTGTTACAAAGAGGGTAGACATGGTGTCTGCTCCTTCGTTGAAGTCATACCCAAAATACACCGAATTAATAACATCCTGAGGTCGATGTAGTTGCCAAGCACGCGCAAAATTACCAGCTCCAACGCCAAAGATCCCCTCAGATAACATAACCTTCTGCCCAACATAGACAGTACTTTTAAAGTTTGGACGAAGACTATTTTGTGAAGAAAGAGTAACAAGGAGAGCGGCAAAAAGAAGTGCGGTAATGGCGATTACTGACTTCCATTTTTTTGGAAGTTTTGCTTTTATCACATAGAAAAAACAAGCCACGGAAAAAAGCCCTATATATGCCGCCAAAGAAAGCGTGCTAGCGAATCCTGAAAAGAACGTTCTTGTAAAAACAAGGAAATTCCCTCCAAGCATAAGTGCTGTAATAAACACAAAGGAAGAGATAGATAATATACCGACAAGTACGAGTTTAAGCTTATGTCGTATAATTTCTGGAAGAGCTCGAACTAAATACATAATGACTGGAAGTGTGAGAAGCGCAGCGCCAGAGAACTGATTAAAAACTTCTCCAAAGAAGATAATCTTTGGGTTTTTTGAAAATAGAACTGATGCAAGGACAGAAAGAGAGAATGCAAAGTACGAAATAAACTCAAGTCTTGAGACACTGTGCCAAGTTTTGGTCACAGCTGCCACAAAAACATAGGAGAACAATGCGAGTGCCACAATAACCATAAGCATAATATGGTATGTCACATCTCCCGTAAAACCAGTTTTTGGAATAAAGAAAAGTGGGGCCCCTATGACAATAAAAATGGTTGCGTAATGGTAAAGTTTGGTAAAGAAACGGATTAATGATTTCATAATTTTGTACTTTTGCTGATAAATGTATAGTGTATAGTATAGCGCTTTTCTCCCGTAGATCTCTGTGGACAGAAAAGTCATAAAAAGAAAGGCAAAACAAGATATACTGTGTATTGTTACAGTACCACTATTATTATGGAAACAATCTCAAGCACATTAAATAATACAGAAGTTGTCAAAGACACAACTCAAGATACTGATTCTGTCCACCACCACAAAATAAAAAACTTTTACCCAGAAGCAAGACACATACTTCTGGTGGTGTTTGTTTTGCTGTGTCTTTGTATTATTTTCTTTCTCGTTCACCAAAATGGAAAAAGTATCTATGAAAATGGTCTCTGATCTCCTTGCTCGCATCCCCCCTCTTTTTACTGATCTTGCAAAAATTTTAGCTGGGGAAATTGATTGTTCCCATACAACACTCGCGCGATACGGTCGTGATAGTTCACCATATTACATTCTTCCGCAGGCCGTTATTTACCCAAAAAACACCACCGATATTAAACATGTTCTTGGGTTTGCAAGAGAATACAAAATGCCAATAACTGTACGCGGTGGTGGGCGCGGCAATCATGGTGGAGCGCTTGGGGAAGGAATTATTATTGATATGACTCGATACTTTAGTCGTATCAGAAATGTAAACATGCTTGAAAATACAATTACAGTAGATGCGGGCGTGACTGTTGGATCGCTTCTTGAAAAACTTCATGCTTGGAATTTTGATATTCCTTTTTTTATTGGAGTTGATAAAGATACAACTATTGGCGCCATGGTGGCAACTAAGAGTGCTAGTGGTGCTTCTTTTCATCATGGAACCATTCGTGAGTGGATAGAGGGTCTTACTGTTGTAGTTGATACCGGAGAAGAACATCATCTTGCTGACGGTATTACCCCAAGCGGAAGATTGCTTGGTATATATCAGGAGGTTTTTCCTTTTCTTACACAAGAAGCATCAATACTGCGTGCCGCAAGACCATTATCGTATGATGATGGCACGGGTTACAATCTGTGGAATACTTCTATTGGACCACGCCAATTAATAGACCAGCTCATTGGCTCTGAGGGTACCCTTGGATTTATCACTTCTATTACTTTTCGTATCGCTCCATATAAAACACATCTTTTAACCACATGTATTCCGATCACTAACACAAAACTCATACCGACATACATCGAAATAGCGCAACATCATAATGCTGAACATATTTTTCTCTATGATAAAACATTTATGGAGTTGAGTGAGCGCTACCACCCGACGCTTGTACCATTTTTTATAGATACTCCGTATGTACTTCTTGTTACCCATACTTCAATTGATAAAGAAAACCTTCATCATGGAACTCAAACATTTAGACGAGCGCTCCCTGTAGAAGAACATTTTCTAAAAACATTAACAAGCAGAAAGACGTTCGAAAGAATTGTTGGGCAAGAGTTTCTCTTTACTCTCTATTCTATGTACACGAGTGATGCATTTACCCCTATTACATCTGGAGATGGAATGATTGTGACAATTCATCAGCTTACATCATTCCTCGATGAGCTCGGTGGATATCTCAATACTATTGGTAAACCTTATACAATTACCGGAAATGTTGGGAGTGGGCATGTCTCAGCGATTACTCTCTTTGACCCGAGATCAAAAAACTTTGATGATGATATCTTTACCTATACAAAAAATATATTTTCATTACTTAAAAAGTACGACGGTGGTATAAGTGCTGTTGGTGGTGACGGGCTCACGCGCACACCATTTCTTTCGTATGTTTACAATGATGCAACTCTAACTATTTTTAGGAAGCTCAAGGAACTCTGGGATCCATTTCTTATTCTCAACCCTGACAAAAAACAAGCTGTAACAATAACTTATTTACAACAACACATACAAAGAGTTAGCGAAGAATAAGTTTTACCTCTCCTCCTTCACCAAATGTTTCACTTGCTCTTGTGGATCGTAACTCTCGCGCACAACTTGTCGTGCCCAAACACGAAACTCTTTACCCCACTCACCTTTTACGCGGAAGCCCAGCGCAATAACCACGTCGGTATTATACACAAATATCTTACGTGATACTTTTTTCTTGCCCTCTTTCTGAGTTATCATAAGCTCACGTTCAGTAGATGCCTTCAATAGTTCTTTTTCACGATAAATCTTTTTTAAGTGATCATTGATTGTTGGAATACTTCTTCCGTAAATTCGAGCAATTCTTTTTTGAGTACTCCAAACCTCATTGTCAAAAATAAAAACACCTTCCCTCACAAGGTTTGGTTGATTATCTATATGTATACGTGGAAGTAGGTTTGTATTATCCATGCCGTTACTACTACAAGTATAGCAGAAATAAACAACTTTTATGCCCTTGGTTTTTTCAAATCATCACTAGAAAAAAATTCAAAATCTCGACGGAATAACTTAATTGCAATATGATAAATACTGTACGTAATGAAAAATGCCGCAAAAACGTCAATTGAATAGTGAAGGTGTGAAAGTAAAACAATAACTGCAAAAATAACCGAGGAAGCAAGGAAGAGTGTGCGAATATAGATATGATTCCAAAAAATAAGAGCTATAAGAAACGGGAGACCTGTGTGTCCAGAAAAAAAGAGATCATTCCCTGAAGTAATAAAATCAAGGAGTGATGATTCTACTTCAAGTTTAAGTGGGTATGGTCCGATATGAGTAAGTGAAACAAACGCCCCTCTAATAATGATAAAAACAGCTGACGTCTTAATAAGAAATGGGGCAACATTTCTAAAACGAAAACAAAGTACGACCACAAACAGTATGAGCATAATAGCCCCTTGTACAAAGATAAATTCAAAATTAAATACTGGGGTATTACTAAGAATAAGATCCTCCACGTGATTCCCAGCTCTAATACTTGCATACTTGCTTGCAAAATGAGTAACAAAAACACTCGCAATAAAAAGTATGATCGCCTCAAGAAGAGATGAGTAGTAGCGAAGTTTTGAAACCGGCTTAGTGTGTACTTTACCAACCATATCAAAAAAGTATATCATGCACTTTTTCTGTTATGGGCTAAAGAAAATTAATTTTTATTTTTTAGAAGGTTTCTTACACATACAAGCGCTACTACATACATGCTCTCTGCCCAACCAAGTGGTATATTATCATTTGATGTATCGGTATGAGAATACCAAAGTTCTGGAATAAGACCGTCTTTATTAATTGTATCTCCACATTGATGAAGATAGTATGTAGCCTTATCAAGGTTACCGTGTTGCGCATAAATAATCGCAAGCCACGCAAGTCCCATAGACCACTCAGCTTCCTCACTATAGCCATCTTTATTCTTGTTGTAATACCTGTCATTTCTGTAGCGAATCACACCACGATCGCGTGTAAGAAAATACTCCACGTTTGAGAGAATAACTTGAGTTTCTTCTTCTGTGGTTACTTCGAATGGAAAAATAAGTGTAAGGAGAGCAAGATCACAGAAACGATTCTCGGTTTCGCGTGGTAACAATCTTCGCAAGGATTCTTTTCCTTTTTCTATTGCCCCTTCTGGAATTGTGACATATGGAAGTGCCTGTGCTGTAGTGAGAGCTCGAACAACTGCACCAATTGATGATGCGCGCACTTCTTGATTTTCTTCCCAAATTCCTGAATCAGCGTCATTCCAATATTCAATAGCATTTAAATAATTCACAAGAAGCTGTACCAGTTCTTTTTCTTCATCATTTTCTACAACATTGTGCCCTGTTGTTTCGCATTCAGCTATAAGGTAGAGTACTTCGCCAACCGCATCATTTTGCTTGTTCCCCCATTCTTCCCAATACTCTTCAAACGTCTCTGGATTGTACCTCGCATGGATGTATTGCCATGTTGCAAACGGTTTATTGTGTACCGCCCAATTAATTTTTTCTTTATGTTTTGCAAGAATCTGGAGAAGAGCTTTTGCGGCATCTCGTACCACATCCATTTCACCTACATATTTAAAACCAAGTGTCATAAAATAAATATCTCGAAGCCATGCTTTGTTGTAACCCGTTGTAACATCACTTGCCGATGCAGTGAAGAGACCTGTTGGGGCACGAAGCTTGCGTACTTGGTCTAGGTGCCAACGTATTGCCGATTCAAAATCAAAATTATCAAAAGAACTACTGTGTTGCATATTATTGTTTTTCTATCTTGGATAATAATTCCTTTCCTGCATTTTCAATATCTTGAAGCCCTGGAATTGTTTTTTTAAGTTCTTCTGCTGCTTCAGGATAATATGCCAAAATTTCTGCATAGTGTGTTGTGAGTAATTCATATGCTTTAAAAAACTCTAGGAGTTTTGCTGCGACTTGTTCTTTTCGATAATCCGTTTCTGACATATGATAGTTATCTGCGCGTAATGTTATCAGCTGAAGCTCTTATTGTCTGTCCAATTGCCAGCACTCCGCCGGGCACATCTGTAATAGGATATTTCTTGCCGTTTGCAAAAAATTCTGTGATTGATGGTCTCTCAGAGAAAAGCTCTTGTCGTAATTGATAAAGAGATGTATGAACAATGTCAGCAAACATTGCTTCTTTTGTTTTTGGGGAAGGAGCCTGTTCTTGTTCTTGTTGTATTGTTTCCATATACATACGAGTATACACCACAGACCACGTGAAACAACTGCCGTTACATACCAGATAATGAAAGAACTAAAATAACCCTTATTTTTTAATAAAAATAGATGTCGAAATCAAAAAAATACTAATAATAATTACCGTACAAAGCAAGCATAATAGACAATAGGAGTTAATAATAAAAGCTTCTCGATATAGAATAAACCCATTAAAAAGGATTCCCAGAAGAGAAACTACTGAGATTATCTTGGCGTATAAAATATTCCCCCGTCGATACCCGTACCATGCCACAACAAAAATAACCGGATACACGACAAGCGCAATCCAAGGAAATGACAACCCAAAAACTTGTGATAACGGATGACGTAGTACATCAGTGCATGAGAATAGTTTTGAAATATCACAAAATGATGATAATCCACTCGGATCAACAAACCTCACAAAATATGCCTTATAGCTCAAATAACTTGCGTTAATGATTGCAACTCCTGAAATTATTTGTAGTATTAAAAATTTATATTTCATGTTTTATCGTATCCCTGTATCAACCGCAACACGTATATCAGTAACTATTCCTTCTTTTATTTTTACCATACTAGGTAGACCAGAGATACCTCCCGGTCCACCATCCTGCTTCATATCAATAAAATAATCACCCACAGGAAGCTCGGCGGAAAATTTTCCTCCAGCATCCGGCACAAGTGTGGTAATGTGTGTTTTCTTATCTTCAGCATACACAAATACTTTTCTTGCAGCATACATTTCTGGTGTTGGTAAACACGGGGTATCTTCCCTTTCGACTGGACAAATTGGCCCTACGGTCACAGTACCTCGCAGTGTTCCTTTTTTTACTTTTGTATTTTCTGTAACACGAAATGTAAAATGATACATTGTTTCTGTAATTGGTTTACCCGCCGAAGTTCCAGGAGATACCCCAACAAGCTCTATTTGCTTGTTCATATGTGCAACTGGTTTTTGTAGTGTGAGAAGAACTATTTCCTCAAGACCCCCCATACTGATCGCAGCATTGACTCGTACCGTCCCTGCCTGTATACATTGAACGTCTATTGGGCATCTACTGTCCTCGACAATCGTACGAGGAGTTATCGCTGTACCGCCTATTAAAATTTTTTGATTTAGCTTTGCTGTCGTAGTTGATGTTGTTGTAACATCAAGGACAACCGGGGTTGCTTCTTTTGGACACAAAGAAAATTCACACCTTGGACCAGTGCGTCCAACATAACTTCCATCTGGACACATTTTTACTTCTTGCGTACATACCATTATCTCGTTACTGTCTGATGGGTGGAAAAACCCAGTACTCACCAAAATTGCCACCAAACAAGTACATAAACCGATACTTAAATATGTATATTTCATAATTATATACTATCACGAAGAACTCTTCTGGGTGATAGTTTCTATGTTTATCTTACAAAAGGCCCTGTAAAGTACGCCACCCTCCACCATTATGCACGTTGTTATATCCAGCAGTACATAGTATATTCTTTGCTACCGCACTTCTTGCTCCAGAAGCACAACAGGTAATAATCTGTGTATCTTTTTTTCCAAGACCATGTGCCTTTTCTGGCAAGACATCAAGTGGAATATTAATAGCTCCGTGAGTATGTCCTTCTTTGAATTCCTGTACTGTTCGCACGTCAATAATAATTGCACCTTGTTGCACCAATTCTTTGTAGTTACTATTCTCTTTTTTGGTGAAAGGTATCTTAAAAAGATTCATATACATTTTTATTAAATATTCTTAACCAAATCTTTTCTTTAACAAGGAAAATTTATTTTTATGACTTGGTGTACAGTTTGTAGCCAATATTATAACTTAGTTGAAAAAAGATAATTTTCCTTTATTTTTTACTATATTTTTATAGTCCCATTGTACAACCTCTGCTTTCTTTAACCATCTTTTTAAATAAGTAATTTTTATTTCTTTAACGTTCGTATAAAATATTTCTGCTGCCTTAAACTTACCCTCGGGTATTAGATCTTTCTCTTTGAAACTCTGACCGCTAAAAAACATAAGTGATACTGACCCATTCTTGCGAACAGAATAAGCAACGATAGGATTTCCGTTTATGAACCATACAGGTGAGCCGTGCCAAATCTTAGATTCACTTTTCTTTAAAAATGAATTAATGTTTAATTCTAGAAAATCACAAATCATTTTTGTTTCTGTTATTTGCGCTTTGTTATATTCAGGAATAGTTTTTATAATACTTTTCATATCTAAACAGTATACCAGTTCCAACCTAACGATTATTCTCGATTGGGTACAAAAAATAACCTTAATTTTATTGGTGTTCTCGATTGGTGTACTGTCGTAGACGGGATTAGAACTGGGATTCAAAAAGGTTATCTCCAGCAAACTAACGTAGTAAGCTAAAAACTATCACTGTTATAAAAGTACTTACGTATTTCAAAAATCTACTATCTGGATTTTTATCATATTCAAGCTGATTATCCGTAGATAGGTAACTATGACCTTTATGTTCACACCCATCTTTAATTTCTGCTTTCTGTGTATCGACTTCTATAAAATCGTC
>CAYYCT010000008.1:0-31144 GCA_964470485.1 uncultured Candidatus Saccharibacteria bacterium
TATGTTCTATACCTTGGGCGAGCGACATGGGTTTACAATAACCAAAAAATCAGTTTCTGAAGCACCATACTTTGTCGTTGCAAAGAATATGGACACCAACACCCTTATCGTTTCGAATATTCCACCACAAGAGGATAATGGAAATATCTTTATTTTGGAGGCCACTAATTGGGTTATCCCTATTCACAAAGGAAAAGTCTATCAAGCTCGTGGAAGGTATCGGGCACCACTTGCATCTGTTGAAATTATTGATGACACACACATAATGATAGTTGGCGGGAATATCACAAGAACTCCAGGGCAGTCTCTTGTGCTTTATGATAACGAACGATGTATTGGTGGGGGAATTATGAAGTAGTATTTAGAAAAGATACAAGAGAACAAAAGGTGAAGGTAAAATCAAAAAGCTACTAGACAAGACTTTGTTTTTTGTAGAGCAGATTTATGATCTACGTGAAAATCATCTAGGATGTATGATGATGGTCGTCGTGTGATTTGGTGTGAGGATGGTTCTTGTGGAATTTTATTTCAAGATACATAATCCAAAGCACGATAGCGCCAAGTGATGAGACGCTCGCTATTTCAAGTGCATGGAATTGGTCATGGTTAATATTTGCCCCAAGCATATAGACCAGCATAGCAGAAAGAGGAGAACCAATTTGTGCAGCGATTCCGTAGGTAATCGTTCTTTTAACAGAAAACCCTATGCCTCGAAACAGAGTCAGTGTTCCAATAATTTTAGGAAGTTCATGGATAATAATACCAATGGTTGCAGCATACCCAAAGATAGGATTGACAAGGTAGGTTGCACCGATAACCGCACCATCTAAAAGTGAATGAAATGCTTCACTAATTACAATTCCTTTTGCTCCCTCAGCTTCAATGGCATGACGATGACCATGAGAAAAACGAGAGAGAATAAACACGGTAAGGAGAAGTGTCCCTAGGCTTGTAAAGATATCCTGTAGTGTAAATAGTTCTCCATGTTCAAAAAAAGTGTCTAATAGTGTTATTACAAGAAGAAGGGAACCAATAGCAAGAAGTACTAGTTTTACTTTTCCTTCAAAAAAATTTCTCCGAAGGAGTACGGCAAGAAAAGCAAGAAGAGGAAGAGTGCTTGCACTTGCCATCATGAGTAAAAAAGACAGAGAAGGAGTTAGCGCTTGAAGAACATCAATCATAATAAAATAAGTCTATCGTTTTTGCGAAAGATTTGCAAGAGTATCTTGGTATGATAGACTTATAAAGTAATCATATCTTTTTTTATGGCACGATATACACACGAAGAACTACAAACAATGCTTCAAGAAGCAGGTCTTAGGGTTACTGATCATAGACTTACTGTTCTTGCTACAGTTGCAAAAGTAAAGCAGCCCAGTACTGTTTATGAGCTCGTTGAAAATCTTCGTAAAAAAGACAGTATAGATCAAGCTACGGTATATCGTAATCTTTCATCACTTCATGAAGCCGGACTTATTAGGAGGTTAGATTTTAATCATGGGCACGCTCACTATGAATTAGAAACCGGAAGAGCTTCTCATCAGTTGGTATGTCAGAGATGTGAAACTATTGAAAAAATAGAAGGAGTTTCTGTCGAAGAAGCAGTAAAGAAAATGTTGAAAAAAAGCAAGAAATTCAAAAGCACAATAACCCATTCAATTGAGATCTATGGTGTTTGTAAAAATTGTGCATAAAAATGCTCGACAGTATGGGGTACAAGGAATGAGTTGGTGTGGGTGAATGGTATACTATTTAGTATGATATCAGTACATACAAAAGCCCCAGAATTTTCTTTGCAAGATCAGGATGGGGTTACTCATACAATCGCACAATATCGAGGCAAGAAAATACTTCTTTATTTTTATCCAAAAGATGATACACCCGGGTGTACAACTGAAGCGTGTAGTTTTCGGGATAAGTATGAAGCATTCTCACAATTAGGGTTAGTTATCCTTGGAGTAAGCAAAGACGGTGTTAAAAGTCATAAGAAATTTGCTGATAAGTATAAACTTACATTTCCTCTCCTTTCTGATAGTGATGGTGTTGTGTGTGAAGCTTACGGTGTGTGGCGCAAGAAAAAGTTTATGGGTCGTGAATATATGGGTATAGAGCGAATGAGTTTTCTTATTGACGAAAAGGGGGATATTGCAAAGATTTATGAATCAGTAAAGCCAAAAGAACATGTTGGTGAAGTTATAGAAGACATCAAGTAAGACAACAAGAATAAAAAGACAGGTAGATTTTTTATAAAAGAAGAGAAAAGAAAAAAGCAGCGTCAAAGACGCCGCTTTCTGTTCGCCACAGGGGCGTTCAGCAACAACGATGGAAGAAGCAATCCTTGGGTTGGCCGTAGTCTCCCCCTCCGACCGCTTTTTCATTCGCATCATGAAGCCATTTCAGGAACCTTTCACCGGAAGTACTGTTCCCAGTGATGTAGCTTGTCCCGTTGATATTGAAGCCGATACGGCCATCATCCTTCAGCACGACGAGGCCAGGCTTGGAAGACCTGACTGTGACAGTTCCTTCAGATGGACTACCACAGATGCTGGTGACGCAGAGCGCCAGGCCATGTTTCCTCTCGCTTGCATTGAAGATGACGGTCTTGATGAGCTCCTCGCTCATCCTAGCAGCTACGCTTGTCATTGGTCTTACTCCTCGGAATGTACAGCAGTTACAACACGCTTTCACGTGTAGCTCGATTGTTGTGGGGTCCGGTGTATATTCGGTGCCACGAATACTATACTACAATATTTTATTTATACTGTAAAGTTGTTGTTGGGAACAAGCTACACACGGCGGTTATTATCGCTATTGATTATCCTTTTTTTCATATACTAAATATAGTGATATTAGTCCAAACATGCTCGTTGCTATAACCATCCACCCCTTGAATTCAAACCAATCATGAAGTGTAAAAAGTCTTCTTACTATTTCGTTTGCGGTTGCTATAAGAATAAAATATCCAATCCATAAATGAGTAAGTCTATCCCAGGCACGTGTTGTCATGGGGATGACTGTATCAAAGGCAATTTTTAGAAAAGGAATATTGATCATTATCCCTATGATAAGCGTAAGAGCACACGTCATGTCATACAGCGTGTCTCGCATTTGGATAAACTTTGCCTCATGAAAACGGAGTGTCATGAATCCAAAGAGAAGGGTAATTGCTGCTACATAGAGGGCGAGATAGGGTATACGTTTTTCTAATCTATGGGTAACAACCGTTGAAATGATGGTGGATATCATAAGAAGCGCCGTTGCCTCATAGATTTGCAAATATCGGAATGATGCCAGAAAAATAAGTACTGGACCAAACTCAAGCATTCCAGAAAAAATAACACGCTCAATAAGTTTTTTTGATAAAAGGGAGTGTTTTTCTTGATTCTTTTGATTCATGATATGATAAAGTACATTACAGTATAAACGATATGCAAAAAATTAAACATCTAGTTAAGAACATGTTTCAAAAAATACGACTCACAACACCATCTGCAATTATTGTTGCAGCGGTAATTCTCGGAGCATCCCACGTTGGGTATGGATATCTTCTTAGTAATGGAACCCAAAAAGTTGCCACATCTATCTTTAAGGGTCGTGCTATTGATAGCACTGATCTTGTAACAGGGGATGAGAAAAGCAAGGTGATTCTTGTTGAGTATTCTGATACTGAGTGTCCATTTTGCGCACAAGTACACCCAACAATAAAAAAGTTACAAGAAGCCTACGGGAAAAAAATTGGTTTTGCTTATAGATATTTTCCTCTAACCCAGATTCATCCTAATGCTTTTGATGAGGCTCGTGCTGTTTATTGTGTTGGTAAAGAATTAGGTGCGGAAAAGAAGCAGGAATATGTTGATATGATCTTTGCCTATAAATGGGAAAAACAAAATATGGTTTTCCCAAAAGGTAAGAAAGAAGCACTTGCAAAAGATATCGGGGTAAATGAGAAAACCTTTAATACGTGTCTACAGGGAACAGAATCAAGTGATGTTATTAATGCTTCAATACAAGACGGTATAGCCGCTGGTGTACAAGGGACCCCTGCGTCATTTGTGCTTATAAAGACACGTAAAGGTTACGAAACGGTATCACTTGTTGATGGGGCTCGTCCATATGAGTACTTCGAGGCAATTATAAACGACGCTCTTGCAAGGTAGTAAAGGGGTAAGTAGAATACTTTTTTGTTATGTCTGAAACATCTTCAATACCTAAACATGGAGAAATAGAAAGTCATGGAGGAAGTTTTTTTCGTGTTGAAGAACCAACCCCTAGTATTGTTGCTCCCACACTTGGTGATGTTGGATTTTTTACGATTGCTACTTCGTCACTTACGATCATGTTTATTACTGTTATGGTTGTCGGTTTGTGCATGGTGGTATCTCGCGCAAAACTTCTTCCAGGTAAGTTCCAAAATCTCATGGAGGTTTTTTATGAACAGGTGGCTACATTTATTACTTCAATTGTTGGAAATGAAGAAAAAGCAAAAACAATCATTCCCTATGTTGGGTCACTTATGGTGTATCTTTTGGTTGCGAACTTACTTCCAATGATCCCCGGGATCTCTGGGTTCTCTCTTATTATTGATGGAGAGCACACACCACTTTTCCGTGGGGCTACTACTGATTTTAATACTACCTTTGGTCTTGCACTTGCGGTTGTAATTACCATGCAGATTGTTGGCATGAAAGAGCAGGGGGTATTTGGGTACCTATCTCACTTTATTCAGATTAAACAAGTCGTTCATGGTTTTAGAAAAGGAATTAGCGAGGGCTCATTTGCTATTGTTGGATTTTTGGTTGGACTTATCGAAATAGTGTCCGAACTTGCAAAGATACTTTCCCTCTCCCTTCGTCTCTTTGGTAATCTTTTTGCCCATGAGGTATTGACAGTTATATTGCTCGGAGCATTTGCTTTCGGTGTTCCGGCTATTTGGATGGGAATGGGGGTACTTGTCGGTGTGGTTCAGTCTATCGTCTTTGTGGCACTTGTAACGGTGTATTATTCTCTAGTACTTAAGAAAGATGAAGAAAAACATTAGAGATCATCAGTCAAAGATGACTAGCTGAAGAGAGTTCTTTTTGATATACTCCAGCTATCAGCCTTTTATTATGAGGCGAATTTTTATTGAAATGCTGGTATGTACGTAGGTTTTTATTTTGTATATAACCTATCACATGCCACTTAAAACTAAGCAACTAATTTATTTTATGACTCCAGAAGCAGCAATTTATATCGCAAAAGGAATGTGTATTATGGGAATGATAGGGACCGCGATTGGACAAGGATATCTCGTTGGAAAGACCATTGAAGCAATTGGTCGTAATCCAGATATTGAAGGATCTCTTTTTTCTAAGATGATTATTGGTGTGGCAATGACAGAAACAACCGCCATCTTCGCACTTGTAGCATTCTTTCTTCTTAAGTAAACGATTAGATGTTATAGGCATCAAAGGGATGAATTTTCTCAAAGTCTAATAACTAAACTTTCACATTATCAGATATGAACGAAATTCTTAACATTCTTGGATCAGTTGGCTTTAATTGGCATGTTGCACTTGCTAACTTTGTTAATTTCCTGATTATTCTTTTTCTGCTTAATAAATTTTTCTTTGGGAAAATTGGTAAAACTCTTGATGAACGCCACAAGGTAATACAGCATGGCTTGACCCAAGCACATGAAGCAGAAACAAAGCTTGCCCATGCACACGAAGAGCATCAAGCGATTATCAGTTCTGCTAGAAAGGAAAAAGATGCAATTATCGAGAAGGCCCAGGCAACGGCTCATGACCTGGCGAGTGCAATTGAGAGGGAGGCGCAGGAAGTGGTTGCCACGCGCCTCCTAAAACTTTCACAAGAAGAGGCAGACATTAATGCTAAGCTTGAAAAAGCTTTTGCGGAAAAGGCTCCAAGTCTTGTAGCGGCGCTTTATGCTAAAACCATTGCAAAAGAAATGACACAAGAAGGTAATGATACTCTTATTGTTTCCATGCGTGTGTAGTTTTTGATTTTAATTCCTATTCTCAATAATGTCTCTATCTCGTAACATAGCAATCATTCTTAGTAAAGAAAAAGCTTCTCCAGCTTCTTTAGTTACACTTCTTACCAAGTATAAGATGCTTTCACTTTTACCATCTATAAGAAAAGCGCTTATACAAATATCTACACATGGAAGTAAGAATGATACTCTCATAATAGAGTCACCATTTCCTCTCTCGGACACATCTATTATAAAGATAAAGCATATTACGAATAGTCCAGAGATAGAACACCAAGTAATCATTAACAAAGAAGTTCTCGCGGGATTCAAAGCTAGATATCAAGGAATTTTGTATGACGGAAGTGCTGAGCGAATTATCAAACAACTTGTCGGTAAACAGTAGAATAAAAATATTATAAAAATAAGTAATCAACCAACATACATGTCAGTAGAAAAAATAATTAGAGAACTTGAAAATACAATCGCCTCAATTTCAACAAATGTGTCCATTGAAGAAGTGGGGACTGTTGTTTCAGTGGGTGATGGTATTGCACGAGTATCGGGGCTTTCTGCTTGTGCAAGTATGGAAGAGCTTGTTTTTGCTTCGGGAGCAAAAGGGCTTGCACTTAACTTGGAAACTGACATGGTCGGTGTGGTGATTATTTCTGGAGCTGATGGAGTTTGTGAGGGAGAAGAGGTAACTCGCACTAAACGAGTTCTTTCTATTCCTGTTGGCGAGGAACTTCTTGGGAGGGTTGTTGATCCGCTCATTAACCCAGTTGATGGAAAATCACTTTCTAATCTTCCTGATCGTGAACTTGTAGAAAAAATTGCCCCAGGGGTGATGGATCGTGAGCCAGTAAATCAAGCGCTTCAGACGGGGATAAAAGCAATTGATGCCATGATCCCAATTGGACGAGGACAGCGTGAGCTTATTATTGGAGACCGTCAGACAGGTAAGACTACTATTGCCATTGATACCATTATTAATCAGAAAGGAAATGGCGTTATTTGTGTATATGTAGCCATTGCACAGAAAGAGTCTAAGATTGCCCAAATCGTTGAAAAGTTACGTGAAGCAGGAGCACTTGAGTACACGATAGTTATTTTGGCTGGCGCTTCAGATTCAGCAACACTTTCATATCTTGCACCATACGCAGGGACAGCAGTCGCGGAATATTTTATGAATAAGAAGAAAGATGTTCTTGTAGTGTACGATGATCTTTCAAAACATGCGGTTGCATACCGCGAGATGTCGCTTCTCCTCAAACGTCCACCAGGAAGAGAAGCATATCCTGGAGATGTTTTCTACCTTCATTCTCGCCTTCTTGAGCGAGCGTGTCGTCGTAATGAAAAAGCTGGAGGAGGGTCTATTACCGCTCTTCCTATTATTGAAACACAAGCAGGTGATGTGTCAGCATATATTCCAACAAATGTTATTTCAATTACCGATGGACAAATTTTCCTTGATGCTAACCTTTTTTATAAAGGTATGAGGCCGGCAATTGATGTTGGTTTATCAGTATCGCGAGTAGGGTCATCTGCTCAGAGTAAAGCAATGAAAAAGAATGCTGGCAAGATGAAACTTGCGATGGCACAGTATCGCGAACTTGAAAGTTTTGCACAGTTTGATTCCGACCTTGATGCCGATACTAAAAAGACAATTGAACGAGGTAAGCGTACGAGTGAAATGCTAAAACAAGCAAATGGGGCTCCTCTTGTTGTTGGACTCCAGGTCGCATCTATTTATTCTGTTAATAATGGACATGTTGACCACCTTGATGCAAAAGATATTGTTGAATGGGAAAAAGGAATGCATACATACATGAATGCGTCACATAAAGATCTTGTTGTTTCACTTGGAAAGGATTGGAATGAAGATCTCGAAAATTCTCTCCAAGGAGCTCTCACTTCATATGGTGATAGTTATAAGTCCTAATGCGTAAAAAGTAAGTAGATGGTTTTCATGAATACATAAGAACGAAATGCAAACAAAAGTAATTAAAGAAAAAATAAAGAGTGTCAGTAATATCAAAAAGATTACCAAAACCATGGAAATGGTTTCTGCTGCAAAGATGAAGAAAGCTATTGATAATGCACAAACACTACGACCGTTCCACGAAGAAGCTCAAAATGTTCTTCATGATATTTCTCTTGATCCATTTATTCGCCACGAACTTCTTACACACAATGGTTCAGATAATGAGGTAATCATTATTATTGCTTCAAACAAAGGACTCTGTGGAAGTTATAATGTAAATGTCTATAGAAAGTTACTTGAAGCATATAATGAAGAAAATAGAAAAAAACTGAAAGTCATCGCTTTTGGTAAATATTCAGAGAAAATAGCAAAAAAACTTCATCTTCACACACTTGCTTCTTTCAATCACCCGATTCTTACTGGAGATGATGCTCATGCAACCTCCACGCTTATTGTTGATTGGTATACGAGTAAAAAAATTGGCACCGTCAAGATTCTGTATACCCATTTCACCTCGGGGAGTGTTTTTACGCCCACATTGCTACAGCTCCTTCCTTTTTCATCAGACGGTGAACCTGGATCATCTCGTGGTGAACCAAGGTATCTCTATGAGCCTGATCAGGAATCAGTTCTCTCAGCGATTATTCCAATGATGCTCCATAATATTATTTATGGAGCTATCCTTGAGAGTTATGCATCAGAACATTCTGCGAGAATGTTTGCTATGAAAAGTGCTGCTGATAATGCAAAAGAATTGGAGGACGATCTTAAGCTTTACTACAACCGCGCTCGACAAGATGCCGTGACTCAAGAAATCGCGGAGATCACATCAGGTGCAATGGCACTAAGTAACTAACACTATGAAAAAAATTCCTGACAACGCAAAGAAAGTTTTTGAAGGAATAATTTTTGACGTGTATCAATGGGAGCAGGAAATGTTTGATGGCTCATTCTCAACATTTGAAGCAGTAAAAAGAAAAGACAGTATTACCATTATTGCAGTTACTGAAGATAATAAAATTCTAATAAATGAAGAAGAACAACCAGGAAAAGACGCTTTTATTTCTTTGCCTGGCGGTCGTGTTGATGAAGGGGAAGATGTGCTTGAAGCAGCCAAGCGCGAGTTAGAAGAAGAAACAGGATTTATATCAAATGATTGGCAGCAATGGTTTGTTTCTGATCCATTTGATTATAAAAAGATACAATGGAATGTTTATTTTTATATTGCTAAAAACGCCACTAAATCTAAAGAGATCTCTTTAGATACTGGTGAAAAAATTAATACAAAATTACTCACATTTGATGAATTCTTAGAATTAAGAAATAATCCCCGAGGAAGAAATAAAGATATCTTCCCAATATTAGAAAAAGCAGCAACCTCAGAAGAAGAAAAGCAAAAATTAAAAGATACCCTCGGGATAGTCACCTAACCGAAAAAATCCCAAGAACTTACTAACACCTATTACCTAAAATCTAACACCTAATTTATGAAAGGAACAATCACACAAATCGTCGGTCCCGTTGTCGATATCACATTTTCAGAAAGAGTACCATCATTACGAAATGCTCTTACAGTTGCTAGGCCAGACGGGGGAAGTCTTACACTTGAAGTCGCACAACATCTTGGGTTTAATGATGTACGCGCAGTTGCCATGACCTCAACTGATGGTCTTACACGTGGTATGGAGGTCATTGATACAGGTGCTCCAATTCAAGTTCCTGTTGGAAAAGAGATTCTTGGACGCATGTTTGACGTAATTGGTTTACCAATTGATCAAAAAGGAGAGGTAAAAACCGCAAAGACATATCCGATTCACCGTGCGGCACCAAACTTTGATGAACAATCGACTAAGGCCGAAGTACTTGAAACAGGGATAAAAGTAATTGATCTTATCTGCCCATTTCTAAAAGGTGGTAAGGTTGGGCTTTTTGGTGGGGCTGGAGTAGGTAAGACAGTGGTGATTCAAGAACTTATACGTAATATCGCATCAGAACATGGCGGATATTCTATTTTTGCTGGAGTGGGAGAGCGTTCTCGTGAGGGGAATGATCTTTATCGAGAAATGGAGGAATCGGGGGTGCTTGATAAGACGGTGCTGGTATTTGGGCAAATGAATGAGCCACCAGGAGCCCGCGCCCGTGTAGCCCTCTCTGCCCTTTCAATGGCAGAATATTTCCGTGACGAAGAAAAGAAAGACCTCCTTCTCTTTGTTGACAACATATTCCGCTTTACTCAGGCTGGGTCTGAACTCTCTGCACTTCTTGGTCGCATGCCTTCTGCTGTTGGATATCAACCAACACTTGCAACAGAAATGGGGCAACTCCAAGAACGTGTCACTTCTACCAAAAATGGTTCTATTACTTCTGTGCAGGCAGTATACGTCCCTGCGGATGACCTTACTGACCCAGCTCCTGCGACAACATTCTCTCACCTTGACTCGACAGTTGTTCTTTCAAGACCACTATCTGAACTTGGTATTTATCCAGCAGTTGACCCTCTTGACTCATCATCAACAATTTTACAACCAGATATTGTTGGGCAAGAGCAGTATGATGTTGCGAGAGGGGTACAAAAAGTTCTTCAACGTTATAAAGATCTTCAGGATATTATAGCTATTCTTGGAATGGATGAACTCTCTGATGATGATAAGAAGATTGTTGCTCGCGCTCGTCGTATTCAGAAATTCCTTTCACAACCATTTTTCGTTGCAGAGCAGTTCACTGGTGCAAAAGGGATATATGTGAAGCGTGAAGATACTGTGCGAAGTTTCAAAGAGATTCTTGAAGGAAAACATGACCATGTACCAGAATCAGCATTTTATATGCAAGGTTCTATTGATGATGTTGTTGCTAAAAGTATGAAAAATTAAAAAATAGTTTTTTGGTGTTGATAGTTTCCAAAACCTAATACCCACAAACCACAACTCACCACTCACCACGTATGTTAAAGCTAAAAGTAGTTACCCCAGATAAAGTAATCACCGATGAAGTCGTTGATAGTGTCAGTCTTCCTACCACAAGCGGTATGATTACTGTACTTAATAAACACACCCCTCTTGTATCAACCATTAAGTCAGGGGAGATGATTATTAGAAAAGGTGGCTCAGGGGTTGGGTATTCTGTATACAAGGGGCTAGTAAATGTTCGTCCTCACATGAAAGGAATAACTGAAGTAGTGATACTTCTTGAGAGAGGTGAAATGGTAGAAGAGTTAGATGTCGAAAGAGCAGAGAAGGCTCTTGCTCGTGCTGAAAAAATTCTTGAAGAAAAAGAAGATGATGCAGATTTCTCACTCTTTGAAGGCCTTGTAGAGAAAGAATTAAATCGTGTGAAAATTGCAAAGAAATATCGTAGGCATGGGCAGTAATCAGTTAGTGTAAATGTTTTTTATGCCTCTCTGAGGGTGTCGCCAGGGTAAATGTTAGTATTACTGGGTAATGGTCTGAGGTATGCATATTGGTATCAGCCTTTGTTTCAAGGACAGTAATATCACGGGTAAAGATATGATCAAGCCTCATAATAATATTATGATCGTAATTTGCATAATGAAGGCGGTGTTTCTTAAGTCTTTCTTCGAGATAATTAAAACGCCATGGATTCCATGTATTAAAGTCTCCAGCGAAGATAAGTGGTCCAGATGGTGGTAGGTACTCTATGAAGTAATCAATTTGTTTTTTCCACATTGCATTAGTAACAAAGTTAAGTGAGTGGATGTTAGCAACATGAAGAACTCCTCCGTCTTGGAGGGCGTAACTTGTGAGAATCATGCTCTTCCGGGTTATAATACCGAGTTCACGTTCTTTTGATCTTAACTCTAAAACATCTATAGGTGGGAAGCGAGAGATTGTTGCAGTTCCTGTAGACACATTGCGAAATGGGATGGTAAAGGTGACACAACTCACGATATGTTCATCTTCTCGAGTGCGCACACTACTTACCCATTCTTGAAGTAGGACAAAATCATGCTTAGAGCAGAGAGAACCAATAGTTTGCCTTACAAAAGGAAAATGAGTCTTAAATATGTTATAGGTTACCAATGAATATTCTTTCATAAAACTATAATTCTAGTGTATCATTTCTCTGATTTTGAATTAAAGGGCAACTTTTATCAGTCTACGAAGTTACTGTATAAGTAGTTGGGTTGTTAAAATTTTTTATTTAAACCTAAATACCACCCAGAGTGGGTGGTATTTAGTTTTTATATTGCTTTTTTAATTTCCACGAATAATTCTCAAAAGAAAAATAATTATTGCAAGAACAAGAAGAATGTGAATAAAACTACCAATGACATGAAATCCGATAAATCCAATTAACCAGAGGACTACCAGAATACTAGCAATAGTTATTAGCATGATTGAAAGATTGAGGCATGATTAAGGGTTTGTCCTAAACGTTGTATTTGGGTTCCATACACTTACATTACCAGCTAAATCAGTTGAGACTACAACGTAATAATAAAGTGTATTAGGTAACAAGCTTGTTATGGTAACTTGTTGGGAAATACGAGCAAGATTGTCGTTTGTTGCAGTGAATCCGTTTGTAGAACCAAAACCTACTGAATTAATATCCCCCTCACTCATGGTTATTGGGTTTGTATTATAGAATATTTTACCAGTAGCATTTTCATTTGTACTCCAATTAATTGTAACGGAGGTATTAGAAACTGACTTGTTTACAGCATAGATCCATGGGCCAGACATATCTGATATAACCCACCCACCTTGATTGATTAAACTATTTATCCGATCTCTTGTAGTTGGCCCAACACGACCATAACCAGTTGAGGCCGCGTTCCCTGAATTTATAATGTTATTTTGTACCTGGAAACGCTCTACCGCGTCGCGAGATAATGAACCAAAATAACCGGTGACTAACCCTTCTGGATAAATTGACGAATTATCTTTGAAGAAGGTTTGAAGACTAGTTACATCTACGTTTGATTCCCCAAAATCAATTTGAGAATTAATAGTGGTATATGCGAATGCTTGCGAAGCGAAACCAAGAGAGGCGAGAACTGTAACCACAGCAAACATTTTATTGTGTGTATTTTTCATGGTTTTGTATTATTACTTGTAAAGGAACGAAGTAGTCAAAAAATATACATAGGGTCTCAAAAAGAGACGGTAATCTTTTATATATGCTTATTTTAGATTACTGAGATTAGTAAATATTTCGATTAAGAAATATTTGAATGATAGAAGTGGATTAATTCGAGTGATTTCCACTGTTGGATGAAGGATATTCAACGCCCTTCAAAGGTATCTTGATTATGCTCTTATTTTATGGGAATAGCAACCTTTCTAAGGGACAACTTTAGTATTGTCTCATAGGCAGAATTTGTAGTCTTAATGATATAATTGAATAGATATCAGATTATAGACAAAACGGACAGCAGACTACTATACAATAACTATTGTATAGTAGTCTGCACTCTGTTTTATTTGTGTTCTGTTCTCTATCTATTCATGCAACTTTCTCATATTATTATTCACGGCTTCAAATCATTTGCCAAAAAAACTACCATTGATGTGACCGAGCAAGTTACTGGTGTTGTTGGCCCAAATGGTTCTGGAAAATCTAACATCGCTGAGGCTATTCGTTTTGTTCTCGGGGAACAGTCCATGAAAAGCATGCGAGGCAAAATTGGGGCAGATGTTATCTTTAAGGGTTCTGAACATTTAAACGCGATGTCTCGTGCATCTGTTACCATGGTGATTGATAATAGGAAAAAAGATGAAAGCAAGAATTCTGATAAAAATAATTCAAGGGACTCTATTGTTAGTGATACTCTTGCTCCATATCTTGTTTACGACGAACTTACACTTGCACGCACTATATATGCTGATGGGACAAGCGACTATACACTCAATGATGCCAAGGTGCGCTTGAAGGATGTACAAGAACTTCTCTCGTTTGCTGGCATCGGAGGAAGTGCTCATACTATTATCAATCAAGGTGAGGCAGATAGAATACTCCTTGCTTCCCCTCGTGATCGCAGGGAAGCACTCGAAGATGCTCTTGGTCTTCGGGTGTATCATATGCGTTTAAATGAAAGTGCACGGAAACTTGAGCGTGTGAAGACGCATGTTCGAGAGATTGAATTACTTCGCACTGAAATCAAGCCACACCTTCAACACTTGGAACGCCAAGTCAAGAGAATTGAGTCTCAGGAAGAGGAACGAAAAAATCTTCACACACTCCTTATTGCGTATTTTCATAAAGAAGATGTCGAAATACAAGCTCTTCGTGAGCGCATTGGTGAGCAAGGCACGTCAGAGTCACTTCTGCTTGTAACGTCATCTATCGAAAAGGAACTTATTCTTCTTAAAGAAAAGAAAAAGAATATCCCAAATGAAAGCGAGGAGCGTATGGTTGCAGAAAAAGAACGCCTCTATGCTGAAGAACAAGTTCTTGTTAAGCGCAAAGATCAGATTATCAAGACACTTGGCCGTATTGAAGGGGAGAAGTCCTTTTTAGAAAAAGAGCTTGCACATGATCGTGAGGTGAATTCAGCTACAATTCCAATACAAGAACTTCGTGAGAGTTATCATGATATTACCAATGGTTTTACGTCACTTACTCACGCACTTAGTCTTTCTGATATTGCAAGTGCACGCCTAACAGTTGAGGAGATTAAAAACATATCAAACACCTTTTTCCACAAGTACACTAGTACTGACACCTCAAGGAAAGATGATATAAAGAAACAGATTGATAACCTTGTAATAGCAATAGAGGAGCATGAATCAACGCTCCTTTCATTGTCCACTGAAATCACAACCCTTGAGAATACACGCACCACACTTCTTAGCGAAGTAGAAGTAAAACGTACGACTGCTCATGAAGAAGAAAAGAAAGTAATGCTTCTTGAGAGTAAGCTTCGTGAATTAGAAAGTATCATTTTGCTTCGTAAGCAGGAAGAAAGTGAACTTGCATTACGCTCCGAACATTATCAGGCACTCCTCTCTGAGGGTGTAGTTATTGTAGGTAGAGCACTCCTTGAGTATAAAACGGTTACGCCAGACGTTAAGTATCGTGACAGTAAGAAGCAAGATCTTATGCGTTCTATCGAACGTTCAAAGTTACGCATCGAAGAAGCCGGTGTCCCTAATAAGGAAGAAGTTATACGAGAATTCAAAATAACAAAAGAACGTGACGAATATCTCACCAAAGAACTTGCTGATATTAAGCAAAGCGAAGAAAAACTCTTCACACTTATCGATGAGTTACAGACTACCCTTTCTGAGAGATTTTCTTCTGGAGTGGAAGAAGTTTCCAAGGTTTTCAATGAATTTTTTGGCGAGGTATTCCCTGGAGGTAAGGCAAAAATTACTGTAATCAAGAGCACAAAGATTGATGAAGAAGGAAATGAATCCGAAGAAAAGGGGATTGATCTTGATATCAGTCTTCCTAATAAGAAGGTAAAAGAAATTAGTATGTTCTCAGGAGGAGAGAGAGCTCTTGTGTCTATTGCACTTCTTTTTGCTATGAGTGCTATTACTCCACCACCGTTTATGGTGCTTGATGAAACTGATGCTCCACTTGATGAATCTAATGCTCGCAAATATGGCCTCATGCTAAAGCGGCTTGCTGAAAATAGTAAATTATTAGTTATTACCCATAATCGTGAAACAATGAATTATTGTGACATGCTCTACGGTGTGACTATTGGGGTGGATGGGGGGAGTAAACTACTCTCAATTAACTTCAAAGAGGCAGAAAAGATGGTTGGATAGGTTATTAAATTCTTATCAAATTATAAAGCAAAATAAGGACTATTGTGGTATAATCAACCAATTATGCAACGACTTTATACAGGGCAGATCAGTATTACTTCCAAAAAAGATGGATATGTTCGTGTGGCTGAGTTTGAACACGAAGGAAGTATTTTTGTTGACCATAGCCACCTTCACACAGCTCTTCAAGGTGATATGGTCGAAGTTGAACTTTTTGGTAAGAAGAAAAACGCAAAAGGTGAGGATGAGTTTTATGGAAGTGTTACAAAGATTCTTGAGCGTGGGAAAAAAGGGTATGCCGGAACTCTTGAAGAGGAAAATGGCATGATTTTTTTGGTGCCTGATGATAAGCGCATGTATACAGATATCATTGTTCCTAATAATGCTTGTGGTGGCGCTGAGGTTGGAATGAAAGTAATTGTTGCACTTCGTGATTGGGAGGATTCCAAAAAATCTCCAATTGGAGAAGTTACCAAAATTCTTGGTAAGCCAGGAGATAATAATGCTGAGATGCTTGCATATGCTCTTGAACGTGGTTTTTCGGATGAGCACAAGAAAGAAGTAAATGAAGAGGCACAACGTATTAAAGAGCGAGGTATTACTGAAGAAGATAAAGCTAATCGTCGAGATTTTCGTAATGTTTCAACATTTACAATCGACCCAATCGACGCAAAAGATTTTGATGACGCTATTTCTTTTCAAAAGCTAGATAATGGTCATTATGAGGTTGGTATTCATATTGCGGATGTATCGTACTATGTTCGTCCTGGGATGGCTCTTGATGAAGAATCAATCGCCCGCGAAACATCAGTGTATCTTGTGGACAGGTGTATTCCAATGCTTCCTGAAGTTCTCTCAAATGATTTATGTTCTCTTGTTCAAGGGGAAGATAGATTAGTAATGTCTTCTGTGCTTGAGATAGATGACGAAGGTGTTGTTCACGGGGAGTGGTATGGTCGTTCACTTATTAATTCTCATAGACGCTATACGTATGAAGATGCACAGTCAACCCTTGGTACAGGAATAGGGGATTTTTATGAAGAGCTTAGTATTCTTAATAGTATTGCTAAGAAGCTTAATAAAGCCCGCTTTGATAACGGGGCACTTTCACTCGAGACAGAAGAGGTTAAGTTTAAACTAGATGAAAAAGGTGTCCCTATTGATGTCTATGTAAAAACAAGAGGAGACACACACAAGATGATAGAGGAATATATGCTTTTAGCAAATAAGTATGTAAGTAAGTTTATTACTAAGAAACAAGAAGAAAAAAATGGTGAAGGAAATGCATTATGCATCTATCGTATCCACGATAAACCAGACGCAGAAAAAATGCATGATCTTGATCTGTACATACGTGGACTTGGGCATCATGTTCGTTTTATGGATGGCCTCATTCCATCCAAAGATCTAAATGAGCTTCTTGTTAAAATGGGGGATCGTCCAGAAAAGTCTCTTCTTCAGGTGCATATCACTCGTGCTATGGCAAAAGCAATCTATAGTACTAACAATGTTGGGCATTATGGACTTGCTTTTGATTACTATTCGCACTTTACTTCCCCGATTCGCCGCTACCCGGATGTACTTACTCATCGCTTACTTATGAGAGTTTTGGAGGGTGATTATCCAAAAGAAGAAGAAAGGGGGCTTTTTGAGAAATTGTGTATGCAAGCATCTCGCCGTGAAAAAGAAGCATCTGATGCTGAGCGTGGAAGTATAAAGTATAAGCAAGTTGAATATATGTCGTACCGAGTTGGTGAAGAATTTGATGGAATGGTTTCTGGAGTTTCTGAGTGGGGGATTTATGTTGAAGAAAAGAAAAGTAAATGTGAAGGGATGATACGACTTCGTGACTTAGGGGATGACTTTTTCAATTATGATCAAAAAGGTGGTCGTGTTTTCGGAGAGCGAACAGGAGTGGAGTACAAAATAGGAACACCTGTGAAGATTAAAGTAAAAAGTGCAAATCTCGATTTACGCATCATAGATTATATACTTGTTTTTTAAATTATACCTTGTTTAGAGATTTCTTTAGTTCTAAACTAATAAAACAATTATTCTAATTTGCATGAAAGATTCTATACCTCAAAATGATAGCCCCGCCCTTAAAAAAGCTTTTGATTATTTTATAGATTCAATATATCTTAAAAAAAGTGATGAATGGAAGTTGATACAAGAAAAAAAATTATTACAAGTCTTTAAAGAAACAGCACAACAGGTAGTTGCTTATAAAAACTTTTTAACAAAAAGAAAGATTAAATATCAAAAAATAAAATCAATACAATCTTTCAAAACCGTTCCCTTGATCAATAAGGAGAATTACTTAAGAGCATACCCTTGGCAAAATCTATGTAAAGTTGGAGCTTTCAATAAGAACTCTCTCGTGATGACCTCAACATCAGGGTCAACAGGGACACCTTTTTATTTTCCAAGAACTTCTAAAATTGACATGCAGTCATCTGTTTATCATCAGATGTTTTTTCGTTCAACAAAAATTAATAAGAATACATCAGTTCTTGTGATTGATTGTTTTGGTATGGGTGTTTGGATCGGAGGGCTTATTACATATCAAGCTTTTAAACATATTAGTGAAAGAGGTGTTCCTATTACGATAATAACCCCTGGAATTAATAAACATGAAATTTTTCAAGCTCTTAAAAATATAGCACATCATTTTGATCAAGTAATTTTATGCGGGTACCCTCCTTTTATAAAAGATATAGTTGATCAAGCAAAGGATAATAACGTATCTTGGAAAGATTTTAATGTGAAAATAATTTTTGCAGCAGAGGGTTTTTCTGAAACATTTCGGGATTATATTGTTAAACATGTTGGAATAAAAAATATATATCGAGATACTATGAATATCTATGGAAGTGCAGATCTTGGGACGATGGCACAAGAGACTCCGCTATCAATACTAGTTAGAAGACTCGCGCTCAAGAATAAAAATGTATATAGTTCTTTGTTTGGGGGAACAAGACGCCTTCCTACTCTCGCACAGTACATTCCAAATTTTATTAGTTTTGAGATACAAGATGGGTCTGTTTGTTGTACGGGGGATAATATTTTACCTCTTGTTAGGTATGAGATAGGGGATAATGGATTAACGTTAACATACAAAGAAGTTGAAACTATTTTTAATAGTGAAGGAATCAATTTAAAAAAAGAAATAAAAGAAGCGGGAATCACCGACACAATAACAGAACTTCCTTTTATTTGTATTTATGAGAGGTCTGATTTCTCTACAAAATTATACGGAGCAATTATTTATCCTGAATATATTAAAAAAGGATTACAACATGAGATATTAGAAAAGTATATTACGGGTAAATTTGCAATGGGTACGAAATTTGATGAACTTCATGACGCTTATCTTGAAATTAATATTGAATTGAGGGAAGGTGTTAATGGTTCAAAACAATTAAGAGAAAAAATCGTTAGCTTTGTATCAGAGGCCCTTACGGAAGAAAGCGCAGAACATAAAAATAATGTAAGTATGTTTTCTAAAAATAAATTTGAACCCCGTATTATATTTTGGCCATTTGAACATGATATGTATTTTAAACCAGGAGGAAAACAAAAATGGGTAAAAAGAAAATTTAACTAATTAGTGCGTGCTATTATTATAGATCTATTTTATACTAGAAAGACTATGGAGATACCTTTTGAAAAACTTCTTGAGTCTAAACATGATATAAATTTTTTGAAACCAGTTTTTTTTAACCTTACTCTCTTGAAAGACATCGAAGCGGTCTCACTGCTTATCAAAGAAGGTAAAATACAAATAGTGTCTGACGATTATGAAGAACAGCAACTCGAGTTATTCGGTGTAATAAATCCGTCAAAGGTTTATACTCCATTCTTTAAAGATGAATTTAAAAAACATTACGAAGCTCTTGCAAAAAATAAACCTATTTTTCAAGACGGTAATTGGGTATATTTTCCATGGTCCTCGAAGCTGGTACATATTTTGAAAGAAGACGACTTTCACTTGGTGAGAACTGCCAGAAATAAAAATTTAATAAGTCACGAGGAGCAAGAAAAATTTTATAATGCAACGGTTGGCATTGGAGGGTTGAGTGTTGGTTCAAGTGTAGCTTTCGCGCTTGTTCTCCAAGGAGGGGCAAAGCATATCAAGCTTGCAGATATGGATAGACTTGCACTTTCTAACACTAACAGAATTTTAACAGGAGTTGATAATCTTGGTGTTTTAAAAGTCGAGATGGCAGCGAGGAGAATTTATGAAATAAATCCATATGCACACGTTGAGCTTTTCTCTGAGGGACTCACAGAAGAGTCTCTCCCGCGTTTTTTTAATGGGCTTGATGTTGTTATTGATGAGCTTGATAATCTAGCGGTAAAATATCGTATTCGTGAGTATGCAAAAAAACACGGAATTGCTGTGGTGATGGCGGCAGACAATGGTGACAACGCCGTGGTTGATATAGAGAGATACGACCTAGATAACACTACTCCATTTTTTCATGGCAGAATGGGGGAAGATATTTCATATGAAAAACTTTCTCACTTAGATAAATTTGGTATAGGAAAAATGATTACAAAACACGTTGGGCCAGAAAATGTAACCATAAAGATGCAGGAATCCCTTCTTGAAATGGGAAAGACAATTGTTTCCTGGCCGCAGTTAGGAGGAGCAGCATTACTTAATGGTGCCGCAGTTGCATATTGCGTAAGAAAAATCCTTAATGGTCAACCAATAGAAAACAATAGAGCCCTTGTTTCTCTTGACGAGAAGTTAACCCCAACATATTTTGATCAAGAAGAAATAAAGAAACGCGAAGAGGCTTCTAATAGTTTTAAAGAAATTTTTGGATTATAGTATAGATATCATGATGATTCCGATTCAAGAAATAGTAAATGACGGCGTACAGGCTCCATCAGGAGAGAATTGTCAACCATGGAGATTTGTTTTTACTGGACAAATTCTCTCAATTTTTAATATACCAGAAGCAGACCAGTCGCTTTATAATTCAAAGCAAAAGGGCTCGTATATTGCCCATGGTGCACTAATAGAAAATATTTCTATTAGTGCAAAACATCATGGGTATAGCTCAACAGTTTCTTTATTCCCAAATCAAAATAATAATCATGTTGCAGATATTTTTTTTGAATTAGGCACTTCTGAGGAGGATATTTTATATGAGGAAATTTATAAACGATGCACAAATAGAAAGGTTTTTTCTGGGGAAAAAATCCAAGCAGACTTAAAGGATGAACTTATTTCGTCTGTCTCTAATAGTAATGATGTTTCTCTTACATTGATAGATGATCCAATACTATTAAAAAAAGTTGGGCACGCTCTAGCACTAAATGAACAAATATTATTTGAAAATAAGAAGATTCATGATTTTTTTTATAGTCACATTATATGGGACAAAAAGGATGAAGAAAAAGCTGGAGGTTTTTTTATTGATACATTAGAGTTTCTTCCTCACCAGCTTGGTGCGGTGAAGGTTTTTAAAAACTGGTTTTTGCTTTCTTTGCTCAATAAGATTATTAGTATTTCAAAAAGAATTGCTCAAGAAAACGCTCAAAAATACGCACAATCAGGAACGTTTGGCGCTATTGGGGTAAGTGGTAAAGATCCTGTTCAATGGGTTATTGCTGGTATGGCGGTACAAAGAGTTTGGTTAACCGCCACAAAATTAGGCCTCGCTATTCACCCTTGTAATGGAACGCTTTATTTTATGGAGAAAATTAATGATGGAGGTGAAGGGGAATTTTCCAAAAAACATAGTACACTAATTAGGTCGGCATATAAGACTATTAAGGAATCTTTTTCTGACGACAAGCACTTAGTTTTTATATTTCGCATAGGAAAAGCAGAAGCACCATCTGCTCGCTCTCGTAGATTGTTACCTAAAATAACAAAATAAGATTTTTAATAAAATATGAAGGAAATTATTTTACTCTTGAATACCCTGAATTTTGCTAATTTAGATCTCCTTGCTGTTGGTGTGACTATTGCGGCGATTGGGTTACTTGGTTTTATTGTTTATATTAGTAATACAGGTAGTATCACTAGTTTTTCTTTTCTTTTGTTTTGTGCTATTACCATGTTGTGGAGTTTTTTTAATTATCTAAGCTATCAAGGAGAAGATCAAATAATAACGTTGTGGTTGTTGAGGGGGGTTATTTTTCTTGGTGTGTGGCATTCTTTTTCTTTTTTTAACTTTCTCTATGTATTTCCTCTTGAGAAAAAGCAGATACCCTTTTGGTATAAGTTCTTGGTATTCCCATCAGTATGTTTAGTTTCGCTGTTAACCCTTAGTCCATTTATTTTTTCTGGACTAGAAAGTGCTGCAACATCGGAAAGTGGTCCAAAGGCTCACGTTGAAGCAGGTATCGCCATTTTTCTCTTAACTGTTTTTATCCTTATTGTTTCAAGTTTTATTTTTCTTATTAAAAGAATAGTAACTGCAAAGAAAGGCGAAAAAGCTCCTTATGTTTTAATTCTTGTTGGCGCAGTGATTACTTTTATTCTTTTGTTTACGTTTAATCTTGTTTTGCCGGCAATTTTTAATAATGTAATTTTCATTCCTTTAGGAGCAGTAACAATTTTTCCATTCTCTATTTTTACTGCGTATGCAATTTTTAAACATAAAACATTTAAAGTTACTCATCTTGGTTCATCTTTAATGGCGTTTGTGCTTTGTTTGGCAACATTTGTTGAAATTATCTTCGCAGAGACATATGGACAGTTAGTATTACGATTGGGGATATTCCTCTTTGTATTACTTATAAGTATTCAATTTGTTAAAAACATAGTAATGCTTGAAAAAGTAACAGAAAATCTTGAGGAAGCAAACACACAACTTAAATCGCTCGATAAATTAAAATCTGAGTTCATCTCTCTTGCTTCACATCAGCTTCGTAGCCCTCTTACGGTCATCAAGGGGTATGCCTCTACGCTTACCGACGGCGTTGTTGGCGAAATGAACCCAAAACAGCTTGAAATAACTCGGCATATCTATACATCAGCCCAAGGACTTGCTTCAGTTGTGGAAGATTTTCTTAATGTCACGAAGATTGAACAAGGAGGAATGAAATATGTTTTTGAACCAACAAATATTAAGCAGATCGTGGAAGATCTTGCTAATGATATGAAGATTATTGCAGAAGATAAGAACCTCTCTCTCACTTCAGTAATCGATATTCAAGAGACCTGCATGGTGGAGGCGGACGGAGTAAAACTAAAACAAGTATTTCTTAATTTGATTGATAATAGTATCAAATATACAAAAGAAGGTTTTGTAAAAATATCACTTACAAAAAATGATAGTAAAAAAACAATCGTATTCACCGTTTCAGATTCTGGGGTTGGTTTTAGCGAAGAAACAAAGAAAAAACTTTTTACTAAATTTGGGAGAGGGGAAGGGTCTACCCTCAACACTGGGGGGTCTGGACTTGGCCTATATTTAGCTCAAGAGATTGTAAGTGCCCATCACGGAGAAATTAAAGCTGATTCACAAGGTATTGGTAGTGGGGCGTCATTTTCTGTTATTTTGCCGTATATCAAACTCTAATCGTCATGGGAAAAGATGCATTGTCGACATATTTTTATTTGCTATAGAAGATGAGAAGGTATATCATATAACAGTATATGAATGTGGCAACAACCAAAAAAATCATGATTATTGAGGATGATAAGAGCATCCAAGATATCTACACTCTCAACTTTCAGGCATCCGGGTATGAGGTTATTCTTGAGGGAGATGGGTTATCCGGGATTTCAAGTGTTGTTGAGAAAAAACCGGATATCATTCTCTTGGATGTAATGATGCCAAATATGGATGGTTTTGCTTTTCTAAAAGCCATGAAAGAAAATACAAGTGTCAATATTCCTGTAGTTGTATGCTCTAACTTGTCTGACAAAGAAACATACGATAAAGCATTTGCGGCAGGGGCAACAGCCGTACTTCTTAAAGTTAATTATTCTGGGAAGGAACTGGTACAGAAGATAGATCTTATTTTGGCTGAAAGTAAAAGTAAACATAAAGATACCCACCAAGAAGAAAGCTAAGAAATATAATGCTTTTTGCTACAGGGCTTCAAAAAAAGTTACACACACCTAGTATTTCCATTAATACTATATACTTTACACAATGGGTGCCGAGATCTACAGATTATTTTTCTATACAATAACTACACCGAAACATGGATAACTTTTATTTCCTAGATAAAATACAATTTGATCTTATCGGGGTAGGGGTGGCTGTTTTGGGAATTCTTATTTTGTCTGCAATTGTATTTTTGAGAAGCAAGAATAGTATTACGAGCAGGACGTTTTTTTTCTTTTCTTTTGTCACGATTTTTTGGGGAGTATCAAATTATTTCTTATATAAATTTAGTGACCCAGGAGACTCCCTTCTTGCGTTACGGTTGCACATATTTATCACTATTTGGCACGCTTATGCATTCTTTCAATTGGCGTATGTTTTTCCTAATGAAAAGAAAATTCTTCCAATTTGGCATAGATACGCACTTCTTCCTTTAGCATTTTTTACTTCGGTACTTCTCCTTATACCTTTTGTCTTTAAGCAAGTAAGTAGCTTCCTTCCTGTTGATGAAGTGGTTAGTCCAGAAAAAAGTCAGGGGATTATACTTGCAGCCGTAGTGACAGTGGTATTCTTTGCGGCTGGTATTTTTGTACTCTTTAGGCGCATTAGCCAAACAAAGGGAGATGAACGAAGACAGGTAATGCTCATGTTTACGGGGATGTCTCTTACCGCAGGGCTTCTTCTTCTGTTTAGCTTTATTCTTCCTATTGGATTTAAAAATTTTGATTTTGTTCCTTATGGAGCCCTTTTCATTTTCCCTGTTATTGTATTTACTGCGTATGCAATTTATATTGTTGAGCTTTTTCACGTTAAGAATATTTTTGCGGGGCTTTTTACGTTCTTTCTCTGTATCGTCTCTTTGATTGAACTTATTGTTGCTGAAACAATCGAACAGCTTCTTCTTCGTGTAGCAGTTTTTTTACTGACCATTATTATTGGTATTCAGCTTGTAAAGAATACTTTCGAAATTGAACTTGCAAATGAACAAAAGTCGGAATTGATGAGTTTTGCTACACACGAAATAAGAACCCCAATTACTGTCATGCGCGGGTATGCCACAATGCTTCTCGATGGTGATAAAGGTGAAATTAATAAAGAGGTAAAAGATATTCTTCAGAAGATTATGATATCAGGTAACGATGTAACAACACTTCTTGCTGAGTATCTTGATAAATCAAAAATAGAATTAGGGCAACTCGAGTACACCCCAACTCGCTTTGATGTAAAAAATGTTATCAATGAAGTACTTTCTATCTTTAAAATTCACGCAGAACAAAAGGGGTTAACAATAACAAAAGCTATAGAAGGGGATAAAATCTTTGCTATTTATGCAGATCAGGCAAAAATAAAAGAAGTAATTATTAACATTATTGATAACTCAATTAAATATACCCCACAAGGGTCAATTGACGTCTCTGTTAAAGCGGAGGATGGACATGTTACTATTAGAATTGCTGATACAGGGGTGGGGATTGAGGATAATGTCATGCCAGCACTTTTTAAGGAATTCTCTCGAGCAGATTTACAAAAAGTTAATATCTTAGGAAGCGGGCTGGGTCTTTTTCTTGCAAAGAAATTTACTGAAGCACAGAAAGGAAAGATTTGGGCGGAGTCAGAGGGGAAGGATAAAGGGGCTCAGTTTTATGTGCAATTTCCACAAGCGTAATTTTATAGATAATCACTAACCTGTATGCAAAACGATAAGAGAAAAATTATGATTATTGAAGATAATAAGGATCTTCAGGAAATTTATAAGCATAGTTTTGAAAAGTATGGATATGAAGTTGTTGTAGAAGGTAATGGTCTTGAAGGAGTTGAAGGAGTGGCAAAAGTTTTACCCGATGTTATCTTACTTGATCTTATGATGCCGGGGATGGACGGTTTTGGTTTTTTAAAAAAAATTAATGACACTGGAGGACTATCAATCCCAGTCATTGTCTGTTCTAATATCTCAGATGTTGACACTATTAATCGCGCCATTAAAGATGGGGCGCAAGATGTCCTCCTAAAAGTTGATTATTCTGGTAAGCAGTTAGTTGACAAGGTAACTCATATCATGGAAGATTTTTATAAGAAAAAAGAAACCAGTACAGAGAAACCTGAGGAAGTATAGTTATTTTAGTATCATTTCCCAGCCAGATAGTCGTAATAAGGCCAAATACAGGCGACTTTCTTTTTTCTGTAGATTGTGGTAGAATACATCACATGTTAAAAATCAGATTACAGCGTACAGGACGCAAAAATGACCCACATTTCAGGTTGATTGTTACCGAAAGCACTCTCAAGCCTAAGACATCTCAGTTCGCCGAGATTGTTGGAACATATAATGTTAAGGCCGGTGTTTTTGAGGCAAAAGCTGATCGCGTAAAACACTGGATGAGCGTCGGGGCTCAAGTTACACCAACAGCGTATAACCTTCTTGTTACAAAAGGAGTTCTTACTGGAAAGAAGATAAATGTTCTTCCTAAGAAGACACCACAGAAAAAAGAAGAAAAGAAAGCGTAGCCGTGGAAAGGTGCGGAATAAACGCAGAATTACGCGGATGAAAAGCAAAAGCGATGTCGTAGGCATCGCTTTTGCTTTTCATAGAGACTCGTACTGTGAATAACTTTTTACTGCTACCTCATACTAGTTGCTACACTCTATAGTATAGAAACAGATAGAACAATAACAATACAATATGAAAGATCAAGAATTTGTTGAATACGTAGTGAAAGCTTTGGTAGATAATGGAGATAAGGTAAAAGTTGAAAGACGGGTAGACGAAATGGGAGTACTCATTACACTTGATGTTGATGCGTCTGATATGGGTAAAATTATTGGGCGCGATGGAGCAACCGCAAAGGCGCTAAGAACACTTCTTAGAGTTGTTGGGATGAAGAATAACGCACGAGTTAACTTAAAGATTAACGAGCCAGAAGGACGTGGCCAATTCCAAGATAGAGGGGAGGCTGCGCAGTCATACATGCCGAGGTATGATACTTCCGACGTTGATGCTGTCATGAACGACCTCAAGAGCATCTAATCAAAAATCACCTTGTCTTCATTGTTTCATAAAGTTTTTGAGTAGATGAATACGATACAAGAAGCAAAATCGCCGCAAGGCGTTTTGCTTTGCGGCGAGGGCTTGAGCTCAATGAGCTTTTGGTGATGACGGATCTTTTGTGCAGATGTTTCCCATCCCATCAGCAGCATTCCTCAGTAGGTCTATTGCACTACTAAGCGTTGAGTAAACCATACAGAATTCCGCAGGGTCTCTTGTTTTTCCAAGTGTCTTAAGTAAACCTTCAATTTCGATAGTCAGGGAGTAGATGTGGTTATTCTCGGCTTGAATAAGACCTAGAATATTCTTTTGGTGGTCATTCATGGATGCCTCTTGGTTGAACTAAGCCATTGTCATACTAGAATGGATTTGCTAGTATGTCAAACATGAAGCAGCAACCACTTCGATTTCATATTGTTACTATTTTCCCTGACATGTTCGTGAGTTACTTCGCTGAGTCTATACTTTCACGTGCGATAGATAACAAATTGATTGAGGTCAAGACATATGCACTGCGTGAGTATACCTATGACAAACATCGTCGTGTTGATGGTCGACCATACGGCGGAGGTCCAGGCATGGTGATGTGGGTGGATCCGATTCTTAGTTGTGTGAGTAAAATTCAAAAAACAATAGCACGTAGAAAATCAACGAAGACGTTAGTTGTCATCTTTAATGCTGGAGGAGAAAAATTCACAAATACTGTTGCACAAAAGACAGCAAAAGGATATACCGATATCATTTTTATTTGTGGTCGCTATGAAGGTGTCGATACAAGAGTGAAGAAAATTCTAAAAGCAAAAGAATGGAGTATTGGAGAGTATGTACTTACCGGTGGGGAACTTCCAGCTATGGTATGTATTGATGTAATTGCACGCCAAGTAAAAGGAGTGCTTCATGATGAGTGCTCTCTTGAAGAAAAACGTATTGCATCTCATGAGATATATGCACGACCAGAGGTGTATGAATACAAAGGGAAAAAATATAAAGTCCCAAAAGTGCTTCTTAGTGGTAACCATAAAGAAATTGACGCATACCGCATGAAGATGGAGAACACAATAGGGAAAAAGTAACCACAACCAATCATAATGTATTTGAAACTTAAAGTCATAGCTGGTTCTAAAATAGAAAAAATTGACAAGTCTTCTGAAGATTCTTGGCGTGTATGGGTAAAAGCTCCCGCGGAGAATAATGCTGCTAACACGAGAGTTCTTGAGCTTATTCGTTGTGAATTTCCTGGCACTTCTATACGTATTGTCAGTGGTCACCATGCACCATCTAAAATCGTTTCTATCAACTAGCAACAGAAGGGTTTTTTTGTTACAATTCTATTCACTTGTTTAGTAAAGACAAGAAAAATATGCCAAGATAGCTCAGATGGTAGAGCACTTCCATGGTAAGGAAGAGGTCTCGGGTTCGATTCCCGATCTTGGCTCCAGCGTTGTTTTTGTTCTTATCTAGTATGATAGAATAGTTTCCATTAGCCACCTTAGCTCAGTTGGTAGAGCATTTCACTCGTAACGAAAAGGTCCGCAGTTCGATTCTGCGAGGTGGCTCAGGAATGTGACTACACAATAAATAGACAATACTCAATTTATTGTGTAGTGTTCTATATAGGTAAGAAATTAATTTGTTCGTTATGGAGGAGTATGATGGCAGCACTTAGCATACAAGATGCTTTTGTTCGCCAAATACTTCAATGTTTTGGCTACAAAAGAATGACTCAATATGACATAGAGATGCGGTATGATAAGATATATCCACCAAGTCTTTTCTCCTCTCGTTGGTTGAAGAAAAAGGCAGACCAAAAATCACCCACGGTATCCGCTAGAGATGCACTCAAGGTACTTCTTGAGGGTGGGTATATTGGGAAAGAGATATATCAAGGAGAGGATGCGCCCTACGTCGTTTATTACATAACCCAGAAGGGGTTGTCATTAAGCCTCAAGAAAAAAGAAAAGAAATAAATTAGAGAGGTGTCATAAAAAATCAAATGTCGTCGACCGTGTGGTCAACGACATTTTGTATATGTAGTATTGGCGAGGCTAAAGGAACACTATGCCTGAAGAAGGTCGCGGAGGTATATTCCGTATTTTGTTTTTGATAATGTTGTAGCCGCTTCTTCTAGTGTGCGATTATCAATGTACCCATAGCCGTAGGCAATACTTTCAAGGTTTGCAATGTAGTTGCCAGTTTCTCGTTGTTTTTTTTGTACATAGAGTGACGCTTCTAGAAGAGAATCATGGGTACCAGTATCGAACCAGATGACTTCTTTTGGGAGTGTTATGACATGTAACATGTTTTGTTCCATGTAGAGTCTGTTGAGATCGGTTATTTCAAGTTCTCCACGATCTGAGAGTGCGAGTGTTTTTGCAAGTTTTGGTGCGTGTTCATCATAAAAATATATTCCAGGGACTGCATATGGAGATGTTGGGTTAGCTGGTTTTTCTTCTAGAGAAACGGCCTTACCTTTTGTATCAAAAGTTACAACACCATACTGTCGTGGGTTTTCTACTTCATAGCCAAAAATGGTTGCGCCGTCTTTTGTGGTGGTGTTGGCTCTAGTAAGTATGGCATCAAAATTTTCTCCGTGGAGAAGGTTATCTCCAAGAATAAGACACGAAGGGGAGCCATTTAAAAATTTTTCTGAGAGAATAAGCGCATCGGCGATACCTCGCTTCTCTATCTGCACTTCGTATGACAGCTTCATTCCAAAACGAGACCCATCACCAAGAATGTTTTTAAATATAGTAACATCAGCAGGGTCAAGGATCAGGAGAATTTCTCTGATTCCTGCATGGAGGAAGAGAGAAAGTGGGTAATAAATCATTGGCTTATCGTAGATAGGGAGGAGTTGTTTATTGACGGCGAGAGTCATTGGGTGGAGCCTGGTTCCTCTTCCTGCTGCTAGAATAATACCTTTTCGTTCCATAGTTGGTATGTTTCAGTATACTCTGGTTTTTTCATAAATCAATTGCTTTTTGGTCTAATACTACTCTAATTTGCTATACTTGAAGTCTATGGAGGAAAATCTTGATGAAATAATCGCAACCCTTGAGGCTGATATGAATGATGCATCTTTTTGGAATGATAAAGAAAAGGCGCAAGCAACGATACGGAGGTTGAAGGAGCTTAAAGATAAGAAAGACGGCGTAAGTTCACTTGATAAGGGAAATGCTATCATGAGCATTTTGGCAGGGGCAGGGGGCGATGATAGTGAGGATTTTGCTCGAATGTTATTTGAGATGTATCAGGCATATTTTGCACGCAAAGGGTTCTCATATACTTTTTTACATGACAATACTAATGACCGCGGAGGGTATCGTAATCTTACCCTTGAAGTGAGTGGCAAGAATGCATACGGGACATTAAAAAACGAGTCAGGTGTGCATAGGCTTGTGCGCATCTCACCATTTAATGCACAAGCCAAGAGGCATACATCATTTGCAATGGTAGAAGTTCTTCCGATTATTCCACTTGTAGAGAGAAAAGCAATCCCGCCTGAGGAGATACGAATAGAGACTTCAAAGTCTAGTGGGCCAGGTGGACAAAATGTCAACAAGCGCGAGACGGCTGTGAGGGTTATTCATATTCCAACGAACATTGCTGTACATGTTGCAACCGAGAGACAGCAAGAGCAGAATAAGCAGAAGGCTCTTGAAGTCTTGAGTGCAAAATTATTTAAGCTGGAAGAAGAAAAACGTAAAGCAGAGATAGAGGGGCGTCAGATAAGTAAGACCACCGAAATAGAGTGGGGCAATCAAATACGTTCGTATGTTCTCCATCCGTATAAAATGGTTAAGGACCATCGTACTGACTATGAGACAAGTAATATTGAGGCTGTCTTAGAGAAAGGTGAGTTAGATGGGTTTATTGAAGCGGAGAAGGGGTTGTAGGTTTTTTGGAAAAATATAGCCCGCCCTCTGAGGGGCGGGTACAGATTTTTCTATATAGTTAGTTTAGGTACGGCTTCAGTACTTCCATTACGGTTTCAATTGGAGTAGCCTGACAAAGTCCCCCAAGAACAATTGCTCCAAATACATTTACTCCACGCACCCATGTTATAAGACCAACTACTTTACCGGTAGTAAGACTAACTAACGGGCCACCTGAATTTCCTGGTTGGAGTGGAGCAATAAACTGGATATGTCTTTGTTTGTAACCCCACCCTTCCTCCATATCAATGAAGTTAATGGTATTGATGTATCCTGTTATGGTGAAGTTGTTATAGCCAAGCGGTGATCCAATAGTAATAACAGAGGTTCCTTCACCAAAGGATCCAGTTGCCGCTGGTTCAAGAAAAGGTGGTACATCGCGGGTATCTTT
>CAYYCT010000009.1:0-25721 GCA_964470485.1 uncultured Candidatus Saccharibacteria bacterium
TTCAAGATCTTTTTTTGTCTGTGGTGCGAGCGTTTTTATAAGTGAATTCTGGAACTCCTCGACATTCTTAGCATTCTTAGCCATACGTGTTTCGGTGCGAAAGTCTGCATGGTGCTTGTACCCAAGGATCCCAGCTATCTCATGGCGCAATCTAACGAGTTCTTCAATAATGTTTAGATTTTTTATGCCTCCTTTTTTCAAATTCTTAAGTGCCAATTCTTCTCGCTTCTTTCTATTCTCTGCTTCTGCCATAAACGGCATAATATGCGGATACTGAAGTGAAACAATATATCTTCCATCAGTGTGACGCGGAAGTGAAGTAATAAATCTCTCAGAAAGCCCTGCGAGCTCTTCTTTGGTACAGAGAATATAGTCTTGATAATCGTTGATATTCTGACGAAATGCGATAGAAAGCTTAGATGTTTTTTTGAGAAGAGTTTTTAATTTTTTTTGTTTCTCAGTCGGCAAATCAAACCCCATGCGACGATAGTCACGAAGTGTTTCTTCAAGCAGCTTGATATCTTCTTTCCTAAGTGACTTCTTCTCATCACGAAAGTTCCCTTCGTAGTATTCAACAAGAGAGATGAACAGATCTCGGTCATACTCAATATCGACTAACTTCTGTGACATCTCTGTTGCGACAGCGTGTGCGACATCACGCACCTCTTTTTTAGGAGAGACCTCAGAGAGTAGCCCCATCTTACTGAAGAAACTATTGAATGAATCGTCGCATCGCTCAAGTGCGTAGAGCGTGTTGAGATAGGTGCGATTCTCAGGAAGAATCTTCTTTATTTCTGCATAGACTTTCTTTTTGTGAGCAATATATGCATCAGCTTGCTTCTTCATGAGTGCCGGAGTCATTTTCACCCAAGTAAAATCTTTTGCGGTAAGTGGTAGTGTTTTTGTAAGCATAATTATTGTATTCTACCATACATACCTTTCATAGAAATCAAGCTGAGAATTTTGAGTATAAAAAGGAAAGCCCCAGGATTCCGTAGAACTGGGGCTGGCCAATCATCCATCCGCTGACTGGTTAGTAGGGGGTTGATCTGACGGTTGCCGACGCCAAAAGGATTCTTACAGACCTCCCTCAGGCAATCTCAATACTACCATAAAAACTTTAAAAAAATGCTTCGGTATAGATACATTCTTCAGAAACCCCTGCCCCCTTCAACCCTCTCCAATAATCTCGCACAAAAGCAATCGAGCCACAGATAAAAAATTCTCTTTCCGGAAGACATTGTGATAACTCTACGATATCTCCTGTTGGAATTCGCCCATTCTTCATCTCAGCATCGGCGTGTTCTTGTGTGAGATAATACTGTACAAAAAATCTATCGTTATATTCCACTGTAAGCGCGTCAAATTCTTTTTTGAAAATAATATCACTGAGTGTTTTGTTGCTATAGAAAAGATACATCTTTCGTGTTGGATGTTTATGAAGTGTGTCCACTATCATGCTACGAAATGGTGCAATACCTATTCCTCCGGCAACTAGAATAAGCGAGCTCGTTTCTTCCTCTGTATAAAAATATCCATACGGCCTTGATCCTGATATCGTATCCCCTGGCTTCATCGCCACTAGTTTATTAGAAAAAGTTCCAACGCCTTTCACCGTAAGAGCTATGTACTTTTCATTGGGAGAACTCGAGATACTATATGACTTCCCTTCGACATGCCCAGTCTCTGGAAAATAGATGGTGATGAATTGGCCTGGCCGATATGCTACACGTTTTTCTGGCGATGAGAGAAAAAGAGTGGCAACGTTTGATGTCTCGTGTTGTACTTTTTCAATAGTGAAGATAATGGCATGTTCCTGCATAAGCTGGTCAGTTTTTTATGTTTTCTTCATAGTCTTCTATTGCTCTTCGTAGTGCCTCATGCCCCAGCACCGAGCAATGATATTTTCTATCTGGCAACCCACCTAAGCGTTCGATAATTGCTTCGGGCGAAAGTTTCTTAGCACGCCGTAGTGTCATACCACCATTTTCAGTTGCCATCACCGACATCATTGATGTCGAAGCAATGGCGGAGGCACAGCCAAATGTGCGCCATTTGCACTCAGAAATTTTCTGTGTGTCTTTATCAACTTGTATCCATACCACCATCATATCCCCACATAGCGGGCTTCCTGTGATACCAACACCGTCAGCCACATACTCCGCATCATCAAGAAAAATGTTTCGCGGGTGAAAGAAATGATCCTTTACAATATCACTGTAAAGCCAGTCGCCAACATCGCATGCGCTATTAATTTTTTCGTTACTTTTTTTGTTCATAAGAAGTGGTAAGTGCTGACATGCTTCGTAAACGTTTAATAATATCTGAGATGGTCGAGAGGAAATAATCACAATCGTCCTTGCTTGTTGTCTCTCCCAGCGTAATACGGAGACTACCATGCATAAGGCTTGGGTCTTGCCCTGTCGCCACAAGAACGTGAGATACTTGTAAGTCATTCGAGGAACATGCTGACCCTGTTGATACTTCGATACCAAGAGAGTCAAGCATAAGCACCATAGACTCCCCTTCAACACAAGGAATAGAAATATGAATGTTGTTTGGCAGGCGAAGTGTTCGATGACCATTAAGCACAATGTCAGGAATATGTTTCTCTAGTTCTGAAATACAATAGTCACGAAGTTTTATAAGGCGAAGTGATTCTTCTTCTTTCTTTTTCTCTATGCGAGAAAGTGCGAGAGACATACCGACGATGTTTGGGAGATTTTCTGTTCCTGAGCGAAGGGTATATTCTTGACCACCACCAAAGATGATCGGCGAGAGAATAATTCCTTTTTTCTTAAACAAAACCCCAACACCCTTTGGGCCGTATATTTTTGAACCATTGATACTCATGAGATCAACCCCGAGCTCTGTAACATCAAGTGATAGTGCTCCAGCCGCTTGGCAAGCGTCGGTGTGGAGGAGTGGATAGTCACTAGTTACTGGTTGATGGTTACTGGTTGCTGAGAATTCGCTTCGCGAACTCTCAGCACGTTTTTTCTTCATCTCAGCTATTGCTTGTGCAAGTTCTCGTATCGGTTGAATCGTTCCTATTTCATTATTAGCATACATAACAGAAATCAAAATTGTTTTTGCAGTTATCCGAGACACGCAATCACTAACATCGATCATGCCATATTTATCAACCGGGAAATATTCAATGACAAACCCTTCTTTTTCCAGCTGCTTGACTGCTTCCAATATCGCCTTATGTTCGATTGAAGAAATAATAATATGATTACCATATTTTTTATATGCTCTGGCCACACCAAGTATCGCAAGATTATCTGACTCAGTGCCAGAACTGGTAAAAATAATTTCTTCTTTGCTTGCATGAAGGATTTTGGCAATTGATCCTCTTGCTTCTTCTAATGCTTTTCTTGCCTTTCTCCCCGAAGTATATAGTGATGAGGGATTTCCGTACGATGCATCAAAAAAAGGCAGCATCTCATCGAGCACCTCTAGTGCTATTGTCGTCGTAGAAGCATGGTCGAGATAGATTCGTTTGCTCGGGTTAGTATGTTTCATATATTATCTAATGCTACAGAAAGTAACATGTTTTTCTAGTGTCTCTTTAAGCGCGGTAAATTCTTCATCTGAGTAAGTCACTTTTCTCAGAAATTGTGGGTTTAGTATTTTGGTGGGAATAAATTTCTGCAAATAGTATGTTGTTGCCCCATGTATTTCTTTGCCGATTGCTTCTATATCATCAAATGAAAGCATTGACTTCACGACGGTAGTCCGGAACTCGTATTCAACACCACTACCCTTGATAATTTCTATACTCTTTTTGATAGCTTCAATATCTACTGGTCTCGCAACGACCTGGCTATACTTTGTAAGAGGGGACTTGATATCCATAGCGATATAATCAACTAATTTCTCATCAATAGCCTTCTGTAAAAACATCGGATCTACTCCATTTGAATCAAGTTTGATTAAGAAGCCTCTTTTTTTAACTTCCTTCATGAATGAAAATAATTTCTCTCCGTGCATACTCGGTTCCCCTCCAGTAATGACAATACCGTCAAGCATACCCTTTCTTGTGTCAAGAAAAGTTAGTACCTCCTTCTCGTTTATTGTTGTCGTGCATGTCTCATCAACAAGCTCAGGGTTATGACAGTATGGACATCTAAAAGGGCACCCTATGGTATAGACCATACACGCCACCTTCCTCGGGTAATCAATAAGTGTAAACTTCTCAAATCCCCCAAACTCCATCTTACACAGTCACGTGCGCCACAGATACCCCCTCGACATGGGCAGGAGCACTTTCAGGTATATACATTGCCCGAATATCATACTCAGCTTGCTTGGCATCATTCCATTGACTTACTGGGCGCAAATACCCAACAACACGAGAATACACTTCGCAGCGTGCCGCACATGTTGGACAAGAAAAATGCTCACCAGAAAGATAGCCATGACTTCCGCAGACGCTAAAGGTTGGTGTAATTGTAAAATATGGTAACCTATAATTCTCGCAAATACGCCTTACAAGACTTGGTACAACCCGATAATCTGTCATTCTTTCTCCTAAGAAAAGATGAATAACTGTGCCCCCGGTATACTTTGTCTGAAGCGTGTCTTGAATATCAAGTGTCTCAACAATATCTTGTGTGTAATTAACTGGCAGGTGGCTGGAGTTTGTATAAAATGGTTGCGCGCCCTTTTTATACTCAGCTTCATTGGCGACAATAATATCCGGATACATTTTTTTATCACGAGCCGCAAAACGATACGTCACCCCTTCAGCTGGGGTTGCTTCGAGGTTGTAGAGATTCCCTGTGTCTTTCTGATAATCAATTAAACGATGACGCATATGGTCGAGCACCTCACCAGCAAAAATAGCCCCCTCTTCTGTGCCAAGTGTTTTACCAAAAAGATTAAGCGTTACTTCATTCATACCAATGAGACCGATGGTAGCAAAATGATTCTTCCAATACTGACCGTGCGCTTTTTTGATATTTCGTAAATAAAATTTTGTGTATGGGTAGAGATTAGCATCGGTTAATTTCTCAAGTAACTTTCGCTTGATTTCCAGGCTTTCGCGAGCAATGTCCATCTGTTCATCGAGTTTTTTGTAGAAGCTTAATTTTGCCTCTGATAACGAGTTTTTGTGCTCGGTGCTTGCTTTGTATGCCAAACGAGGAAGGTTAATAGTGACGACACCTACAGAGCCCGTGAGAGCATTTGCACCGAAGAGTCCTCCCCCGCGACGGTCTAATTCCTCAAGATCAAGACGAAGACGACAACACATAGAACGAGTATCTTCTGGCTTCATGTCCGAGTTCACAAAATTACTAAAATATGGAACACCATACTTGGCAGTGATTTCCCAAAGCCCCTGCAGTTTTGGATTTTCCCAATTAAAATCTTTTGTAATGTTCACCGTTGGAATTGGAAAAGAAAACACTCTCCCGGCCGAGTCCCCTTCTGCCATCACCTGAAAGAAGGCTTCATTAAACATGTCCATCTCTGTCTGAAACTCACCATACACCTCTTTTTGTGGTTTGCCTCCAATGATAACTGACATATCTTTGAAATTAACCGATGGGGTAAGATCAAGAGTGATATTTGAAAATGGTGTCTGAAAACCGACACGGGTTGGCACATTCATATTAAAGACAAACTCCTGTATTGCTTGCTTCACTTCTTTTTGAGAAAGATTGTCATAGCGAATGAATGGTGCGAGCAGTGTATCGAAGTTCGAGAAGGCAACTGCGCCGGCGGCTTCGCCCTGCATGGTGTACATAAAATTTACCACTTGACCAAGCGCGGTGCGAAAATGTTTTGGTGGAGCAGATTCTATTTTATCTGGAACACCTTTGAAGCCCTCAGTAAGCAAATCCATTAAATCCCACCCGACACAATATACTGAGAGCGTACCAAGATCATGAATATGGAGGTCGCCATGCTCGTATGCAACACGAACTTCTTGTGGATAAATTTTGTTTAGCCAGTATGTCTTACTTACTTCAGAAAAAATATAATTATTGAGCCCTTGCAAGGAATACCCCATGTTACTATTTTCTTTCACTTGCCAGTCTAGTTTGTCGAGATAATTATCCACTAATCCAAGCGATGACATGGTGGCAAAGCTTCGCATCTCCGCGTGTTGTTCACGATATAAGATATACGCCTTGGCTGTCGCCTTGAATCGCGACACCATAAGCACATGCTCTACGGCGTCCTGTACTTGCTCTATCGCCACAACTGTCTCTGGCACTAGTGCGTGAAGATGATTGATAACTTTTTCACTAAGCGTTACAGCCTGTTGTTCATCATACTCTTTGGTAGCAAGCCCCGCCTTAGTAATCGCGCGAGTAATTTTTTGGATATCAAAAGGGACTCGTGTGCGATCTCGCTTAATAATAGTAGCGAAACGAGGAACAGTATTCACAGGGCTTGATGCTTTCATAGTATGATGAATATGATATTATATTGATAAGTATCTATATTGTAATATAGATGACCATCTATGAATAGGAAAACCATGGGGATAAAAGAAAAAACCAACAAAAAACAAGAAAAGGTTGAAAAAACATACCCCTTACCGGAGTGGGTGCCTCGATCTTCTGTTAGCGAAAAGGAGCTTTGCCCAGACTGTTTTAGGGTTGTTGGAGAAAAGAGTCGTTATAATATGGTCTGTCTTCTTGGCACCACAAAGGAGGGCATGACTGTTGGAGAACTAACTGAAAAAATGAACCTTCAACAGCCAACGATTACTCACCACCTACAAGTATTGGAATCAGTAAATGCTGTAGAAAGCACCCCCGACGGTCGCAAAAAAATTTATACCTTAAAGAGAGACGCCCATTGCTTCGAGGATTGTAAAATACCCTATTAAAAAATGTGCCCGTAACCCCGCGCACATTTTTTTAATCTCTATACCGGTGACACTCCTTTCCATGACTTCCAGGAAGTACTCCAATACTCATGAGAAATTCTCCAACGATTTCTCCTCCAACAAAGGTAAAATTCTTTTTAAAAAGTTGTAGCCATGCTTGCTTATTGTCCTTACATTCTTTTTTGTGTGTATCAATCCATGTTCTAAAACTCCCAAACTCTTTCTGTATCGCAAGTAGCTGTTGTGCGTTATAGATAGCAGCACTAATCTTCAAGCGATTACGAATAATTCTTGCATCATTCATCAGTCGTGTAAAATCTTTTTCTTTATATCTAGCAACTTTTTTGATATCAAAATTATGATATGCCTCGCGAAATCCTTTTTCCTTCATAAGAATAGTTCGCCAGGAAAGTCCTGCTTGGTTAATTTCCATAATGAGTCGACCAAATAATTCATTATCATCCTGTATTGCCACGCCATAGTGATGGTCATGATAAACCTTGTCGACATCATGCTTATCAGTGATTGTTGCAACGTAGGCGCAATAGGGATGCATGTTATTTGTTTCTTATGATTGTTACCCCTGGTGTACAATCACTCCAAACGTCTGGCTTGGCGATATCCACCTCAACTGAGGAAACTTTTGGATGATGAAGAATGCTTACAGCGATTTCCTCGGCAAGTGACTCTACAAGATTATGCGGACTTTTCATCAAAATATCGTGCACCGTCTTACGAATAACTTCGTAGTTAAGGGTTTCTCTAAGATCATCACTTTCACCTGCGCGCTTTGTATCAGAATGAGCAACGACACTTACCAAGAATCGCTGGGCTTTGGCATGTTCTTCTTTATAATATCCATGTTTGGCAATGACGGTATAATTTTTTAGATAGACTTTATCATTAATCATGAAACCAGTATACATGATAAGAAAATACACCAAATAATATAGCCTTCATTAAGAATAAATATAGTTCCCCCTATTAAAAATAAAATCTTAGACGGTCGTTACTTCGTTTTCCAAAATAACATCCCCTTCACCAAAAACAAAACGTCCCTTAACTAGGTTACCTTCTAAAACTTTTGGCAACCAATAGCTATCATCTGGCCACATGGTTTCATAGGGAATACTTTCGACCAGGAACCACGATGGATTCATTTCCTCACTCTCAGTAGGTTCTCCTTCCCATTTTGTTGAAAAATACACATGAACTTCCTGACTCCAGTCTGGATTATGTGGAAACGTAAAAGCAAGTGTTGCACATTGTGACATTTCTAACACACTAATACCTATCTCTTCCTTTGCTTCCCGTCTTACCGCCTCTTCAACCGTTTCGTCTCTTTCTACTTTTCCACCAACACCATTATATCTTCCTTTACCAAAACCACGTTTCTTCATAGCAAGGCAAATATCAGTAATCGTATTTCCGTCTTTTTTGATCAAAAAAAGTAATGTTGATTTTCTCATATAAAAAATTAATGCGAATAATACTTTTTCAAGTATATCTCTTATACTCCAAGAATTCTATAGGCAGCAACCCCAAAAGCGATGGTCACATTTAATGACTCTTTGGTACCAAGCATAGGAATCTCAGCTATCACATCACATTCCTCAAGAACGTCTTGCGTGATGCCGTCAACTTCATGCCCGACGACAAAAGCAATATTTTCCCTTTTCTCAATTGTTACTTCTTTGTAATCAACCGCTCTGCCATCTTGCTCAAATGCAATGATATAGTAGTCTTCTTGTTTTAAGTTCTTAAGTGTCTCTACTGTCTCTCCTTTGTATTCCCAAGCGATGGTATCTTCCGCACCAAGTGCCACCTTAGCTAAATCTTTCCTCTTCAGCCCTTTCTTATCAAGCGGTGTCGGCGTAGTGCCACAAAGAATAATCTTATCGATGCCTACTGCGTTAGCAGTGCGAAAAATTGACCCCACATTATAGACACTACGGAGATTATCAAGGACGGCGATTTTCATGAGTGAAAAAGAAAAAAATTATGGCATATAATGATGCCGCTACAACAAAAGATACCAGTGTTGCTAGATGGGAACTAACAAGTATGGGGAAAAATAAATGAGCTCCAACAATAGAAAAGAAATTAAATGGAGAGACATCTCCTGTTTTAACAAAGTACATAACCAAAACTACCACATGAATGACAGCAGACAAAAACATGAGCAAAATTAAAGCCCTAATAAAACGCGGAATTTTATGTAATGACATGTGGTAAGTATACAGAAAAAATAATCAAAGAACTACGTAAATTACTTTTTCATGGCAACTTTGGTGGTGTTCACAAAAATAACCCCCTCTTTTTTTAAGATTTCACTTTTACTTTCCCCGCGCAATCTGTTGTACTCACCCATTTTCCCGTCTGACCTAATAACGCGGTGACATGGTACTGTCTTATTAATGTTCTTGGCCATAATCGACCCAACTGCACGCGCGGCCCCAGCATTCCCTGCGCGCCTCGCTACCTCTCCATAACTAAGCACGCCTCCTTTTGGAATTTTCTTAACTACGTCTATAACTTTTTTTTGAAATGACTTCATTATACAATTGTATCATTTTTGCAAGTGCGGAAAATGAGGGGTTGGTCACAAGACTGCCTCACTTTGCTCGAAGCAGGTTCGCGGTCAAAAATATTTTTCTGCTGGAAAATTTTTCGACCCTGCCTCGAGCCGTCACTCTCCGGCCTTGCGAAGTGGGATTGGCTCACTTCTCACCCTATTCGAATCTCTCGCGCATGACGCAGGTCATGTGCTTCTTTCCTCGCAGTTAAAAGAAAAACAGAGTCCGAAGCTCTGTTTTTCTTTTGATGCGGAGGCGGAGAGATTCGAACTCTCGAACCAGTTGCCCAGTTGCCACCTTTCCAAGGTGGTGGAATAAACCGCTATCCGACGCCTCCATTATTTATAATGAAAAAGAAACACTAGAGTGTGTTTCTTTTTCATTATAGCACATCACTAAATAAGTACCTTGTTGGAATTTTTATACCGTGTCCCCTTCTTCTTTTTTTTCTTCTTGGACTATGGCAATCTCTGTATTGTTTTCAAAAGCGCTCTCAGCGATAGTATTTTGTTGTTCAGTTGGAGATGCCTCTTCTACAGACTTCACGCTATTTTCAGATTTTTTGTGGCGAGATCTTTTTTTATGAGGTGAAGTCTCGTGCTGTGCCTCGGTCTCTCCATCATGAATATGGTGCGACTCGGCTTTTGCATACTCATGCTTCTTTTCGGTAAAAAAATACACACCACTCCCAACAAACGGAATACCAATGATGAGTACCATCCACCAGAATCTATCTTGTTTACCGGCGTCAACAGCCATCCACAATGTGAAAGCGATAAGAAAAATGTATGCCCCATACACAATGAGTGTTAACAACATCCCAGCAATATCACCAAGAGAAATCATATGCAAAGTATACTATAGTTATTTAGTAACAAGAAGTCTACTAATACGTTCTTTGACAGGAGGGTGGGTCATGAACATTTTTGCAATCCAGGAAATTTTTTCACCCTCTCCTAGTTCTTCAACAGCATTTATTCCAGATGGGTCTGAGATAAAGAGGTGGGCAATAGCTGCATGTTGTATTTTCATCGGCTGATGGAAATTACTAATCTTCTCAAGTGCTGAGGCAAGCCCTTCTGGGTAACGAGTGATGAGTGCACTCGTTGCATCTGCTAAGAATTCTCGTTCCCGTGAAATCGCCAAACGAATAATTGTCGCCGCAATCGGTGCTAACATAATGGCAAGAATTGCTAATGCGAAGAAGATGGGGTTCTTTTTTTCATCATTACTGCCAAACATTGAAGCGCGAAACGCCATATCTGCAACAAGAGAAATAACCCCGGCAAATACAACAACGGCCGTCTGAAGAAGCATGTCTCTATTGCCTATATGAGCAAGTTCATGAGCAAGAACACCTTCTAATTCTGATTTGCTAAGAAGAGGAAGTAGTCCAGTAGTAACTGCAACAACAGAATTATCTTTATTGCGGCCAGTAGCAAAAGCATTCGGCGCTGGATCATCAATGACGTAGAGCTTTGGCATAGGAAGTCCAGCAGTAATGCAGAGGTTTTCTAATGTGTTCCAAAGATCTGGATATTCATCCTTTTTTTCTATTCTTCTGGCCCCAGCCATACTAAGCACAAGTGAATCAGAAAACCAGTACGCACCAACGTTCATTAAGAGACTAAGAATAATCGCCCCATAGAGAATGGATTGATTGTTATAGACAAGCGAAAGAATGAAACCTAAAGCAATAACGAGGAGTAAAAATCCTGTCATCATGAACCACGTCTTTCGAATATTTGATGATTGGTTAGAGTATAAAGTCATACAAGTACAAGATGCTTAGATGGCAATTCTGTCATCAGCATTTTTCTAATTAATCTCGTCTAAAATTTTACCTCGACTGGATTACGTGCAGCTTCTTCTCCATCAGCTAATTCAAAGAATTCCTTCTCGGTAAAATTAAATTGTTTTGCGATAATGTTTGTCGGAACAGTCTGTATTTTGGTGTTATACGCCATAACATTACTGTTATAAAATCGACGAGCTGCTTGAATTTTATTTTCCGTATCAGAAAGTTCACTCTGTAGTGCAAGATAGTTCTGATTAGACTTGAGATCTGGGTAACTCTCGGCGAGCGCAAAAATGCTCTTAAGCGCACCGGTAAGCATGTTCTCGGCATCTTTGTGCTCAGCCATCGTTCCTGCCCCCATGGCCTTTGCACGGGCCTCAACCACTTTCTCAAGTGTTGAACTTTCAAAGTTCGAAGAACCTTTAACGGTGTTCACAAGATTTGGGATAAGATCATAACGACGCTTAAGCTGTACATCAATATCAGCCCAGGCTTCTTTGACACGTTGAGAAAGTGTCACAAGGCCGTTATACATAACCACAATAACAAGCACAATACCTGCAAGAACTCCAATAACAATATAAAGAGGTGTCATAAAAATTACATTAATCCAAGCCCCCATCTATCATTGTCTGTCTTCTGGGGTCTTGGGTTATTTAATAATACAGAATCAAGGGGGTATGTCAACAAGTTTGTATGGGGATAGATTCTTTCACTATTTTTCGAAAATCTTCCACAAAAATCCTTTTTTCTGATATTATAAGGAGACTATGTCAAACCAAGAAGCAACTCACCTCTTTAAGAGTCGTCATTCTCTTGCTCATGTACTTCTTATGGCAATTTCTAAGCATTTTCCGGGAGCACTACCGACTATTGGACCAGTAACTGAAAATGGCTTCTACTATGATATTGACTTTGGAACAACAAAAATTGGCCAAGAAGATTTACAAAAGATCGAAAATGAGATGAAAAAAATTCTCAGCGAGAATCTTGATTTCATTGTCGAAACTGTTACCGCAGAAAAAGCAAAAGAACTTTTTACTAAGAACCATTTTAAATTGGAAATCATTGATAGTATTACAGGTGAAGGCCAAGACACGTCAATCACGCTCTACCATACAGGTAATGAGTTCTTTGATCTCTGTGAGGGGCCACATGTTACTAATACAAAAGAAATCCCAGTTGATAGTTTTAAGCTCACTTCGGTGGCTGGCGCATACTGGCGAGGTGATGAAAAGAATCCAATGCTTACTCGTATCTATGGAATAGCATTTGAAAATAAAGAAGCACTTGATGCATATATCACACAACAAGAAGAAGCCAAAAAACGTGATCACCGCATTTTGGGGCAGCAACTCAAACTCTTCACATTCTCACCATTAGTTGGTCCTGGGCTCCCACTATGGACACCTCGAGGGACAATTCTCCGACAAAAAATAGACGCATACGTACAAGAACTACGATCACAGTATCGTTATCAAAGTGTTGCCATCCCACATATTACTAAAAAAGATTTGTATGTAAAAAGTGGTCACTGGGAAAAATATGGGGACGATCTTTTTAAAATTGAAACCCGTGATGGTCATACATATTGTATGAAACCAATGAATTGCCCTCATCACGCCCAAATCTATGCAAGTGAACTTCGTTCCTACAAAGAGCTCCCAGTACGCTATTCAGAAACTACAGCAGTATATCGAGATGAACAGTCTGGTGAATTATCGGGGCTTTCTCGTGTGCTTTCTATAACTCAAGATGACGCTCACGTCTTTTGTCGAGAGTCACAACTTGAATCTGAAATAGAGGGAATTTGGGGTCTTATAGAAACATTTTATGGTACGTTTAATTTCCAAAATATTACTCCTCGTTTTTCAAGACGTGATGGAGATGCTAAATTCAAAGGAGGTGATGAACTCTGGATAAAAGCTGAGAAAGCAATAAAAAATCTTATTGACAAGAAAGCAAAAGATAACTGGATAGATGGTCCAGGTGAGGCTGCTTTTTATGGTCCAAAAGTTGATTTTATGGCAAAAGACTCCATCGGTCGCTCACATCAGGTTGGAACAATACAAGTAGACTTCGTACAGCCATCAAATTTTGGACTTGAATGTGTAAATGAGGAAGGAAAGCGTGAACCTATCGTGATGATTCATTGTGCAATTGCTGGGTCACTCGAACGATTCTTATCTGTCTACATTGAACATGTCGCTGGAAATTTTCCTCTTTGGATTTCTCCAACACAGATATCACTCCTTCCAATTAGTGATAAACATCACGACTACGCAAAAAAAATAGAGAAACTACTCCAGGATGCAGGCATCCGTGTTGACTGTGACATATCAAAAGAAGGTCTTGGTAAAAAGATCCGTGCTGTACGCGAAATGAAAACACCTTACTGGGCAGTTATTGGAGATGCAGAGGTTGCCAATGATACTGTAACTCTCGAACATAGAACCGATGGCAAAATTGGAGAAATTTCGCTTAAAGACCTTACAGAAAAGTTGGTTGTAGAAATTAAAAACAAAGCATAATACATTTATATAAAAAGAAGTAGCCTTTGATTGGTAGGCTACATATAGGGACATCCTCATTTTTGTAGACCAGGGGCAAACGCTCTATCGCCATCTTCTGGTTTAACTGGATTCCCTTCTTTGTCATAAAAAACTTGCTGATGGACTTGTTGTTGCATCATCTTCCTATGACCTGACAACTGCATCGATGATTGCTGTTGTTGCTGAAGTAATTGTGTTTGTTCTGATATTTGTTGTTGCGTACAAGGCGAAGTATTATTCTTCAAAACCTCCTCTTCGCTTGGGATAGTTGGTACATTAGAAATATCGTGTGGAACCATTATCATTCCCCTTCAAAAGATTTATCTAGAATCCCCACTTTAAGTGTATTCCTACCGTAACAAAATGAAAGGACGCTATTCACAAAAAAAGACCTGCTTGCGCAGGCCTTCAGACTCAAGATCTTCACTTCATTGTCACCCATCTGGCATTGTATCGTCAGATGGCGGCACAATAGCTACTCCACCGACAAGCGAGCGATATTCTGGAGGCAGGAACGACTCCGGGTGGAGTATCTCTCCACGATCTTGTCCGAAGTTTCCAACCAAACTCTCTCCATCTTGATCTGGTGACATGGGGTTCCTTTGCAGATGTAGTTAAGACATGTTTAACAATACCACAAAATATAATTAATGTAAAATAATGTAGCCCAGGACTTCTTAAATATCAAGATTTGCTTGCTTCGCGTACGTCTGAATAAAACTCTTTCGTGGCCCAACTTCGCTTCCCATAAGCATTTCAAAAATACGATCAGCTTCTCCAGCTTCATGAACTGAAACAGTTTTGAGAGTGCGAGTCTTTCTATCCATAGTTGTTTCCCAAAGCTCATCAGCATTCATTTCCCCAAGACCCTTATAGCGTTGTATTGATGGTTTCTTGCCTGTCTTCTTTGCTACTTTTTCTTCCCCTTCTTCATCTCCGTCACCATCTTCATTAGTACTGTCTTCATTGTTTGAAATATCCACACTAAGATCTGTTTGATCTTCGCCAGAAAAACCGAGTTTTTTCATAACTCCCTCTTTTTCCTCATCTGAATATGCATAGTGTACTTCTTTGCCAAAAACAATCTTATAGAGTGGTGGTTGCGCAATGTATACATATCCAGCTTCAATAATTGGACGGTAGTATCGATAGAAAAAAGTGAGAAGAAGAGTACGAATGTGAGCTCCATCCACATCGGCATCTGTTGCAATGATAAGCTTGTGGTAACGAACTTTTTCTATATTAAAGGTATCACCGATTGCTGCACCCATGGCAAGTACAAGATTTTTTATTTGTTCACTACCAAGCATACGATCAAGACGTGCACGCTCTACGTTGAGTATTTTTCCTCGAAGAGGAAGAATCGCTTGTGTTACACGATCCCGTCCCATCTTAGCTGTACCCCCCGCAGAATCTCCCTCCACAATAAAGAGCTCAGAGTCAGACGGATCGTTACTTTGGCAATCAGCAAGCTTTCCTGGAAGAGAAAACCCTTCAAGGGCTCCTTTTCGAAGAACCGAGTCTTTTGCAGCCTTAGCTGCCTTGCGGGCACGAAGTGCGAGAAGACCTTTGTTAATAATTTCCTTTGCATCATCTGGATTCTCTTCAAGAAAAATCGAAAAAGCATCTGAGAAGACTGTAGCAACTGCGCCTTGGGCTTCCATACTTCCTAGTTTAGATTTTGTTTGGCCTTCAAATTGAATTTCGCGAAGCTTAACTGAGATAACAACGGTAAGCCCTTCAAGCACATCATCTCCTGTTAAGTTCTCATCTTTTTCTTTTAGTATTCCTGCTTTACGAGCATAGGTATTAATAAGACGAGTCAGTGAAGTCTTAAATCCTGTTACGTGAGTTCCTCCTTCAGCTGTACCGATATTGTTAGCATACGCGGCAATTTTTGTAGAGAGATCATCAATATATTGAAGCGCAATTTCTACGCCCACATTGTCTTGTGATTTTTCAACATAAAAAATATTCTTGTGAATTGGTTTAGAAAACTGATTATAGTGCTTCACAAGCGACTTAAGTCCCCCTTCGAAATAAAATGATTGACTTGGTTGTTCATATCCAAGATCAGTAATGTACATTTCCCCGTCAAGATCTACCTTACCTTCGTACGCTCGTGCATCGATTACATGAATAGTAAGTCCTTTAACAAGATATGCCTGTTGGCGAAGATGAGATACAACTCTATCCCAAGAAAACTCTGTCCCTTCTTTAAAAATCTCTGCATCAGGCTTAAAGGTAACAATGGTGCCCTGCAACTTACTCTTTGCTATCTGTTTAACTGCAGCTTTTCTTTTACCTTGCTTATACTCTTGCATAAAAAGTCCACCGTCACGATGTACTTCTACTTTTGTATGAATAGAAAGAGCATTCACAACTGACGCTCCTACTCCATGAAGACCCCCTGAGACATTGTACCCATCTCCACCAAATTTTCCTCCAGCATGAAGTGTACACATAATGGTCTCAAGAGCAGAAACTTTTGTTTTAGGATGAATGTCTGTTGGGATACCTCGCCCATTATCAACGACTCTCACATATCCATCAGGCAAAAGAGCAACCTCAACGCGATTAGCGTACCCATTCATCGCTTCATCGCGTGAATTATCAAAAATTTCCCAAATCAAATGATGAAGTCCATCAGGCCCAGTTGACCCAATGTACATTCCAGGACGCTTTCGTACTGGCTCAAGTCCTTCAAGAACTTGGATGGAATCTGCTCCATAATTTGATTTTTTTGGGTCTTTTGTAGCCATGGCAATATGAGAATATAATTCCTTTAATTATAACATTTTTTGGTTAAAAAAGAAAGCTACAAAGAAGGTAAAAAACCTATATTTTACATACCCATTTCCTCCCTATACATCGTGATTCTTTTTACACAAATGTGAGCGTCTTCTATTTTTTCAAAGCACTCAGCAGATGCAGCTTGCTCAATAAGCGTAAGGAGTTCTTCAATTTTTGTTTTATCGTACTTTCCAGCGTTATTTAGTATAGTTAAAAATTCCTCTACATCGGGTGATGTGATCGAGCCCATACCTGATATAGCAATATTTCTGATATCTTGATAAAAAAGATCTAGTCGAGCGTTAAGCAGTTCAGGTGTTTCTGTCTTCATTTCTACTTGTAAAAAGTTGTCTCCATTTGGATTAAATATTGGTATCATATTTTTTTGAATTAATTACTTTTACAAACGTATCATTTCTCTCATACTCATTGTTAAAATATTTTGAAAAAGACGCAAATGCTGGTGAAAAAAGAATAACGTCCCCTTCTTCTCCGAGGCTAAATGCTTTTTCCACACAATCTTTTAAGTCTTCGTACTCATATTTTTTTGGAAGTGTAAGAGTATTTGTTCCAGTACCAGAAAGATACACTACATCTTTTGTTTTGCTGTGAATAGCCTCTTCAAGCAAGGAAAGTGAAAGTCCTTTATCAGTACCACCAATAATCAAGATTGGTTTTTTGTTATAGTTTTCAACAATAGCATTAATGGCAGCAATGGTAGCATCTGGAGTAGTTGCATTATTGTCATTAAATACATGAATATTTTTTTCTGTAAACAATCCAAGATCTTCGAGTCTACCTTCGACCGCTTCAAATGAAGCAATGGCATTTTTTATTTCTTCATCATGTAACCCACATTGAAGTGACACTTCATAGGCAAGTCTTGCTGCTACTTGATTATGCTCACCAATTAGCTTCATCTCAAAATGATGATTTTCTGGAACAATTGCGTGTATGTCTTTATCTCGTGCATGAATCTCTTCAAATGCTTGCGGACTCGCGATAAGCGCATCATACTCTTGTTGATTACGGTAAATATTTGCTTTATCATTAAAATATAATTCCTTATCATTATGATAGTAGTTCATATGATCGTCGAGGAAGCTTGTGAATACTGCAATATGAGGACTAATCTTCATATCTCCAAATCCTTGCAACTGCCAACTATCGAGCTCAAGCACCAAAAAATCCCCATCATCAATGCTTTCAAGGAGTGGTAAATTTGCTACACCACGCACATTTCCACCAAGATGAACCTTCACATTAGATGATTTTAATATGTGTGCAATAAGTTGTGTTACCGTACTCTTCCCACGCGTCCCCGTCACGCCAATAATGGTAGCACTCTCAAGATGTTTCATAACTATACCCGACATAAGGGCAGCAGACATATATATTGGTACGTGGTTGCTCTTTGCATATTCAGTATACTCACTATCGTATGGCACTCCAGCAGATTTCAAAATATAATCCCTATCCTTGAAATCCTCTTTCCTGTGTTCTCCTAGCACAAAGGAAATTGAGTGGTATGACTCTAGCGCCTCAAGTGAAGAAGATAGACTCTCTTGTGTCTTTTTATCAGTAACAATAAGTCTAGCTCCGTGCCTAGCTAAAAATGCAGTATCTCCAACCCCTCGACCGAGCAACCCAAGTCCCATGACGGTAACTTTTTTATCTTTAAAATATCCTTCGTATAATTCTTTTCTCATACAAGGGTCACTTTACTTAGTTCTTCGTACGCATTCCCTGCCCCCATGTTTATAATTACCTTATGGGAACTATCAATTGATTCGACACATGCAGGAATATCAGAAAGTGATGACAAAAATTTTGCATTACCTTTATTTTTATTTATTGCTTCCACAAGTATATCTTCATTAATAATCGTTGTATCCTCAAGACGTGCACGATAAATAGGTAGGACAAATACCTCATCCACATCTTTAAGCACAGAGACAAAATCTTCAAAGAGTGCTTTTGTGCGTGAATAGAGATGTGGCTGAAAAAACATTACAAGTTGATTAGTATCTCTAGGATATTTTTCACGAAGCGCTTGTATACTTGCTTGAATCTCAGTTGGGTGATGTCCATAATCGTCATACACAGGGACGCCATGAAGTGTTTTTCCTTTGTACTCCATTCTTCGCCACGTTCCAGGGAATTGTAACAACCCTTCACGAATTTGTTTTTCATCATAATGAAGTGTTTTAAGAAGAGCGAGAACTAACTGCGCATTCTTTCTATTATGCTCCCCCAACACCGAAAGATTAATTGCCCCCACATCTTCGGTGTCAGCCTCAATTCTTCTACAAAGTACCTGAAATTCTACATCAGAATGCGTCGTAAGAGTCCCCTCAACTGGAATACTTTCTGCAAATGACTGAAATGCATGTTTAATGTCATGTATGTCTTTGTAATAATCTAAATGATCTTCATCAATATTTGTAATAAGTACGTGTGTAGGATGAAGATTTAAAAAGGACCTCCTGTATTCACAGGCTTCAACGATCAGGTAATCACTATCCCCTGCAATAAAATTAGTCCCTTTATCTGCGAGTAGGCTCCCAACAATAAGTGTTGGGTTAATCCCACATGCTTTCATTGCGTAATACATCATTGCGGTCGTTGTTGTCTTGCCATGCGTGCCACAAATCGCAATCGTTGTTTTTTCTTTAGTTATATCACCAAGTGCTTCTGGGTATGTCTTATAAAGAAGACCTCTCTCTTTCGCTTCAATAAGTTCTGGATTTGATTCAGAAATGGCTATTGTATAGACGAGTAGATCGATGCCATCTACGATGTTATTCTTATCATGTCCTGCGTGCACTTGAATACCTTCTTGTATTAGCTTGTCCGTAATGAGTGAAGGAGTAGCTTCAGACCCTGAAACCTCGTGCCCTTGAGCTTTATAATATCGTGCAAGTGCCGATATCCCAATTCCGCCAATCCCTATACAGTGAATTTTCATGTTCCTATAATACCACACTCAATCGCCTGACCTCTAAACTTTAATGTCTCTATCTTTTCTCATGAATATTGCCTTTCCTCGCCAATACTCCATAAACGTATTTTCATCACACATTCTATATTTTCCTTTCTCTTTATTTGTAGATTCTGGTTCATGATAAAAAAAATACTTTATTGAATCATCTCTAACTTCATACCCAACGAGAACAATAATATGAAAGCGTTTCTGATCAAGTACGCGTTTCTCAACAGAAACAATAACCGGATTGCCGCCATCAAGGGAAGCAATAATTTCATCAGTACTCGTGAGACCTTCTTTTCTCTCCGCATGAAGTCCGAGCTCTTGTGCTTTTTGTACAAGATAATCATGTACCCACCCATTATCTATATCATATCCGCCACGATCGCGAGCCTCATTGCAAAGATCAAGAATTGCTGGCACTAATATCCCGTGGAACTCAGCGACCATTTTCAGACTCACTGCACCACATGCTCGCAACATCCAGAATGGATCAGTTACATCAACAAACTGTGAGTAGTATGGGACATCTAATTTCATCACTTCATTGTAGTATAAAAATTGGCAAAGCAAAACGCCAACCCATTGGCCGGCGTCTTTCTGGAATTCTGTGCCCGCCTACTTCTCCTTGCATTCCAGCTTGGAGTAAGTGTAGTTGGGTTTCTCTTTGAAGGGGACATTTACTATGACCACCCCTCGACCCCCACAGCCAAGAGTGTTGTCCGCCGCTTCTTCCAAGCTCCTATAGCCAGCGTATACAATCACAAGAATGGCAACGAGAAAGAGACAAACTACGAACATCCACTTCATAAAAGACTTTCAATACAGGGGAACTCCCCCTGCTTTATTTTATATACTATCACAAAAAAAATACGCTACAATACTTATCGTATCTCGTACCCCTTTCCTTTAAATAGCGTATAGTATTCTTCCACCGCTTTATTTACTTCATCATCGGTAAGTGTCCTCTCGTGACTTTGAAATACAAGACGGAACGCGTACGATGTCAGCGTTTTGCCATCTTTTTCTTTTGAAAAGGTATCGAAAAGATCAATACGAGTAACAAGAGGATTGTGTACTTTATCACAAAGAGCAAGGATACTCTCCCAGTCTGAACTATCAGATACCCACATAGCAATATCACGGGAAATAAACGGATAAGGAGAGACTGTTTTATAGGTAACAGGAGGTAACTTTGCAAATATAGGCGCTTCATAATGATTAGGTTCAGGGAGCGACGCTATATGTTTGGTAAAATCAATTTCAATTACATACGGCTTAGTAGAAACAACTACTTGAGTAATCGATGAAATACCGAGTGATTGCTCTATTTCCTTAAGGGCCTCGCCGACCTCTCCAGCAAAATTGCTTTTTTTGCTGCCATCATCAAGCGCAATTGCTAAATGTTTTGTCTCATTTTCAGGTGTAAAAACATTCCCAAACTCGAACATTTTAATTACCTTTATACCGAGAAGTGGGGCGTTGTGAATATTGCGGGTAAGCGCTTCATGAATACCTCCTCCAAGAGAAGAGCGGATTTTTTCTTTATCATCTGCAAGACCTTTTACAATTTCTACATCCCCCACATCACCAAACGTATACGTTATTACTTCTGAAAATCCTCGTGCTATCAAAATCTCTCGTACTTTATTTTCATAGTATGTCACTTTTGGAATAAGCCCGTTTCGATTAAGTTTCGGTAGTATTGGAGTAAGCGTGGTATATCCAATGATACGACCAATTTCCTCAGCAAGATCTTCTTTTAGACGAATATCAAGTCGCACCGAAGGAATGCGAACAACATAACGTTCTTCTTGTAGATCGTGGGCAATTCTTCCGTACCCAATAATACTACGCCCATTTTGAAAATCGTGTAATGTTTCTTCAACCACCATCCCTTTTACTTTTGTTGCGTGAAGAACGTTACCATCACCTGTATACATACCTACATGATCAACCCCCTCTTGCACTGCTGTCCCTCGCAAAAATTCTACAGATTCAAAGCGAATTGTTCCTTCTCCCGAATTTGCAAAAATAAGATCACCCAAAAGAAGCTCTTCTTTGGTAATCTTATGAGAAAAAACATACTTATCGACAGAGAGACTTGGCATCCAAATACCTTTATAAAGATAACTAATAAGAGAGGAACAACTGAACACCCCTGGTGCATCTTCTCTCATACTTGAAGGGTTTTTATACCCAGCGCCTATAAGTGTTGGGTACGTAGCCTTGATGTAATCGTGTGGAATAATAACCTCATACGGAAATGATAGTGTTGAGAGTGTTTTTTTAATCTGCTCATCATTATATGAAGCCCCTAATATGTTATTGATTTCATTTTTGGAAATGCCGACATAATACGGAACATCTTTTTTTGGATACACATCAGTCACCTCCCCTTTGCGAGCACTTCCACATAGTGAATGAATGAGATTGGCTGTTGCGTGAAGTCCTTCAATAACAAGATTATTTGCAATACCATTTTCAAAACGTTTTGAGGCATCAGTTTTAATACCATAGAACTCTGATGTTTTTCTAATAAGACTTGGGTTAAAGTTAGCACTTTCAAGAATAATACTTGTCGTGTCATTCTCTATACCAGAATATTTCCCCCCTTTTATACCAGCAAGCCCGAGAATTTTTTTGTTATCGGCAATAACAAGTGTTGTATCATCAAGTGTAAGATTTTTATCATCAAGTGTTACGAGCGTCTCGCCTTTTTTTGCGAACCGTGCAGTAAGAGCTCCATCAATACGCCTTGCATCATACGCATGCATAGGTTTATTCAAAGAAAACTGTACATAATTAGTAATATCAACAATATTGTTAATGCTGCGTTGCCCTATCGCCATAAGTCTCTTTTTAAGCCATGCGGGGCTTTCTCCAACAACAATATTATCAATACGTACCGCCATAAAACGAGAACAGTATGATTCATCTTCTAGTACAACTTGCGCACTAGAAACCGACTTATCAAAATACGAAAGATCCTCTTGTATTTCTTTTTCTTTATTAAAGGTAAGGGAAAGTGATGCGCAAAGCTCGTACGCCATTCCATGATGCCCAAGTGCATCGTGGGCCCTATTGGGAAGCACTTTAATGTCAAAAATAGTGTCTTCTTCGTACGCACTAACCTCCTCAACCTCAAATGCTTTTTTATTAAGCGCATCTTCAATAACACCATTCTCTGGCAAGGTCTCTACGATATAATCCTGTAACCATTTCTTCGAAAATTTCATATATCCTTAAAATTGCGATACCACCCTTAAGTCACCGTTATAGAGGAGACGAACATCATCAACTCCATACTTAAGCATAACCATACGATCAATCCCACAACCAAAAGCAAATCCTCGATAATCTCGTGGGTTTATTCCACCAGCCTCAAGAACTTTGGGGTGCACCATCCCAGCACCACCTATCTCAATCCACCCCGTTTGTTTACAAATAGTACAACCACCCCCTTTGCATTTAAAACACTGCATATCCACTTCGTTGCCTGGTTCAACAAAAGGAAAAAAACTTGATCGAAGACGAATAACTAAATCTGTTCCAAAAAAATCTGAGAAAAATTTTTCAATAACACCAATCATCATAGCCAAAGATGCATCATTCGCAACATACAACATTTCAACTTGATGAAACTGCGCCTCATGTGTTGCGTCCGTTGCCTCATTACGAAAAACCTTTCCAGGACAACAGATAGCGAGAGGGAGAGGCTTTCCTTCTTTTACATATCTCTCCATGGTACGAATCTGCATATTACTCGTATGAGTTCTAAGGACATATCCTGTACTCTCACCATATTTATTTGTGCTAGTTTTTTGTTTTATCCAAAATGTATCCTGCATATCTCTTGCTGGATGATTTTTTGGAACATTGAGCGCATCAAAATTATGCCATTCATCTTCAAGTTCTGGTCCATCAACTGTATCAAACCCCATTGCCGAAAAAATATCTGATATACGAGTAATTGCTAGTGTTATTGGGTGAACGTGTCCTTCCATATATTTTATTCTAGCAAATTTTCAAAACTAATTATAGTGTTGCGTTTGCTGTTTTTGTATCCTGTAATTTCCATTCATTTTTTCTTTTCATAACGGTATCAAAAATAGCACGAGAAAGGAATATTGGAGCAATGAGTGGGTAGAGTAAAAAGAAAGATGGAAAATTATAATAAAACTCTTGTCTATCGTCTGATAATGTATTTCCTATATAAAGGGTGAGCAAAAATATCGTGAACATGACCATCATAATAAATGAGATAATTGTCGTATTAATATAAAATAAATCAAATGTTGGCATCTGTAAATACATTCCCACAGAAGACCATCGCTTAACCGTTTCGGCGTAATCCATAATAGCTAAATAGAGGGTAAAAAATACTGCATATAATCCATAGAAGAGAAAGAAAAAAGTTGCCGGAAGAGTAAATACTCCAAAATTGCCATACTCTTTCTTAAAGAAAAGTTTTTTATAATCAATTGAATTTTCAAGAAATCCTCTTGTCCAACGTAAGCGCTGAAAAAAATAACCTTTAATGGTTGATGGCCCAACAGTATACACAAGAGCTTTATGTGAGTTCATAATTTTTAGATGCGCCTCATGCATACGAAGTGTAATCTCATAATCCTCAGTATTATGAGCTTTGCGGTAATTGCCAATACTATCAAAAACCTCTTTTTTAAAAATAGAAAACGGCCCAGGAGTAACTTGTATGGCATCAAGCTGGCCAAAAGATTTTCGCAAAAATACCCCCATCAAATATTCAACCGCCTGTAATCGTTGAATAATTGTCTTAGGGGATTTGATATGAATACACGGGGTTACAGCCATCGCTTCTTTATGATGTTCAAAATATGAAACAATAATTCGTAGAGCTTGTTTATCCACAAAAGAATCTGCATCAAGACAACCAAAAAGATCTGCTGTCGAACATGCAAGCGCTTTATTAACAGCGTTATGTTTCCCACGTTTTTCCTCAAAAAGAACGTCTATTTGTTTCGGGTATCTTTTCTTATAGTCTTGTATAATTTCTTGAGTATTGTCACTACTATTATTATCAACAACAATAATGCCTAATTTATCCTTTGGGTAGTCGAGGTTAAGAAGTGATTCAAGGGTTCCAATAACTGTTGCTGATTCGTTCCAGCATGGCACAGCTATTGTTACCGTAGGATATTCTTGCACGTCTTGTGTCTCTTCCTCTTTTATCTTCCTACTATTTTCAAAAAAAGAAAGAAGGAGTAGAACTTGAAAATACAATGAGAAAAACAAAAAAGGATACATGGAAGCCTGAAAAATTGTATCTATCATGTTTTAATCTCCCTTTTTGGAGGATGTTGCTGTATTTGACGCTGTCGATGATTCCTTAAGCCCATCTGGCAGAAGTTCTTCAAGGTCTTCTACTGATTTATATCCAAAATATGTCTTATCCTCAATAACAATTGCGGGGAGTGTGTTTGTTATACGATAAATGATCTTCAATGAATCAACAACAGAAAGATCTAGATTGTAGTCAAAGGAATACACTCTAAGTTCTGGGTATTTTTGTTTAAGTCTTGTCAAAACATATCCCTCCTTTTGACAGTCAATACAGTCCCCTTCATTGGAATAGAAAAAAATAATAAATACTGGTTTTTTGTGAGCTCCACACTTCTCTGCTAATTTTTTTGAAAGAAGATAATCCTTTACCTGAAGAAGAGAGTAGTATTTTTTAAGATATATTATATCTTCATCTTTTTCACCACGATCACTCTCAGCGTGAGAAAGTTTTTCACCTAAAATACTAAGCTCTGGGGCAAGCATGGAGTCACTAACATTTTGGCAAGATACTTCTTTAAGAAGATCAAACTGAGTTTCGCTCGATAGAATATCAATAGCAATATTATCTTGTATAAATTTTACATTCTCAACTCGTTTATTAGAAAAAAAAGTAGAAGCAAAAAAAGCTGTCGCAAAAATGGTAACAGTAACAAAAAAAGTGAAGATATATTTTCTGGTGTCGATCATATATGGGATGAGGAGCTAAAGCACCATTTGTTCGCGAGCCCACTGCGAACAAATGGTGCTCGCCCGAACATTTTGTCTACAAAATGTTTTAGGGAGCCACTTCTCAGATTCGAACTGAGGACCTACGGTTTACAAAACCGTTGCTCTACCGACT
>CAYYCT010000010.1:0-25464 GCA_964470485.1 uncultured Candidatus Saccharibacteria bacterium
CCAGTACCTTCACCCTCCTCGATGGCTCTCTCACCCTTGATACTAAGAATGCTACTGCATCCTGTACCTCAGGAACTACCTGGAATGGAAGTACCTGTGTAACTACTCCAACCCCAATCAACGGCTCCTGTGGATCATCACACGGAGGATCCTTCACCTCAGCTCCTACTACTAATCTCTGTACTACAGGAACAGCGTCTTCTGTAACCACCAACTCCTCTACCTATACCTGGAGTTGTACTGGATCGGGGGGAGGATCGACAGCATCATGTAGTGCTACAAGAAGTACCCCTCCAATTCCACCAAGCCCAATTCCTAACATCCCAGTAATTCCTTCATTTGCCTCAAGTACTATTTATTATTTTGATGGCGTAGAGGGGGTAGACACAAATCCAGGAACATCAATTTCATTACCTAAAAAGACCATCCACACGAATTCATTTGCCAAACCAGGAACTGTATTACTTATTAAACGTGGGACAAGTGTAGAGCTTCGCGCAAATCTTTATCCAGTAAATATGTATATTGGTTCATATGGAGATTCTTCTGCAACCGTGCACGCTATAATCAAAGTTCCAGAAGGTCAAAGTTATGGCATTGGAACACAAGGAGGGCAATTTATGATTGAGAATATCCATCTAATAGGAAACACACTAACAAGAACTAGTCAGCCAGGTATCGGAGGAGGGAAAATAACAAAGTTGATAGCGCTTAATAATATTATTGAGTCATACGCCAACGGGATTACCTTTTCTGGTGATGGAGGAAGAATTAGTAAAAATGTTATTAAAGATGTCTATAATAACGGAATTAATGGAGGAGATAATCCATACCCTTCACCTTCTAATTATGAAGTAAGTGACAACTATATCGATGCCACAAAAGCTAGCGGTGATGGAATAACTCTCCATGATGGGGTAGATGGCCCTGGATATGGTGATAATATTAAGATTCAAAGAAATACAATTATTGCGGGGAGGGAAAATGCATTAGATATTCTAGGGCAGTATCAAAATACTCTCATAGAAGACAATATTTTAACAGGAGGAGGGCAGGGGGTTCTCGGTACTGCTGGGTTATCTGGAGGGAATGAAGGAACAACAAATACCATTATTAGAGGTAATAAAATCCTCTCTGGAGTACAAACAGCTATTTGGTCGAGGGGGAACAATACAACAATTACTAATAATACAATTACGAACATTCATTCTGGAAGCGGTGCTGCCGCTTTTATCGCTGAAGGTGTAAATACTACCATTACTGATAATATTGTTAATGTCCCTGCAGACAATGGCAGAGTTGTATTTTTGATACATGGCGCTGCTGCTGTACCACCTCACCCTTTTCCATACGTTGGGCCTGTTCCATCCGGTGTATTTCTTCGTAACACAATAACAAACTTTAGCACACAGGGTTTAATTGGAGTTAACTCAGATCCAGGATTCCCAACAACCTCAGAAACAGAATATTTATCTAAATGGACAATTAATAATAATGTATACAAAGTTGCAAGTACCACGATGGGAAATTTTCCAGGCAGTAGAACATTTTCTGCGTGGAAATTATTTAACGTTGGGGGTATTCAGCCATTTAAAGATACTAGTAGTGTCTACGGTGGAACTTCTTCTTCCTCGTCTCCATCTCCTTTCGGCTCTATCACACTCTCTACTCCTACCTGTATCATCCCTACAGGAGCTAGTGTCTGTACCATCCCAGTATCCTGGTCTATCACTAATCCAGTCTCTCCATCAATACGACAAGGATCTACTCAATTCTCTACCGCTCCTACAGGATCATCTACGCCTCGTTCTCTCTCCTATGGTACTACTACTTTCACGCTCATTGATGGTTCCCTTACGCTTGATACCAAGAGTGCTACCGCATCGTGTGTAGCTGGGACGAGTTGGGATGGGCTAGTATGTAAAGGAACAGTTGCTGGAAGTGGACCACCAAAACCAGTAGGAAAATTATTAGATGGAAGTTACGTTTCTACTGCTTATACAAGTGGTTGCGTTCCAACAATATTTTCAGATTACATGGACGATGAAATTACTTGGCCTATTCGCCGTATTGAGCCACGGGATTGTGCGATTGTAAAAGAATCTACTCCAGTATTTGTTTGGCCAGCAGCAAGTTATCCATTACCTGATGCTCGTGATACAACTGTCCCGTGGACTTTCACTCTCTTGTCTTCAGATGGTTCAACGGTATATACAACAGTAACACCTATTCCTCGTCTTATTCTTACTAATAAAATACTTAATCCTGGCAATTATACATGGTACATTTCTTATAAAAGTGTTAAAGGGGGCACTATTACAAGTGCCCGTCGTCGTTTTAGTGTAGCCTCAAGTGCGGTGGGAAATACTCTTCCATCTGCTTCAACTATTATTTCTCTTGCTGCTGCTAAGTCTCATCCGCGAACTCTCCCTGCAGGGGTAACTTTTTCTGATATTGTTACTAGAGCAAAAGGAGGGGAATATAGTACCTCATATACTGCTTATTTGTATAATGCTGATAAATATCTTGCTGAAATTCCACCGCCACCCCCACCTGATAAAAAAGAGTCTGATTTTCCAACACGCAACGACTACGTTGATTGGCTCCAAACACTAGCAAGACTTTCTGAAAAAGAGCATAGTGTAATACGAACACTAGGGTATACGTCATATTTTACTGGGTCAAGCACCTACTCAACTGCTGGAATTTTAAGACTTGTAAATCTTGCTAGCTGGCCAACAAAAGGAGCTACAAGCGAAGCTGTTCAAGACCAAGCTAATCGTGAAATTTTTGTTGCTTTAGCTGAAGGTCTCGACCTTTATGCCGACAAGCTAACTCCAGAACAAACGGCAGTAATTGTTACTGCTTTGAAAGATAGATTGCAGCAAGCAATGGTAAAACTCCCATCACTCAATACTTCGACATACGATTCACATCTAGTAAATGTTACCAGATATATGGTAATGACATTGCTTCATTCGATTGGGACTCCAGGATTTTCTGAGGCCCCAGTATTACTAGAACAAGCGTGGGATGCGTGGATAACCACACAAGGGGCTTGGGGGGCAGACGGAGAGTGGGGGAACTCGACAGGATATGGGTGGTATGAACAAATAGTATCAACTGATGCAGTAGCAATGGTTCGAGTAATTACTGGAATTGATTTATCAAAATGGTCAGCAATAAGTAATAAGGGTTCTAATAGAATAGCTTTTACCGCACCAGTTACCAGAATGATGTCACCGTTTGGCGATGATCATGAATCATATGGGATGTACGCTGCATATACCCCAGATACATATCGACTATATGCTGCAATAACTCGTAATCCAGTTGATGAATGGTATTGGCGTGCTGACCCTCTAAATATTAATAGAGCAACACTCCTTGATCCTCTTCATTATATGTATTTGGGTATACATTCTTCACCAGTAGCATCTACACCGCCGGTAACTAATTCATATCTTTTTGAAGATACTGGACAAGTGGCAATACATTCAAATACCGCTGACCCAAATCGTAGTAGTCTTTACTTCCGTTCAAGCCGATTAGGTGCCATGAATCACTCCCATGCTGACAGTAATGCTTTTGTTTTTGTTTCAAAAGGGAAGATGCTTTTTATAAGTGGAGGATACTATCCTTATTATGCTTCCCCACATCATAGTAATGTTGGTCGTACTACACGTTTCAAGAATGCTCTTACCTTTGATGGTGGAATAGGTCAAGCTGAACCAACGGCTGATCCGGTTACACCAGGTGCCCCATACTTGTACGGGAACAGCAACAGTAGTGAAGCTCGCGGAAAAATCATTAATTTTATTGATACTGGTAATTGGGGGGTGACAACAGGAGACGCGACACTTGCTTATCGTGGGTTAAAAGACCCAACATATCACACTTGGAACCCTCTACTCTCTACAGCTATTCGTACTGTGGCGTATAATCGTCCAGAAAAAGTTGTTGCTATTTATGATTATGCAACGAGCACCAAGCCTCGTACATGGGAACTCAATTTCAATATGTTAAACGAACCAACATTAACTGGCTCTACGTTACGCATAGCAACAGGGACATCGTCAGGATGTGTCGATGTTTATAATCTTTTAGGGTCATTTGCTATCACAAAAGGATTCCCAATTGTCCCAGAAGATGAGAAAGCTTTATGGCCTGACCAATACCAAGCCCGTTTTTCAGCAACTAGTGCTTCTACTTCACTTGCATCAGTAACAATTATCCGAGAAGACTGTAGAAGTGTGCCAATTTCAATAAAGTGGAGTGGGGATGAGGCATCTCTATCGATTAATGGAGCAACTCCAATCATTTTTAATAGAAAAACGGTTATTGTTCCATAGTTTTTGTAGATTATACAAGGAGAGGTATGATATACTTTTCATATAGTATGTTAATTCTTGAACCCTCAAAAGTACTTCTTCCTGCCGTAATTTCCTTTTTTATCGGTGTTTTTATTGCTCCTACTATTGGAAATTTTTTGATTAAACATAAACTTTGGAAAAAAAATAATGTTAAAAAAACTATTGATGGAAAAGACGCCACAATTACAGCATCGCTACATAATGATGAAAAGTCACCCGTCCCACGTATGGGTGGGATTGTTGTTTGGTTTTCTGTTTTTGTTACAGCGCTATTATTTTGGGCTCTCTCTAAAGTATATCCACACCCTATAACAGAGAAATTAGATTTTATTTCTCGAAATCAGACGTGGCTTCCACTTTTTGCGATGTTGGTTGGCGCTATTGTTGGGGCAATAGATGATCTGCTTGTTGTTGAATTTTTCAAAGGAAAACTCAATTCATATATAGGGGGAGGTTTATCATTTCCTGTTAGACTTCTAGCCGTCTCTTCTCTTGGGTTTTTTGCTGGATGGTGGTTTTATGCAAAATTAAATATCGACTATATTTATGTACCATTTTATGGAGACTTTCATCTAGGTGGAGTACTTTTTATTTTATTTTTTATCATTGTAACCCTTGCAACATTTTCAACAGGGGTCATTGATGGAGTTGACGGGCTTTCTGGTGGCGTCATGTCGGCTGTGTTTACTGCTTATGGCATGATCGCTTATGTTCATGGGCAAGTAAATATTGCCGCACTTTGCTTTGTTATTGTCGGCGGGATTATGGCTTTTTTGTGGTTTAATATTCCACCTGCATTATTTTATCTTACCGAAACCGGGATGCTTTCACTTTCGCTTGGTCTATCGGTTATAGCTTTTCTCACTAATGCTGTTTTCTACCTCCCGATTATTGCTTTTCCGCTTATGATGACCACGCTTTCTGTTATTTTACAGTTACTTTGGAAAAAATTCTTTAAGCGTAAGCTTTTTTTGGTTGCCCCTCTTCATCACCATTTTCAAGCAAAGGGCTGGCCAGCATCTAAGGTTGCAATGCGGTATTGGATTGTTTCATACATGTGTGCAATGCTCGGGGTCGTCATTGTCCTTATTAGTTAATGTATATGTTTCAAAGAGTTGATAAGATACTTCTTTTTACTACTACAATACTTTTAATAAGTGGTCTTATTATTTTTGGCTCCGCAGCCCTTGGGGTGCTTGCTAGTAACGAGGTAAAATTTTTTTCAATATTAAAAACACAACTCGTGTATGCTCTTTTTGGTGGTGGGGTTGCTCTGTGTCTAGGGGTAATCATCCCTTACGAAGTTTATAAAAAATATGCGTATATAATTTTTTCATTTGCACTTATTTTAACAGCTCTTGTTTTTGTGCCGGGGTTATCTCGATATCATGGTGGGGCTCATCGTTGGATAGATATGGGTTCATTTTCTTTTCAATCAAGCGAAACATTAAAATTTGCTTTTGTGGTATTCGTGGCATCGTGGTGTGCGAGGTATAGAAGTTTGTTTAGAGACTGGAAGTATGGTTTTCTTCCTTATGGTATTGCCCTTGGTTTGGTTACAGCGCTTCTTCTTGCTCAACCAGATTTTGGTACATACATGGTAATAGCTGGAGCGTCATTTTTTACTTACTTTATTGGCGGAGCAAGGAAACGACATATTCAGTATCTTTTTTTATGTGCCTTGTTTGGCTTTATTATACTTCTCCTTGCTCGGCCATATATGCTCGAAAGAGTAAAAACTTTTTTAAACAATGACCATGACCCAAGAGGATCCTCTTGGCAACTTAATCAATCTCTTATTGCGTTAGGTGGAGGTGGCTTGGTAGGAAGGGGGCTCGGGCAAAGTGTTCAAAAATTTAACTATCTTCCAGAACCAATAGGGGATTCAATTTTTGCAGTTTTAGGGGAAGAGTTTGGTTTTTTGGGAGTACTTTATCTAGTTACACTTTATGCTATAGTTAGTATGCGAGGATATAGTATTGCCAAAAACGCCAAAGACCAGTTTGGAAGGTTGCTTGCCGCGGGGATTGTTTCGATTATCCTCATACAAGCAATACTCAACACTGCCTCGATGCTGGGAATGTTACCTCTTACAGGAGTACCGTTGCCCCTTGTCTCTCATGGGGGTACGGCTCTCATGGTGGCACTCTTCGAACTCGGGGTACTTCTTAATATTTCAAAATCAACTACCAATTATTTATGAAAATAGTTATTACTGGAGCAGGAGGAGGACATTTTTATCCGTTAATTGCGGTTGCTGAACGTGTCCGAAAAGAAGTTTTTTCACAAAAAATACAACAACCCGATTTTTATTTTTTTTCTGATAAACCGTATGACGAGGAGGCTCTCTTTGGTATTGATTGCAAGTTTATAAAAATCCCCGCTGGCAAGCTGCGCTTATACCCATCAATCGAAAATATTTTTGATCTTTTTAAAACATTCTATGGGTGTATCATAGCCATCGGGAAACTCTACTCACTTTATCCCGATGTTGTTTTTGCTAAAGGGGGGTATGCTAGTTTTCCAACCCTCTTTGCTGCAAAAATACTCTCAATTCCCGTAGTTATTCATGAGAGTGATACCGTTCCCGGCAGAACCACTGTCTGGGCTGGAAAATTTGCCATGAGGATAGCTTTGTCGTACCAAGAAGCGGCAAGTTCCTACCCCCAAGAACATATTGCGCTTACCGGCCAACCAATACGTGATCTTCTTCTTCCTCCACAAGAATTCAAACGTATATATACAAAAAAAGATCGACCCGTTATTCTTATTTTGGCAGGATCTCAAGGAAGTCAAACTATTAATTCTGTTATATTAAAAATTCTTCCAACACTTCTTAATTCTTATGATGTGGTTCACCAAGCCGGAGAAAATAACCTCGAACAAGTAAAAAAGGAATCTGAAGCCATCATAGCGGATCATACTTTTAAAGAAAGATATTTTGTAGAAGGTTTCATTGATATTGCTCTTTTTTATCCAAAAGTAGATCTTGTTATTACTCGCGCTGGTTCTGCTATGTTTGAAATGGCGGTATGGCAATTGCCAATGATAGTAATCCCAATCCCAGAAACAATTAGCAGAGATCAAAGGAGTAATGCTTACTCAATGGCATCTCATCAAATAGCTACTGTTTTAGAAGAAAATAATCTTGGAGAAAATATACTACTCTCGATGATTTCAAGAATTTTGGATAATGAAGAAACATATATGGGGATGTTAAAGAATGCTTCATTTTTTAACAATTCGTTATCTGCCGCTGATGTAATTGCAAAAGAGATTATTCGTATTTGTTTAAGTCATGAAAAATAAGGTATTATAGTAACTATATGTCAGATATTATCGTCACACGTTTCGCCCCATCCCCAACAGGATTTATGCATGTCGGAGGTGTTCGAACTGCGCTCTATGCCTTTCTTTTTGCACGTAAACATAAAGGGAGATTTATCTTGCGTATAGAGGATACTGATAAAGCTCGTGAAGTAGAAGGGTCTATTCCGCATATCATTGAATCACTTAAGTGGCTAGGAATTTCGTGGGATGAAGGGGTTGATATTGGAGGACAGCACGCACCTTATCTTCAATCACAGAGGCTCGATTCTTATAAAAAATACGCACATATTCTTATAGAAAAAGGGCTTGCCTATCCTGATCCATATTCTGAAGAAGAAGTTGCCGTTTTTCGTAAACAAGCAGAAGAACAGAAAAAACCATTTCTTTATCGTGAGCATCGCCCAGAATCATTTGGCGTTTGGGATGGCACCCAGCCGCTTCGTTTTAAGGTCCCTGAGGTCAAAAATTATGTGTGGCATGATGCTGTACGAGGAGACCTTACCGCTGGTCCTGAAGCGCTTGATGATTTTATTCTCATAAAAAGTGATGGGTACCCAACATATAATTTTGCCCATATTATTGATGATCTTGAAATGGGGGTAACTCATATTATGAGGGCCGATGAATTCATTGCCTCAACACCTAAGTTCCTTTCATTATATGAAGCACTTGGAATTGTGCCTCCTGTACTCGTCACTCTTCCACCTATACTTTCTCCAGAGGGTACTAAAAAATTAGGTAAACGAGATGGGGCAAAGGATATTTTAGAATATCGTAGTGAAGGGTACTTACCAGAAGCTATGATTAATTTCCTTGCATTTCTTGGATGGAACCCTGGCGGAGAGCAAGAAATAATGTCCCTAGATGAAATGACTGAACATTTTAGTATCGAAAGGATACATAAGGCGGGGGCAATGTTCAATGATGAAAAACTTCTCTGGATGAATAAAGAGCATATACGAAGAAAAACTAGAGAAGAACAGTTAGAAAAAATAAAAGAATACTTTAAGGAATATGATGAAACCCTTCTCAAAAGGTTACTTCCTACTGTCATCGACCGTATTTCGCTATACAGTGAACTTTTAGCATTAGAATCTACAGAATTTCATTTTTTTATAAAACCACCAATATTTAATACTAATTCTATCGAAAAAGTAACCTGGAAAGACGCAGGAAAGAATGAAGCAAAGTTACATCTTGAGGCTGTTTCAAAAATACTTGAAGAAACAGAATTTTCTTCAAGTATCAATATCAAAGAAAAAATAATGCCGTACGCGGAAGCTAATGGTAAAGGTAATGTTTTGTGGCCGCTACGTATGTCACTTTCTGGACAAGAAAAATCAACAGATCCTTTTACTATTTGTTATGTTTTGGGTAAAGAAGAAACACTTACACGCCTTAAGACGGCATGTGTAATACTTGATTCATAAAACGTTAAACATATACCTATATGCTTCGCCGCTCAATTGTCCTTTGTTTTATAATAAGTTTGCTTTCTTTATCTTGTCTACCACATTTGAGTGTTTTAGCTCAAACAGCAGACGAGCTTCGCGGTAATCTAGACTCTCTTTCATTGCAGATTAAAGCCTTGGATGAAGAAATTAAAGCATATAATAAAAAAATTGGAGAAACTCAGGGTGAGGCAAAAACCTTGAAACAAGCTCTTGCCAAATTACAAGCAAGGCATGATGGGCTCATGAAAGATATTACCTATACAAGGCTTAGAATAACCAAAGCGGAAGAAAATATTTTTTTTACTAAAAGTAAAATTACAAGTACCGAAAATAATCTTGATAAAACAAAAGCATCTCTTGAAAAATCATTAAGAACCCTCGTTCAAAGTGAATCATCTATTCCGCATTTTGTTTTTGTTCTTGCTCCAGGAATGCATCTTTCTGATGTTGTTGAAACAACGCGACGTGTACAAGAGATGACGAGCGCCATTAACGACAAAACACGAACGCTTGTTGATGTTAAAACAACGCTTTCTATCCAAAAAGAATCCTATGAACAACATAAAAAAACTCTCCTTACTCTTAGTAAAACACTTAATGACCAAAAAACATTAGTCGACCAGACATCTAAAGATAAAAGTTCACTTCTTGAAGAAACAAAAAATAAAGAAAGTTCCTACCAAAAAATTCTAGCCGATCGTAAAAAAAAGAAAACAGATCTTGAAGCTGAAATGCTTGATATTGAAGCAAAAATACAAACAATTGTTGATGTGAGTAAACTACCAAAATATGGAAAAGGTATTTTAAAATACCCACTTGATAATCCAATAATTACGCAATATTTTGGCAACACTCCATTTGCAAGCAAAAACCCTCAAGTATATAATGGATCTGGTCATAACGGTATAGATTTTGGCACAAGAACAGGTACACCAATTCTCTCTGCCGCCTCTGGAGTAGTACTTGGTACCGGAGATACCGATGTAGCTTGTAATGGGGTATCTTATGGTCGCTGGGTTCTTATAAAGCACACCAACGGCCTTTCGACTCTCTATGCCCATCTTTCCCTTATTCAGGTAAGGGCAGGGGACGCTGTTGGAACTAGACAGCAAATTGGCCTTTCTGGTAATACTGGGTACAGTACTGGTCCACACCTTCACTTTACTGTATATGCATCTGATGTTGTGCAAATCACTAACTACAAAAGTAAGGTTTGTGGGACAAACATGACCATGCCAGTTGCTCCTCGTGCCGGGTATCTTAATCCGCTTACATATTTATAAAATATTTTTATGATAACATTTACCATTCCAGCTTTTATCTTGTTAGTATCTGCTTTCTTTTTAGTGGGTATTGCTGTAGGTGTTTGGATTATTCTAAACAAGGTAAGGTAAAGACCTATTTCAAGGGCTATAGCAAATACTACGTCGTAAAAGATATATTGTGCGACATTAAGATACTATAAAGAAACCCCCTATAATCAATTTAAATAAGGAGTTACTATGTGTCTTTTATATTACGGATAATTGTAAATAGTATATTAGCTAGCCCCCTTGTCAGTCAGTTTGATTTAAGTATCTTCATTATCCTCTCCAGTAAATTAACTACCTTACATTAATTATCTAAATTGTTCATACTACGTACTGGTTCCCAGTCGTAGTAGTTACGTACCCTACTATAAATCGGTATTATATGCCCCAATATACTCGACCTCTTCCTATAGTAGACTCCAGACTAAGTAGAGCTCATTCATTGAATATATATACGTAAGTAATGATATGTATGCTATGGTCTTCATTACAACAGTATCATCCCTACCTAATATATATAACCATAGTATCTCAATAAAGGATTTTATTAGCATAGAAAATTAAGTATCGACTTTTTAAGTAGATTTACCATATTCCTCGATTAATACAATTAAAGAGTTATTCTATCCTTTGAAAGATATATTTTTATAACTATTAGATATAGCAGAAAGTACATTTTACTTGTTTAATCAAAACAAGTGAGAAAATGGTCTGTCTTCTATAGTGTATAGATTCAATTTTACTCACAGTTCTTTTTATAAGTAGAAAGGAGCTCGTCTATACTTACAATGGTACTAGTAGAACTGGTTCTCTCCTTTAGCTCAACCCCACCCTTTTCTAAAGATTTGTCTGAGACAACTACTCGCATAGGAATACCAATAAGATCACTATCTGCAAATTTTTCTCCCACTGAAATATCTCTATCATCAAAAAGTACCTCTACCCCCCTGTCGGTTAGAGTGCTATAGAGAGACTCTGCACACTTGTATGCCTCACTATCTTTGTCCTTCGATAAAGGAAGGAGGTGGAGTGAGAATGGTGCTATCGCTGTCGGCCAAACAAGCCCCTTGTCATCGGCAAGTTTTTCTGTAACAACCCCCATTAAGCGTGTTGGTCCAATACCATATGATCCCATATATATGATCTGTTGGGATCCCTGTTCATCAGTATAGGTATAATCTAAAGCAGTACTAAATCGTGTATCGAGCGGAAAGATATTACCAACTTCAGATGCTTTTACTTGTTCTAGAGATGAAAAATCAACTCCGAGTTTTTTTGCATTTTCTTCAGTTACCACCTCTTTGTTATAAGCAATTTTATTTTTACGATCAACATAAATAAGATCTTCTCCTGCACTAGTAATTGTTTGGAATTCATGAGAAAAATTCGGTGTAAAGTCTCCACCTGAAGCAACTGTCAAAAAAGTATCTTCTCCGATACCAACATCTTGAAAGACCTTGGCATAGACATTTTTCATACCTTCATAAAATTGCATAAGATCATCTTGATCCTTGTGAAAACTATAGAGATCCTTCATTCTAAATTCACGCCCACGAAGAAGGCCTGATTTTGCTCTTGCTTCATTTCTAAACTTTGTTTGTATTTGGTAGAGAGCAACAGGTAAATCTCGATAGGATCTAGCAAATTCCTTTACAATAGGAGTAATAACATCTTCGTGAGTTGGATTAAGAACATAAGAGGTAGCACTTCGTTCTTTTGAGGCGTCATTTGCTGGAATTGTTTTCATAAGAACATCTATAGTATTGAGTCGCCCCGTAGCACTCCAGCGTTCTTCAGGAGAAAGTGATGGCATAAGAAGCTCATTACCTACGGTGTCCATATGGAAACGAATGATGTCTTCGATTTTTTTAAGGACACGAAGCCCAAGAGGAAGCATCGTATAAACCCCCGCCATTTCTTTGTGAATATATCCAGCTCGAGTAAGTAAAATAGCATTTTTTGAAACTTCATCTTTAGGAGTTTCTTTTTTTGTTTTTGTATATAGATGTGATTGTCTCATGGTGTAGATTATTTTAGTGTAGCAAAATAGTATCACTTTTTCATAGAGGTTTTACGCACTAATATCTTTAATTGTTACAACAATAAGAAGAAGTAAGAGAAGTCCAAATCCGAGAACATTCGCCCAAGAATAATATTTGAGTGGAACTTTTTTGCGGAAAAGTGTTTCGAAAGCCACCACTACGATTCTCCCCCCATCAAGAGCTGGTAATGGTAAGATATTGAAAATAGCAAGATTGATAGAGAGTACAGCGACGAGAGTAAGTATAGCGACGTAACCGTAGTCGCTTGTTTGATCAACAATTTTTGCAATCCCAACAGGACCAGAAAGTGAATCAATCACATTTTCTCCGCTAAAAACTGAAGAAAGAACTGTAGCAAGACCATCAAGCGTCATCTCTGTGATCGTGATCGTTCTCTCATATCCAAGAGAGAAAGCCTCTATAAGTGATGTTTTTACCACACCTATTTGATCAACAGCTATACCTAACGCTTTTTTGTTGGGGATAATTCCATATACTGCGGCTACGGTAGTTACTTTTTCTTGTCCATCTGGAGTAAGGTATGTGACCGTAAAAGGAGTATTTTGATGCGCTGCAATAAAAGAAATAAGTGAGGTTGCTGTGGTCAACGGCGCCTGATCTCCAGCACTTAATACTTTTAAAAGTGTTGAACCCGGAATAATTCCTGCTTTATATGCTGGGCTTTCTTTTGAAACTTCAACAGCAACGAGTACGCTATCTTTTACGCGATGACCAAAGAGTTGATCATCAGCGCTCATTTTTACATCTCCATACGAAATAAAAATAAAAATAAACAACGCAAGAACCATATTCATAGTAACTCCTGCAACAAGTACAAGAAGTTGCGCCCACCAAGGTCTATTACCAAAAGCTCTTGGATGATTGGTGGCTCCATGTTCTTTTTTGTCTTCATCGGTTCCGTTTTCCCCAAAAATAGAAACATATCCACCAAGAGGTATGGAATTAATGGCATAGAGAGTTTCGCCAATTTTTTTACCAAAAATCCTTGGTGGAAAACCAAAAGCAAATTCATCCACTCTCATACCCGTTGCTTTAGCAACAATAAAATGCCCAAACTCATGGACAATAACAAGAACTAAGAGAATCAGGACAAAGAGAAGAATCGCAGATAATGACATAATCACACTAGTATACCATAGAAAATTACTATAAATAATGGTTTTAACCGCTATTTCCACTAAATATGTAAACCATACAGAAAATATGTACAAAATTATTTATATGTGTTAGTTTGTTGATTAGGTAGTTCTATCCTAGCAATATTCTTAAAACAAAGGACACAGAAAAGGAGTCTCCTATGTTTCGACTATTGATTGGCTCCATGCTCTCTCTTGGTATAGTATTGCTCTTTGGGTGTCAGACACCTGATGAACATCAAGAAGAGACTATTAAGCTTCTTAATATTCGCATCATTCATACCTCATGTATTATTGATCAACCTCTTGGAATAAAACGATACTCGATCACAGCAACACACGTTGGTGGTTTTGGAGAAGGAACCATTAAAAACTGTCAAGAAAAATTCAAAAGTGGAGCAGTATCTCCAAAAACAGAAATTTCTGCTGCATTTAGTTCACACATAGAGTATCAAGTGTCTGTAACGTTTAGAGATGAAATTTCTTGCCTTGTCTTTAAAGCGGGAGGTATCTCAACTCCCCTCTTCTTGATTACTGTGCTTGATCTAGAGGATATGAACAAAGAAAACATTACTGAGTGTCTTTCTGCCTTAAGTAATGAATTGGAGCGTCTTTCGAGACTACCGCCTCAAAGAATAGCTCCACCAAATCCACAACCAAGATTCCACACAACTTGAAAAACACAATCCAACCCCAGAGGCATTCTTGCCACTGGGGTTGTTTTATACTATTATCCCATTACTTCAATTTCTTTTTTCTGGAAGTAGTCTTCGAGCTCTTGATTGGCTGCATCAACAATTTTTTGCATTTCCTCACGATACTTTTTTTGCTCGTCTTCGCCATAAGCTCCATTTTTTGCTTCAGCATCAATGTGTTTATTTGTTTCTTCTCGAAGAGCACGCACTCGGATGCGAGCATCTTCTAATCTATCCTTCAAAAGTTTTACAAGTTTTGTGCGTGTTTCAGTAGTAAGACTTGGAAAATATACACGAAGACCATCAGAGTCTGATGAAACAGAGAGACCTAAATCAGCATCATTAATCGCTTTTTCCATTTGGCCAATGACACTCTTATCCCATGGAGCGACTCGAAGCGTTCTTGGATCTTCTATGGTGATATTCCCTGCGTGGGCAATAAGGGTGCGTGCCCCATACATATCGATATGTACCAAATCAAGAACTTGGGGGGTAGCTCGTCCTGTCTGAATAGAACGATACTCGCTTTTTAGCCACTCCATAATAGTGTTTTTTTGACCAAGAACACCTGAAAAGTCGTATGCCATAATAAAAAATTAGTTTTAGATTAGACGTTAATTGTACATTAGGCTTTGACTTCCGGCAATAGGAGGGCAAGATATTCCAGTACTGTTTTTCCAGAGGTAGAAGCGTTTCCCATATATGACGCCATCTCTAGAGTGATGCATACATAGGTATGCTGATGTGTGTTCCCTTGGAAACTTTTTGCAAGTGAGACAATAAAAGAACGCACAGCCTCTCTATCTTTTCTGTTTTCTTCATCAACAGCATTTACCAAGTTTGTGACATACGGTAGTTTCATCCTTTCTTCATATTTTGTTGATAAAAATAATTTAGCATGTACATCTTCTTTATCTTGCATTACATTACCATGCTGTTGTTGAAGTCGAGAAAGAAGTGTTGGTATGAGCATCTCACTATTAGATGTAACAAGAACAAAACGAACTCCGGGGCGTGGTTCTTCTAATATTTTTAAAAGTGCATTTTGTGCTGGGATAGTAATTGTATGAAAGGATAGTAGCGCAACCTTTTCACCAGAATATGCTGAAACAGCCCATGATTTAAGTTCTCGTGCAGTATCAATATCAAGCACAGTATGATCGTGGAAAATATGTGCTGGGGATGTCTTACTGAGTTCTTCCCAAAAAGTCTTCGCAAGAGCCTTTCTATCTAAATAAACAAAAAGTGTGGCATGATGCGAAAGCGATGAGATAAAAGACATGGGTTTATATGGACTAAGTATACCATCAGTTTTTTACACAAAAAAGAAAAAAGGGGCATCACACCCCTTTCAGTTTTGTTGTTTTTGGAAGAAGACTTGTGGCCTTTTTTGAACCACGTGCACCCTTCAGGCCTTCTACAATTTGTGGCGCTAAAACACTAGCCGTCGTCATTACTCTTTCAATTGCCATGACAGTACTACCACTAGCAACTCGTCCAATTACAGGGTCACGATGAAAAGCTGCAACCCTTTCAAGATGTTGCTCCCCAAATCGTATCGTTGTCTCAAGACCAGAAACATTTCGACTTTTTGTCCCCTCGGCCACTTCCTGAAGACAAAGTTCAAAACCATCCAGTCCTTCTTGTTCTTGTTGTTCAAGTTGCGTTATACGTTCAGTGACGTAGTGAGCAACCTCCTTGATAGTCTTGTATTTGCTAACCAAGATATACGCAAGGCGGATTAGCTCCTCTTCTTTGTATGCAAGAGATGCCTTAATTTGTGCTTCTTGTAGACGAGCAAGTTCACACAAGATACCATACGACACACCCTTGGTTTTGTATTTTGTATTAGGAAGTACAAGTTCTTGCACAGAAATGGGTAATGCCATAAACCTAACTGCCCGGCGAATGGCATCTGGCGACTTCCCCATTTTTTTCGCAAACTCTTGCAGAGTAAGCAACGGGTTATTTTTTTTCTGCGTTCTCCACAAAAGTGCAAAAAGTGCCGCAGCCTCTTCCTGAGGAACTGCCTCATGCAAATTTTCTTGAGCCTGAAGTGCTACTGCCTCCTCAAAACTCATTCCAAAATGAAGCTGGCAAAGATAATTGGGAATCTTAGCATGCTTACAGGCACGGTAACGTCTCTCGCCGGCAACAATGAAAAAATAAAACTTCTCTGCTCTTTCTTCTACATACACCTGGTTGAATTGATGAAGTGCGAAGGCCGTCCCCCATGTCTTGTTGATTGCCTCAAGATACCCCGTGGCTTGATCATGGGTTAAGGCTACTGCAATACCAGGATTTAGTTGACCAGATTGTTTCAAGCTTTCGGCGAGCTCAACGATAGAATCTGTTGAGAAGGTTGCCCTCATTTGTCTGAGGGCGCTCAGACTCTGAAGAGGAAGGTTGACGAGCACCGCACCTTTCGGAGGCTTGGCAACTTGCTTTTTGAGCGAGATTTTCATGGTACTTGATCTCCAAAGAAATGAACGAACTGTGAATATTTACTGCTCTGTTCCGTATAGTACTCTTTTTTATAGAAAGATAAAAGATTGACAAAAAGAGCCCTTCTTGGCAAGTTGATGTAAAAAGGATAGGATTACAGACAAGCCCGAGAGGGATATTAAAATTGAAAAAGGAAAACCAAATGACTAAGCTATTAGATTCGAAACATGAGATCGATACTGGCTTGGGCAACACAATTGGCCAGGCCACAGCTACTCTTGCAGGACCTCGGTTCACTTACGAAAATGGTGTAATTCGTGGTGGGGGTTTATTCTTAGATGTAAGTAAAGGAGTGGAACTCATTCTCACTCTTTATGAGGCATATGTACAAAAAACTGGGGTCTACTTGCATCACAACGCAAGTTCTGCTCCTCAGAATACAAACATGCCGGGGGAACTTCTACCTCGTCAATTCCACCTTTATGAAGATAATAGTATAACGGTGCCAAAAAGAATTATTCGAGCAAGTCTCAAGCATCGGCTGTGGCTATTTTCAGCAGTACTTTCCGATCGTCGGCAAGTAAGTATGAATGTTTACCCGGCACATGTGCTCCTTCACGAACTTCATCCTGAGCTTTACACAAGAGCTATAAGAAAATGGAAACCTGATGACCTTGGTGATCTGTTATCAAAATTCAAAATTGGGGTTCCAAGACAAACAGCTGGATATTGGATACGCTGTTTTCGCACAATCTTCGATGACTTTGATGGAGATCCGTCAAACATGTTTAAGTATTGTGGGTGGACAGTGAAGGGAATCGAAGAGTTTAAGGGGGTTAACAAAAAAAAGACAGGTGACGACCCTCTCCCTGGATATGGGCCAAAGGTCTCATCGTTGTGTTTAATGTTCTTTGCAGAGCTTGGTCTATGTGAGGTGCCAGATGACGCCTTCCCGGTTGATATGCACGTGCAACGACTCTTTATCCAATTTCACGCCCTGACAAAAAATAGAGACGTTGGAAATGAAGTTATGGAGGCTTTACTTCGCCCCTTTAATTGTGAGGTTTCCAGGCAGTATGGTCTCAATAAAATTTCCCAATCACATGCATTATGGCAACTTGGGCGTAGTTCTTGTACTGGATGTTCAAGAAAAAGAGGAAATGAGATCCAGTGCCCAATTGCCAGAGAATGTATGGGTAACATAAATGCTGCTGGGTATTTCAAAAAAGGGCTTTGGCCTGAAGATGATGACATTATGAGGAAGGGTTTCGACAGGACTTTTCGAATTCCGGTCGGACCTCTCTTCTCAGAAGAATAGTACGCCTATTTATCGCTCACCTTCGCCGCACCACCTCAAAAGGGTTGTGCGGTTTATTATTTTAACCACCTTCTAATTTTACCTCTTCGCGAAAATACTGCGTTTGTAGGTGTCGAGATGTTCAAGAGCAATACCTGTTCCTTTGGCCACACAATAGAAAGCATCTGGTGCAAGGACTGCCTTTACACCTGTACGACGCTCTACGAGATCTGGGAAATGGCGAAGTAGTGAAGAACCACCACTCATGATAATACCATTATCGATAATGTCTGAGGCAAGTTCTGGAGGTGTTTCTTGGAGAACGTCACGAATAGCTTTTATCATCATTTTCAGTTCCTTATCAATAGCTTTGACGATTTCATTGGTTCGTATTTCAACTGTACGAGGAAGACCTGCAATAAAGTCGCGGCCTTTCACCTTAAGCACAAGTTCATCCTCAATTGGAAGAGCCGCACCAATTTTAATTTTAATATCTTCTGCAGTTTGATCTCCTATTGCTAAGTTATATGTTTTTTTCATGTAATCGACGATAGCTTGATCAACTTTTGTCCCAGCACATTTAACTGACGTACTACAAACAATTCCACCAAGAGAAATAACGGCTACGTCTGTTGTACCACCTCCAATATCAACAATCATGCGCCCTTGTGCTTCATGAATTGGAATACCTGCTCCAATGGCTGCGAGAATTGGTTCCTTCACAACATACGCATTGCGAGCTCCAGCCTTGAGGGCAGCTTCAATAACAGCCCGACGCTCGGTAGAGGTTACACCAGCAGGAACAGAGACCATTACATCAGGCTTAAAAAGATTAAATCCGCTTAGCGACTTATTGATATAGTATCGTAACATTACTTCTGTCACACGATAATCAGCAATCACTCCATCACGCATAGGACGATATGCAATTATTGAGTCTGGGGTTTTACCGATCATTTCTTTTGCCTCGCTCCCAACGGCAAGAATCTTATTTCCTGTCTCAGAAATAGCAACAACAGAAGGTTCCACAAGTGTTACCCCCTTACCAGGAACATACACAAGGGTATTTGCCGTCCCAAGGTCGATGCCAAGTTTCTTAAAAAAGAATCCCATATAATCTCTGTAGTATATCATAAATAATACTAGCAATAAAGACTTTTTTCCCTTATTTTATAAGGCTTTTTAACACTTTTTATTATTTTTCTGGTATACTTAGGTTACATGTATCTCCTTACTGTATCTCCACTTGCAAATGGAATTCCTTATGAGGAACTTTCATATTTTTCAAAAATACAAGTAGCCCCGGGAGATTTGGTAGAAATAACTGTCCGTAAACGTGTATGTCGTGGATTAGTTCTTAGCGTTGTTGATGCACAAGAAGAAAAACAATCTCTTAAACACGCGTCATTCGTTACAAAAAAAATTACAAAGGTATTGGTAAAAGAATTTCTTCATCCACAATTGTGGAAAGCGCTTTCATACGCCTCTGCATACCTCATACGAAACGTTGGGACTATTATTTATGATCTCCTATCTGAAAAATCTTTTGACGAGCTATCTCCGATAACCATTCCAAGCGATGAAAGAGGTTTCGAACTGCTACTGTTAGAACAAAATTATGAAAATAGAATGTTGCGATATAAGACAACTATTCGTGAGATGTTTTCAAAGAGAAAATCTTTAGTGCTTTTTTTCCCAACAATAACAGATCTAGAGAATGCAAAGAAAAATCTTTCTAAGGGTATTGACGATTATGTTGTGGTTCTTCATGGATCACTAACTGAAAAACAATATTCTTTAGCACTCACAACGATTAGAACAAAAGAGCACCCACTCCTAATTCTTACTACGCCATCACTTATCCCCTGGACGAGAAATGATCTTGGGTTGATTGTTATTGAACGTGAACATAGTTACTACTACTATACTCATGGCGATGATGGGTATGATATGCGTGTCGTCATGGAACTTCTCGCTAAAGCAACGTCAGTCCCCTGCCTTCTTGGCTCTCAAATGCTTTCTCTTCGTGCACACTTATTGTTTCAAAAAAAGGATGCCTCAGAAATTATTCCTCTTCAGTTTAGAAATGATACTAATTTACTTGTAGTCCAGATGACTGAAGAAAATAGAACAGCAAGCCCCTATTTATCAAAACTTGCCTTACAAATCATTCATCACATCAAAACATCAAAAGAAGGACATTACTTTTTTTACGCACACCGCAAGGGTATGTACCCAACAACAATATGCTCAGATTGCGGGGAGCTCTTTACTTGCCACACATGTAATAGACCTTATGTTCTCCACAAGATTGGAGGCATCCGAACATATGTTTGTCATGGATGTGAAGCAATCATACAGCTTAATGAAGAAACCTCTCTCTCATGTCGTCATTGTGGTGGTTGGAGAATGATGACTCTTGGGATAGCTACGACCGGGGTAGAAGAAGAGCTGGAACGACTAGGTGTTCCTCTTTTTGTTATTGATAGTGAGCACACAAATACAAGAGTTAAAGCAAAAAAAGTGTATAAGGAATGGAAAGATAGCCCGTATGGAATTCTTATCGGAACAGAGATGGCTCACAATCTTGTCGATACCTGTGACGGTATACTTATACTCTCACTTGACTCACTTTTTTCTCTTCCTGAGTACAGAACTGATGAAAAAATTCTTTCACTTATTACCGAAATGGCAGAGAAGCTTAACCGAGATATAAGTCTTGAGGCGCCACTTATCTTACAAACAAGACTAAAAAACACTCCTGTTATCAAACAGCTTACGACACCATCATTCCGAGAAGTCTATACAACACTTCTTAAAGAGCGCGAGCAATTTCTCCTACCGCCGTACTATACTGTCATTAAAGCGTCGTTTGATAATCTGCCGGATGATGTGCGTAAACGATTTGAACAAGAACTAGAACCATACACCGTTATGTGGTTTGAACAAGGTCGTGGGGTGACGCTTCTCTTCATACATATCAAGGAAACAGAGTGGGCAAACAATGATGATGTTCGCGCAAAGGTGCGGCGCGTAGTCATGGAGGCACACCCAGTTGTAAACCCGCTTCACTTTTTTATATAAACAAATAATCTTCATATATTGTTTGCTAAAAGCTTCTTAATAATGGTAGATTATCCTATATGAAGGAAATACACGATACTATTATCCAAATTGATACTGATGTAAACAATCCACTTCGCGCTCATTCACGTGAAGTTAAAAAAGAGGAATTCGGCTCAGTATTTCTTCGAGATATCATAGCATCGATGAAAAAAGCGCTCGCTCGTGAACATGATGGTGTCGCAATTGCCGCTCCTCAGATTGGGATACCACTGCGCCTATTTGTCGTAGCAGAAAGTTCATATGAAGACGACGCTAAACAGAAACCCCTTGTCTTTATTAATCCAAAAATCATAAAAAAATCAAAAAAAACCGCCATCATGCAGGAAGGATGTCTCTCAGTTAGATGGATATACGGAAAAACAAAGCGCTCCATTGCTGCCACGCTAGAAGCGTATGATGAAGATGGTAAAAAATTTACCTATGGAGGGAAGGGTCTTCTTGCGCATATTTTTCAACATGAGACCGACCACCTTGATGGAATCTTGTTTATTGATCATGGGTTTGATCTTGAAGAATTTACTGAAGAGGAAGTTATGGAAGCCTCTAAGAAAAAAAGTAATTAACTCTGATAGAGACACTCCTTTTGTTATACAACCTAATTCAATAATTTCACTTTATACACATTTTCCAGTAGACTTTAACATATGAATACAAACACTCTGTCGTGGATATTTTTTGGTACTGGACCACTTGCTGAAAGTGTCCTTATGTCTTTGGTTCGTGCTGGGTATATTCCAAAATATGTTGTAACAAAACCAGACGCACCAAGTGGACGCCATTTAGTTATGACAAAACCTTATATTAAAACGTGGTGTGAACTAAAAGGAATTACTGTACTCCAGCCAGATGACCTAAAAACTCTAGAAGAGTCTTCTCCTCTTTATGCTAATGACTACGATGTCTTTATTGTTGCAAGTTATGGAAAAATTATTCCAGAAAAAATTTTAGAAACTCCAAACATGGGAGTACTCAATGTTCATCCATCCTTGCTACCAAAGTATCGCGGAGCATCTCCTCTTGAGAGTGCTCTCTTGGACGGCAACATAACCTCCGGTGTTTCCATAATGAAACTTGATAAAGAAATGGATCACGGCCCAATTCTTGTACAAAATTCTTTTATGATTAATCCCCTTGCTAATGCAGGAACACTTGAAGTAACTGCCGGACAACTTGGGGGCGAGCTACTTGTATCGGTGCTCCCGCATTATTTAGAAGGAATACTTACCCCAAAGGAACAAGATCACTCACAAGCAACTTTTTGTAAAAAAATAACAAAAGATCTTGGTCTTGTTAACCTTGACGACTCAATAGATACTGTCCGTAGAAAATTCCGCGCACTTACTCCATGGCCGGGGTTATATTTTTTTATAGAACACGCAGGTAAAACAATTCGAGTAAAAGTAAATGAAGTTGATCTTGTAAAAAATATCGATGAATCACATAAAGCGGCTGATTACATACTTTCTGTAACTCCAGAGGGGAAAAAAGAAATGGACTGGGACAGCTTTAAACGAGGGTATATTGAAAAAACATCCTAGATACTATTAAAATAACGTACTTGTCGTGTCCTTGATATTTCAACCTGAAAAGGATAGAGTAGTGATGTTCATCAACAGCATCAAAGGAAGGAGATAAGCTCCAATGAAACACTTCGCCAAGACTCTACGCGAACAGTACCTTACAGCAATGGGGATAGGGTGTACTAACCCGCCAGCCTCTCAGATACGAAAGTCCTGGGTCAATAGCTTCGCTTATGGGACTATTCCAATAGCTATTTCCATGACAAAGGATCTCCCCCCAGGTCTGATTCGTGAATTGAAGGTGATCATTGATGCAATGCTGACTGAAGTTGACGGTATTGCTCCCACTCAAATGGAGAAGCAACAACCCCAATTTCGACAAGCAGCAAGAGCTGCTCTGTGTGAACTCCAGAGAGAAGTGCAGCTTCTGCTCTAAAGACAACTCTCTCAAGACCATCAACCAGAAAGCCCCGCAAAACAGCAGGGCTTTTTTCTTTATAATAAAACTATTTCACTTCTACTTTTTGTATGATGATATCTTCAAGAGGACGATCTGACGGATTTGTATTAACTTCCTGAATTGCTAGAGCTGTTTCTATTCCTTTTGTTACATGGCCAAAGACAGTATAGCTAGGTGGAAGTGGGTATCCTGGGTTTGCGGTAACGATAAAGAATTGACTACCATTAGTATTTGGTCCAGCATTTGCCATTGCAACTGTTCCAAGCGGATATTGCTCCTTGCCGGTCAGTTCGTCATTAAATTTATATCCAGGGCCTCCTGTTCCCCACATAGCTTGATTTGCCAAGTCTTTAGAAAGAGGATCCCCTGTCTGAATCATAAAATTCTTAATTACACGATGAAAACGTACACCACTATAATAATCTTTTAACGCGAGTGTTGTAAAATTTTTTACAGTAAGAGGTGTATTCTTTTCAAAAGTAATTTCAATCGTACCCTTATTTGTAGTAAGCAATGCTTGTGTGTATTGTTTTTCTTCCATAGATGTTGTTGTGGTTCCCTGTGTTGATTTGGTGGTTCCTGATAATGGTTGTTTTGTTGTTGTGGTTATTGTGTCTTTACTTTTTTCCATTTGAGAATCTAATGGTGATGGCTGAAGAAAATAGGCAAGACCTCCTAATATAATAATTAATACTGCAATAACACTATATGTAATTTTTGTTTCGTGATCCATTATAATTTTTACTATATTATGATAATTTTTTAAATAATGCTTTTACTTTATGTGCACCGCGTCTCATAATCGAACGTTCCTTGTCTTTATACTGAGAAAGCTCTCGAGTAAGCATATCTTTTAAGATATCAATTGCTTTATACAAATCATCTTGTGTTGTTCTAAGGGCTGTTTCTTTACCACGAAGGTGAAGAACTGCTTCTGCTTGAAAGACTTGACCATTAACATGGTGGTTCGAGGCTTTTGATATTTCAATATTTAGTTTTGCGCTGGTGTCAGTATGGTCAACGAGCTTTTCAAGTGTGCGCATTTTATCCAGAGTATATCTACGAATAGCATCAGTAATTTCTATATGAACACCGGTGAGTATTATATGCATGTACTTTTACAATTATCTTTACCGAATAATAATTTTAGTATATACCAAAAGACACTAAAGTAGAAAATTAAAATTATACACAGGTTTTGTTCTAAATTTTATTTGCAAAGATATATTCTTGCTATACTAAAATCATTATGATAAAGAAACATTTTTCATTCGAAGAAACCCTTAGATTTGGTTGGGCAAAGACGTACCAACATGCTTGGTTTTTGGTTCTAACTTTTATTATCGCTGAGATTATCCTAAGTGCAGTTAAATTTACCCCTTTTCTTAATTTGGTGGTAGCGCTGTTTGTAGGATTATCGCTTGCTTCAATTTCTCTTGTGATTAGTCGTGACCAACATTTTACCTTTACTGACCTCTACAGCCCACTTCTGTCTCCTACCAGGGTTATTAAGTTTTTTGCGCTAACGGTAATATATTCTATACCAGGGTTTTTGCTCCTTATGTCATACGTTCTTAGAGTATTTGGCTCAACATACAATATAAATTCTGTCTTTGTACTAGGTACGATTCTCTGTTTTGTCTTTGCTGTCCCAGTCATTTACTTTTCAGTCCGCCTAAAATTTTTCCCTTATGTTCTTCTCGATAATGAACATGCTTCTTTGAAAGAAATTATTACTAAAACGTACCGCTTAACCACCAATCATTTCTGGCCAATACTTGCTTTCTTGCTTGCTCTTGGCGCTATTAATATACTTGGTTTCTTCTTTTTTATTATAGGTCTTATTGTTACCGTGCCTGTATCACTATTTGCTACTGCCCACGTCTACAACAAGCTAAAAGAACATTCTTTCTAGAATAGCTAAAGTTAAACACAATTAAGAATCCAGTCCTCCTAGACTGGGTTTTTAGTTGCATAGCCATAGACTCTCCCTAACCTGAGCAAGGCAATTACTCACAGTATATTGTCTTGCAGAATCTTGCTTTTTCTTGTATGATTATAGCTACATTCAGTATCTACCGAACTGAATTTTACTATATTCCGCGATAGCTCGGAGGCAAAGAAAGATAGTCAGCGCGCGGAAGCGCGTTGCAACAATATATTCTTTAGCTGTAAAGATATCTAGTGATGAAGTAGTACAATATTCCGCGATAGCTCAGCGGTAGAGCAGCGCGCTGTTAACGCGTTGGTCGTAG